>CALJUL010000101.1 GCA_937975725.1 uncultured Pseudoxanthomonas sp. | reverse complement strand
GCGCTTGCCCTTGAACAGCGGGCCGTCGCAGTGCGGGCAGTAGGCCACGCCCTTGTTGCGGTACTCGTTCTCGCCGGGCACGTTCATCTGCCGCCAGCGCGCGCCGGTGGACAGGATCACCGTCTTCGACTTCAGCGAGGCGCCGTTGGCCAGCTTCACTTCGACCAGGCCGTCGGCGTCGGCCGGCACCAGCTTTTCGGCGCGCTGCAGGTTCATCACGTCGACCTGGTAGTCCTTGACGTGCTGCTCCAGCGCCGCGGCCAGCTTGGGGCCTTCGGTATAGGGCACGGAAATGAAGTTCTCGATGGCCATGGTGTCCAGTACCTGGCCGCCGAAGCGCTCGGCCGCCACGCCGGTGCGGATGCCCTTGCGTGCGGCGTACACCGCGGCCGCGGCGCCGGCGGGACCGCCGCCGACCACCAGCACGTCGTAAGGCGCCCTGGCCTTGATCTTCTCGGCCTCGCGGGCGGAGGCGTTGGTGTCCAGCTTGGCGACGATCTCCTCCACGCCCATGCGGCCGGCGCCGAAGATCTCGCCGTTGAGGAAGATGGCCGGCACCGACATCACCTGGCGCTTCTCCACTTCGTCCTGGAACAGTGCGCCGTCGATGGCGACGTGCCTGATCCGCGGGTTCAGCACCGCCATCAGGTTCAGCGCCTGCACCACGTCCGGGCAGTTCTGGCAGGACAGCGAGAAATAGGTTTCGAAGGCGTATTCGCCGTCCAGCGAGCGGATCTGCTCGATCACGTCCTGCGCCAGCTTGGACGGATGCCCGCCCACCTGCAGCAGCGCCAGCACCAGCGAGGTGAACTCGTGGCCCATCGGCAGGCCGGCGAAGCTCAGGTGGATGTCGTGGCCGGGGCTGGTCAGGGCGAAGGAGGGCGTGCGCTCGCCGCCGCGCTGCTCGTCCACGCTGATCTTGTCCGACACTTCCCGCAGGTCCTTGAGCAGGGATTGCAGTTCGGCGGAGCTGTCGCTGTCGTCCAGGTGGGCGGTGATGTGGATCGGG
Source organism: uncultured Pseudoxanthomonas sp. (assembly GCA_937975725.1). Taxonomy (GTDB): domain Bacteria; phylum Pseudomonadota; class Gammaproteobacteria; order Xanthomonadales; family Xanthomonadaceae; genus Pseudoxanthomonas_A. Next base: position 43,639 of record CALJUL010000101.1, on the reverse strand, counting down.
CGCACGGCCTTTTCCAGGTAGGCCTTTAGCTGCGTCTTGAGATTGGCGTCCAGCATGGCGAACGTCTCCGTGAGGAATGTGCGTGTGGGAAAGGCGAGGGATAGGCGCTTGCAGGAGCGGCATGCTCCGGGGGAGGGCCGGCAGGGAGGGACCGGGAGCGGCACATGCCGCTGCTGCAAGCGTCCGGTGGGAAGACCGGCCTCCGGGCATGCGGCCCGGAGGCGGGGGATTGCGGTGCTGCGTGTCGCGGGGTGCCTCCGCGGCGCGGAGGCACGGGTGTCGCGTGTGCCGTGAGGCTCAGATCTTGCCGACCAGGTCCAGCGACGGGGCGATGGTCTTGGCGCCTTCCTTCCACTTGGCCGGGCAGACCTGGCCGGGGTTGGCGGCGGTGAACTGCGCGGCCTTCAGCTTGCGCAGGGTCTCGGACACGTCGCGGGCGATCTCGTTGCTGTGGATTTCCAGCGTCTTGATCACGCCTTCCGGGTTGATGATGAAGGTGCCGCGCAGGGCCAGGCCTTCTTCCGGGATGTGCACGCCGAAGGCGTTGGTCAACTGGTGGGTCGGGTCGCCGACCAGCGGGAACTGGGCCTTGCCCACCGCCGGGGAGGTCTCGTGCCACACCTTGTGCGAGAAGTGCGTGTCGGTGGTGACGATGTAGACCTCGGCGCCGGCCTTCTGGAACTCGGCGTAGTTGTCGGCGGCGTCTTCCACTTCGGTCGGGCAGTTGAAGGTGAAGGCGGCCGGCATGAAGATCAGGACCGACCACTTGCCCTTCAGGGTGGCGTCGGAGACTTCGACGAACTCGCCGTTGTGGAACGCCGTGGTCTTGAAGGGCTGGACCTGGGTGTTGATCAGGGACATCGGACTCATCCTCGTGTGTGGAGTGGTGTGGTGAAACGATGGCGCCATGGTAGACGTCCTCTATCGATATCTCAAATCGATTGATGGAATTGAATCAATAGATTTGAACTATCGTTGCGCATTGACGGAATTCGCCGCCGATCTGCGTTCCCCCGCTACATGGGGCCGGGGCCGGCGGACCACAAGTAAACCTTTGACTGAAAAGGGTTATTTCGGGCGGCAGAAATGCTGTGCGCCGGTATCGATGGCGTATGGACCACTTCTGCGGGCAAGGCGGCGGACAAGCGATGCCGGTTCCACCCGAGGTCGGAGAACGTCGGAACGATAGGGTGGCGTGATGGCGCATCGCAGCGAAGCACAGGCGTTCGGCCCGGTTCCCGCGGCCACCCCCGGGGCTACCATAGCGCCCGACATGACCCCCGACCTGCCTTCCACGCGGCTCGACCTGGCGCTGCGCGATGCCGCCCGGCGTCTGCCCGGCCCCGACGCCCGCCATGAGGCCGAATGTCTGCTGCTGCATGCCCTGGGCCGGGACCGCGCCTGGTTGTTCGCCCACGGCGACGAGCCGCTGGCCGGGTCGGCCGCCGCAGTCTTCGAAGCCCTGCTGGCCCGTCGCCTGGCGGGCGAGCCGGTGGCCTATCTGGTCGGGCGGCGTGGGTTCTGGACCCTCGACCTGCGTGTCTCGCCGGCGACCCTGATCCCGCGCCCCGAGACGGAACGGCTGGTCGAACTGGCGCTGGAGCGGTTGCCGGACGGGCGTCTCCTGCGCGTCGCCGATCTGGGCACCGGCACCGGCGCCATCGCGCTGGCGCTGGCCAGCGAACGGCCGCAGGCGCAGGTGCTGGCTACCGACACCAGCGCCGATGCGCTGGCGGTGGCGCGCGCCAATGCGCGGGACCACGGCATCGCCAACGTGGCCTTCCGCCAGGGAAGCTGGTGCGCGCCTCTGGCCGGCGAGCGCTTCGATCTGATCGCCAGCAATCCGCCCTACATCGCCGAGGGCGATCCGCACCTCGCGCAAGGCGACCTGCGCTTCGAACCGGCCGCTGCGCTCGCTTCCGGCGCCGATGGGCTGGAGGCGATCCGCATGATCGTCGCCGACGCGCCGCGCCACCTGCATACAGGCGGCTGGTTGCTGCTGGAACACGGCTGGGACCAGGGCGATGCGGTGCGCGCGCTGCTGGAGGGCGCGGGATTCGCCGACGTGGCCACGGCCACCGACCTGGAAGCACGCGACCGCGTCACCTTGGGATGCTTCAGCGGGCCGCCACCGGCGAGCGGCTAGACTTGCGGCGATTCCCACCTGCAGGACGCGACGCCATGCGCACGCTGTATCCCGAGATCGAGCCTTTCGACACCGGCACGCTCAAGGTCGACGACCGCCATACCCTCTACTACGAGCAGTGCGGCAATCCCGACGGCAAGCCGGTGGTGGTGCTGCATGGCGGCCCCGGCGCCGGTTGCAGCCCCAAGATGCGGCGCTTCCACGACCCGGCCCAATACCGGATCGTGCTGTTCGACCAGCGCGGCGCCGGGCGCTCCACGCCGCACGCGGACCTGGTCGGCAACACCACCTGGGACCTGGTGGCGGACATCGAGAAGCTGCGCGCGAAGCTGGGCGTCGAGCGCTGGCAGGTGTTCGGCGGCAGTTGGGGCTCCACCCTGGCGCTGGCCTATGCCGAAACGCATCCGCAGCGCGTCGCCGAACTGGTCCTGCGCGGCATCTTCATGCTGCGCCGCTGGGAACTGGAATGGTTCTACCAGGAAGGCGCCAGCCGCCTGTTCCCGGATGCGTGGGAGCACTACGTGGCGGCGATTCCGCCGGTGGAGCGGCACGACCTGATCTCGGCGTTCCACCGCCGGCTGACTTCGGAAGACACCGCCACCCGGCTGGCCGCGGCCAAGGCATGGAGCGTGTGGGAGGGCGCGACCAGCTTCCTGCACGTGGACGCGGATTTCGTCAGCGGCCACGAAGACCCGCAGTTCGCGCTGGCGTTTGCGCGCATCGAGAACCACTACTTCGTCAACGGCGGCTTCTTCGAAGTCGAAGACCAGTTGCTGCGCGACGCGCACCGCATCGCCGACATTCCCGGCGTGATCGTGCACGGCCGCTACGACGTGGTCTGCCCGATCGCCAACGCCTGGGACCTGCACAAGGCGTGGCCGAAAGCGTCGCTGGAAATCACCCCGGCCTCCGGCCATTCGGCCTTCGAAGCCGAGAACGTGGATGCGCTGGTGCGCGCTACGGATCGTTTCGCCGGGTGATTTGATTGTTGGATTCACGCAGCGCTGCATCACTCCATGCAGCGCAAATGATGCATGCATACATACAGACATTATGTGTAGGCAGGCATGCGAGACAGTAGATACCTGTGGCGGCAGTGCGGTGATGCACTGGCGGGTTGCAGTTTGAGGATGTGGATGCGGCGGGTGGAGATGCCCTACATGGCTCACAGTTCACCGCACCCACATCCCCGAGGCCACAGCTCACAGTCGCATCGCTCCGCCCGCGCTCCATCCGCATTCCACCCGCATTCCATCCGCGTCCGGTTATGTCGCCATACCCCGATATTGCCCGGGAGCCGGCGCCGCCGGGCCCAGGTCCCGCATGGCGGCGAAACCCGTGGCGGGCGATTCGTCGGGGCAGACGCAGGAGAAAGCAGATGGCCGTGATAGCGATGCCGACGATGTCGGCGACCGACGAGCCGCGACTCGGGCTGGAAGACGTGGACATCCAGCGGCTGGGCATGGCGGCCATGCGCTTCATCCGCATGATCGAGCAGGGCGACATCGGCCTGCTGTGGGACGCGGCATCGGAAATGCTGCGCCGCGCAGTGCCGCGCGAAGAGTTCGTCACCACGATGGTCCGCGACCGCAGGGTGCTCGGCCGCGGTACGGACCGGCGCTGGACCAGCGTGCGGATCGACCGCCCGCGCGATGGCGCATCGCTGCCCCCGGCCACCTATGCGGCACTGGAATTCTCGGCGTCGCTCGGCCGGCCGGCCGAGCACGCGCGCGAAGTCGTCACGCTCCGCTGGGAAAACGGGAGCGTGTGGCGGTTCGCAGGCTACGGCGTGCGGTTCGGCTGAAGGCGCTGCTTCAGCGGCGCTCGGTGCCGTCGAGGTTGTGGTCGATCATCCACAGGCCGGCCCAGAGCTTGGCGTCCAGTTCGTAGCCTTCGCCGATCTTGCGCGCCAGCCAGGCTGCCGCCTGCGCGCGCGGCACTTCGTGCACGGTGATGTCCTCGTCGCCGTCGCCGCCCCCGTCGCCGACCTTGCGCAGTCCGCTGGCGCGGACGAAGGCGATCTTCTCGCTGCTGCTGCCCGAGGAGGTGGGGCCGATCATCAGCACCTCCGCCTTCTCCGCCGTCCAGCCGGTTTCCTCCTCAAGCTCGCGGATCGCCGAAGACTCGATCGACTCACCCTCGTGGATGTCGCCCACCAGTCCCGCCGGCATCTCGATGGTGCGCGCCTGCAGCGGCACGCGGAACTGTTCGACGAACACCACCTTGTCCTCGGGCGTCACGGCGACGATGATCGCCGCCAACCCGCCGGCATGCGCGCGCTCCACGTATTCCCACGTCCCGCGGACCATCATGCGTTGGTATTTGCCTTGCCAGACCACTTCGGCCGGCGCTGCCTGCTTGCTGTCGTCGTGATCGTCCATGGCCGGATGCTAGCGGGTACGGGTGCCGTTTGTCAGTCGTTCCGCTCTGCTGTCTCCAACCCCGCCGCCACCCGCAGCCTGCGCCGCGTCATCGGGCCGAAGCGCAGGGCGTCGGAGAGGGCGGACAGCATGTCGGCGTCAGCGGTGGCGCGGGCGTGGCCGGGTTCGATGTCGCCCAGGGGGGCGTCCAACGCGATGGTGGTGAGCTGGCGCCAGAGCAGGGCGTGGTCGCGTTGCTCGCGCAGGCGCAGGGCGAGCGTGGCGGCGCCGCGCAGGCGCAGGAAGGGCACTTCGTCGACGCGGGCGAGCAGGGTGTCGAGGTCGCCGAAATGGGCCAGCAGCACGGCGGCGGATTTCGCGCCGATGCCGGTGACGCCGGGGATGTTGTCCACCGCGTCGCCGGTCAACGCCAAGTAGTCGGCGATCTGCCGGGCCTCCACGCCGTGCCGGGCCTTCACGCCGGGCATGCCCCAGCGCTGGCCGCGCGCGAAGTCCCACTGCTCGTCGTGCTCCAGCAGCAACTGCGACAGGTCCTTGTCGGCCGAGACGATCACGCCGCGGTAGCCGACCGGGCGCGCGGCGTGCAGCGCGCTGCCGATCAGGTCGTCGGCCTCGTAGTCGGTGTGGGCCAGCACGTCCAGGCCCAGCGCGGCGCACAGTGCCTTGCAATGGGCGAACTGGCGCTTGAGGGCTTCCGGGGCCGGCTCGCGGTTGGCCTTGTAGGCCGGGTAGAGGCGGTTGCGGAAGCAACTGTCGAGCGCTTCGTCGAAGGCGACGGCGATGTGCCGCGGGCGCTCTTTCTCCAGCAGCTCCAGCAGGAAGCGGGCGAATCCGTGCACCGCGTTGGTCGGCCAACCGTCCGCGTCCTGGAATTCGTCCGGCATCGAATGCCAGGCGCGGAACACGTACAGGCTGGCGTCCACCAGGTAGAGCGGACGGGGCGGGGCGGCGTCAGGCATCCGGCGTCCAGTCCGTCAGCAGCGCGGCGGCGTCGGGGCGTTCGCGCTCCGGCGCGTCCACGCGCGGCGTGCCGATGTGGATGAAGCCCGCGATCTTCTCGTTCGGCCCGAGGCCCAGCAACTCCGCGACGGCGTCGTCGTAGGCCATCCAGCCGGTCAGCCACTGCGCGCCGTAGCCGAGCGCCTGCGCGGCCTGCAGCAGCGCGAAGCACACGCTGCCGGCGCTGAGCAGTTGTTCCTGCTCGGGCACCTTGTGGCCGGGGGTCAGGCGCGCGACCACGGTGACGATGACCGGCGCGTGCGCGAAGCGGCCGCGGTCCTTCTCGACCGCGGCGCCCGGCGCCTGCGGGTCGAGCGCACGGGTGCGCGCGGCGAGGCACTCGCCCAGGGCATGGCGGGCCTCGCCCTGGATGCGGATGAAACGGAACGGCACCAGCTTGCCGTGGTCCGGCACGCGCACGGCGGAGGCCAGCATGCGGTGCAGTGTGGCGGTGTCCGGGCCGGGTTCGCCCAGTTGCCGGGAGGGCACCGAACGGCGGGTGTCCAGGGCCTGCAGCAGGCTATCGGTCTTCATCAAGTCGCCTTATAGTGGGATGCAGCGCACGGAATTCGTGTGCGGAAGTGTAATCGCAGCGGACCGCGGGCCCTTGGCCCCGACCGCCGACAGGCCGCCAGTGTAGTGGGGCCGCCGCGACCCAACCTGACCGATCGACGCGATGCCTGCAACGCCACCGCCCCTTCCCACTTCCGGCAACCGGCTCGTCGGGCTCCTGCAGGAAGCGATGCTGCCGGCGTTGCTGGATGCGTTCTCCGACGTACTGGACGGGCTGCGCCAGCCCATGCTGGACCGGCTGGAACGCCTGGAACTGGACCGCGGCCCCTACCTGGACGGCATGCTGGCGCTGCGCGAGCGGCGCGAGCCCATCCTGGCCGGTTTCCGCGAAGACCTGGCCGGCGCATGGCGCGCCGCTGCCGCAGGCGAGGCACAGCCGACGCAGTTCGGCAGCGAGCGGCAGGGCGCGCACCTGGACCTGGTGGAAGAGGATGAACTCGAAGTCCGCCTGGCTACCGAGCGCTTGGCCGAGGTGATCGGCCGCGAATGGAAGGCCGAACTGCTGCGTCTCAACGGCTACCTGGCCTGGCTGGACCTGGGCGTGCGGCTGGACGCCGGCCACGGGCCGTATTCGCCGGCACGCATCGCAATGGCGGTTTACCAGGGCCTGGCGCAGGCCGCGTTGCCGGGCAACGTGCGCGCGCTCGCGCTGCAATGCTGCGAGCGCGAGTTCGTCGAACTGATCGGCCCGATCTACGAATCGGTCCACGCGCGCCTGGTGCGCGAACTGGGTCCGCAGGATTCCGGTTCGCCGCGCCGGCGCCGCGCCACGTCGATCCCCAGCGCCGCGCAGGAAGAACCGCCGGCCGAGCCCGACTGGCTCACCCGCTTCTTCGTCTCCTGGGACGACGGCGCCGCCGGCGCGGGCCAGCCCAAGGTGGAGAACGCGGCGGCCACGCTGCCGCCGGTGTTGCACCAGTTGCTGGAGGAATCGCGCCAAGCGCGCGCGCGCAGCCTGGGCCAGGCGCGGCCGGCCGAAGCGCGCACGGCCCTGTCGCAGCGCGAACTGGTGGCGGCGCTGACCCTGGTGCAGATCGCGCCGCCGGAAGTACATGCCGCCATCCTCGCCGCGCCGAAGGGGCTGCTGATCGGCTTCAAGGAGCAGATCTTCGCCCAGGCCAAGCAACTGGGCGTGGCGCCGGAGGCGGTGAAGCTGTCCGAGGCCGACGAGAACGTGGTCGACCTGATCGGCATGCTGTTCGAGGTGGTGTTCAAGGAAAGTCACCTGGCCCCGGTGCAGGCCCGCACGCTGGGCCGGCTGATCGCGCCGATGACCAAGGTGGCCTTGCAGGACCGCAAGCTGTTCCTGCAGGCCACGCACCCGGCCCGGCGCCTGTTGAACGTGCTGGTGGAAGCCTGCGAAGGCAACCGCGGCGAAACCCCCGAACAGCGCGCGCTGCTGGAGAAGGTCGAGGACACGGTGCAGCGGCTGGTGGCCGACTTCGACGAGAGCCAGTCGGTGTTCCGCGCCCTGCGCGCCGACTTCAACGGTTTCTACGCGCAGTACCGCCGCGACGCCGAGCAGGCCGAGCGCGCACTGACCCAGGCGCAGCAGGCGGAAGAGCAGGCCGTGCAGGCGGTCGAACGGGCGCGCAACGACCTCGCCGCGCGCTTGCAGGGGCATACCCTTCCGGCGCCGCTACGGCAGGCGCTGGAAGCCGACTGGCCGGCGCATGCGGTGCGCATGGAGGCGGCCGGCAAGCCCAAAGCCGCGCCGATGATGCTGGACGGCCTGTTGCAGGCCGCTGCCGACGCGCAGGCCAAGGGCGGTGCGCAAGGCTGGCAGGCGGCGGCCGACTGGTTGCAGCCGATGTGGATGGCGTCCGGCCGCGGCCGCGCCGACGTGGCGCAGCGGCGGCAGCAATTGCTGGACCTGCTCGCCGCTCCCGCGGCCGTCGCCCCCGCGCGGATCGGCGCCGTCAAGCGGCCCGCGTTCGCGGTGCAGGCCGCGCCGCGAACGCGCGAAGTGCTGCCCGGCCTGCTGGAGGAAGAGGAACTGCGCGACGGATTGGCGCACCAGGATGGGGTGACCGCCGACTACTTCGCGCGCCTGCCGGTGGGGAGCTGGCTGGATTTCGTCGACAAGGACAACCGCGTGCAGGCCGGGCGCCTGAGCTGGATCAGCCCGGTGTCCTCGCGGCTGATGTTCGTCAACCGCGCGGGTGCGCGCATCTGCGTGGCTTCGGTGCAGGAACTGGTGGTCATGGCGCAGTTGGGCCGCGTGCGCGCGCACCGCGACGAGGACGCGTTCTACAGTGCCATGCAGGGCGTGGTGGACCGGCTGGCGCCCGCGGCGTCCTGAGGGCAGAAAGATGCGACAGGCAAGCCGCGTGCCATATGCTTCGCCGGTCCGCCGGCGGCTCGCAGGGTGCCAAACTGCCGAGGCCATCACGGATGCCCGGCGCGCGGATTTCCTACGATGGCGAGGCGGAAACCCGTTGCCCGCCTCCCCCGAACTCCTTTCGCCTGCCAAGGCGGGGAACCTTGCGCATGTCGACCGTCCCCAACAACGCTGACCGCCCCGGGCGCGACGCGCGCCTGCTGGAACAGGCGCGCGATGCGGCCGTCCCGCCGCTGGTGGACGGTTTCGCCGTGGCGCTGGGACGGTTCGACGACGCCCTGTTCGACCGCGCCGAGCGCGCGGGCGCGGCGCAGATGGCCTTCCTCGACGCGATGCGCGAACTGCGCCGCCGCCGCGAGGAGATCGTCGCGCGCTTCCGCAGTCACCTGCAACGCGCCTGGAAATCGCTGGAAGAGGGCGAACCGCTGTCGGCCGAAGCGTCCCTGGCCACCGCGCGCGGCGACACCCTCAGCCTGGTCTCCGAGCAGGAACTGGAATCGCGCCTGGCGGCGCGCAACCTGGCCGGCGTGGTGTTGCGCGACTGCAAGCAGGTCCTGGCCCGGCTGGACCGCCGCCTGGGCTGGATCGCCGGCAACCTGGTGCTGGACGCCGAGCACAACCCGATCGGGCCCGAACACATCGGCGTGGCGGTGCAGGACGCCTTCGCCACATGCGACCTGGCGCCGGAAGTGCGGCTGGTCGTCATCAAGCTGTGCGAGCGCGACCTGGTCGCCGGCATCGCGCGCGTCTACGAAGCGCTGGACCAGCGCCTGGTGCAGGCCGGCGTCATCCCCGAGATGCCTGCGCGACGCGCGGCACGCCCGGCGCAGGCGATGCCCGCGGCCGAGGACGATGAAGAACTCGAACCCACCGACGAAGCGGGCGCACCGGCCTGGGCGGCGCGCTTCATCAACCGCATGGCCGGCATGAGCCGCGGCCTGCACGCCAGTCACGGCGGCGCCAAGTTGCCCGGCTTCGGTGACGTGGCCGGCGGTTATGCCGGAGGCGCGGGTGCGCAGGGCGTGCTGCTGGAAGCCCTGCACCACCTGTTGCAGGAATCGCGGCGCGGCCGCGCCGACGACACCGGCGAGGCGTCGCGCGGTACGTCGGCGGGACAGGCGCAGCGGGATCTTTCCCAGCGCGAGATGCTGTCGGTGCTGTCGCTGCTGCAGGCAGCGCCCAGCGCCACGCTGCGCGCGGCCATCGGCGACAGCGGCGAATCGCTGGCGCAGCGGTTGAAGAACGAAGTGCTGAGCAGCGCCACCCAGCTCGGTCTGGACCCGTCCAGCGCGCGCCTGGCGCCGGTGGACGAGGACGCCATCGACCTGGTCGGCATGCTGTTCGACGTGATGCTGGACGAGCGCGACCTGGAAGGCCGCCCGCGCGAGCTGATCGGCCGGCTGGTGGTGCCCTTCGTCAAGGTGGCCCTGCTGGACCGGCGCATGTTCGTGCAGAAGACGCACCCGGCGCGCCGCCTGCTCAACTCGCTGGCCGAGGCCTGCGAGGGCAACAACGGCGAGAGCGCGGCCGAGCGCACGCTGCTGGGCAAGGTGGAGGAGATCGTCGGCCGGCTGGTGGCCGAGTTCAACGAGAACCTGGCCATCTTCCTGACGCTGGAGGAGGAGTTCCGCGCGTTCCTGGAACAGCACCGCCGGCGCATCGAGATCGCCGAGCGGCGTGCGGCCGAGATCCAGCGCGGCCAGGAGCGGCTGGAAGCGGCGCGCGTGCGCACCGCCGCCGAACTGGACGCGCGCCTGTCCGGGCGCCACGTGCCGCAGGCGCTGGAGGATTTCCTGCGCCAGCCGTGGGCGCACCACGTCACCATGACCGTGCTGCGCGAGGGCGAGGACGGCGACGGGCTGCGCGAATCGCTGGCGCTGGCCGACGGCGTGCTGGAAGAACTGGGTGAAGCGCAGCGCCAGATCGTCGGCAAGCCGTGGTTGCAGGCCTGGCGCCCGGCGCTGCTGAAGGTGTTCGGCAGCGTGGGCATGAATCCCGACGCCGCCAGCGGCGCGGTGGATGCGCTGCACGACACCTTGCAGGCGGTGGCCGCCTCGCGGCCCGATCTGGAGAAGGCGTTGCCGGAACTGCCGCAGGTGGTGCTGCCGCGGCCGGTGGCCGAAGAGGAGCCGGCGGCGATCCAGTTGGTGGCCGGCACCGACACGCTGGAGTTCGACCATTCCGACGCCGACCATTTCCGCCATCTGCCCATCGGCACCTGGCTGGACTTCATCGACAAGGACAACAAGGTGCAGCCGGGCAAGCTGTCGTGGGTCAGCCCGATCTCCTCGCGCCTGCTGTTCGTCAACCGCCGCGGCGTGCGCTTCTGCGTGGCCTCGCCGGAGGAACTGGCGGCGATGGTGCGGCTGGGGCGTCTGCGCACGCACCAGAGCGAGGACGCCTTCGACAGCGCCATGCAGGGCGTGATCGACCGCCTGGAACCCACCGCCGCCCCGGTCTGAGCCGGCACCGCGCCCGCGCGCGGCCGCGCTCTGCTAGCATCGCCCACGGGTCAGCGACGACGAGGGGCGCATGGCGGTCGAGGTTCGCGTACTGAAGGAAACGGCCAGCGGCGAACGCCGCGTCGCCGCCACGCCGGAAACGGTCAAGAAGCTGGTCGCCGCCGGCGCTCGCGTCACGGTTGAGCAGGGTGCGGGCCTGGGCGCCGGCTTCGTCGACCAGGCCTATGCCGATGCCGGCGCAACGCTGGACGCGGGCCACGCGCGCGACGGCGCCGATCTGATCCTGTGCGTGCAGCCGCCGCCGGCGGAGGCCATCGGCGGGCTCAAGGCCGGCGCCGCGCTGGTCGGCATATTGCAGCCGCAGGCCGACACCGCGCGTGCCGAAGCGTTGCAGGCGCGCGGCATCCAGGCATTCCCTCTGGAACGCTTGCCGCGCACCACGCGCGCGCAGGCGATGGACGTACTGAGCTCGCAGGCCGGCATGGCGGGTTACAAGGCGGTGCTGATCGCCGCGCAACTGGCGCCGCGCTTCTTCCCGATGCTGACGACGGCGGCCGGCACCATCCGCCCGTCGAAGGTGCTGATCGTCGGCGCCGGCGTGGCCGGCCTGCAGGCCATCGCCACCGCCAAGCGGCTGGGCGCGCAGGTGGAAGGCTTCGACGTGCGCCCGGAGACGCGCGAGCAGATCGAATCGCTGGGCGGCAAGTTCCTCGACCTGGGCGTGAGCGCCGCGGGCGAGGGCGGCTACGCGCGCCAGTTGACCGAGGAGGAGCGCGCCGAACAGCAGCGCCGGCTGGCCGATCACCTGAAGGGCGTGGACGTCATCGTCTGCACCGCGGCGGTACCCGGCCGGCCCGCGCCGAAGATCGTCAGCGCCGCGATGGCCGAGGGCATGAAGCCCGGCAGCGTGATCGTGGACCTGGCCGCCGAGACCGGCGGCAATTGCGAACTGACCCGCCCGGGCGAGACCATCGAGCACCGCGGCGTGACCGTCGCCGGCCCGCTCAACCTGGCCAGCCTGGGCGCCGTGCACGCCAGCGAGATGTACGCGCGCAACGTGTTCAACTTCGTGTCGCTGTTCGTCAAGGACGGTGCGCTGCATTTCGACTGGAACGACGAACTGCTGGCCAAGACCGTGTGGCCCGAGCGCCCCGCGGACGCCGCACCGGCACCGCAGGCCGCAGGCGCGGCGTGAGCCGGGACGGGGGAATGCGGAGTCCCGCGTTTCCCCGGTAGCTGAGCCAGGCGAATCGCAGGCTCATCCGTGACTGTCCCGCATCGGACGCCCGCGCTTCGCCGGAAGCGCCGATGACGGGCATCGCCTATTTGCGGCTGCTGTAGGAGCGACGTAAGTCGCGACCGCACGCCCCGACAAGGCAGCGAATCCGGTCCAATGCGGAGAACAGGCATGCACAACGCCACCGCCTTGCCGATCCGCGCCCATCCGCCCTGATCCGTGTCCCCGATTTGCCGGGTGTTCCGGTCGCGACTTACGTCGCTCCTACAGGGGAGGCGTGCCGGCAATGATGGCCGGGGATGGCGTGCGTCGGCATGCCGCGGACGTCAGGGACGGGGCGGCGAAGGCGGTGAGGGCGGGACGTGGCGGGGGGCGTTCTGGCGCATCCAGGCGTCGCGCTGGTCGGGCGTCATCTTCTTCCACTGGTCGCGCAACTGGTTGCGCTGCTCGGGCGTGAGCTCCTTCATGCGGTCGTAGAGCGCGCGCGCCTGGCGGCGCTGCTCGGGATTCATGCCCTCGAAGCGCTTCATGCCGTGGCGCGCCTGCGCGCGTTGCTCCGGGGTCATCGCCTGCCAGCGTTGCGCGCGCTCCAGCATGCGGTCGCGATCCTCGGGCTCGCGGTTCCAGCGGTCGCGCACCGGGGCGATCAGGGCTTCGCGCTGTTGCGGGGTCAACTTGTCCCACTCCGGCAGCGCGGGCGCGGATTGTGCCAAGGCGTGGCCGGCGAGCAGCAGGCAGGGAAGGAGCAGGGCGGAAAGACGGTGTTTCACGGGGAGGACTCCATGGCGAGCGGCTGTGCTTCGGCCGTGGCCAGCCAGAGGTAGAGGTCGGGGTCTTCGTCGAACAGGGCGGAGGCGCCGGCATCGTCCTGCGGCGCTTCCGTGGTGGTGCCGGCCAGGGCCGGGACGGCCGGCCGTTCGCCCGCCGCCGGTACCGGCGTGGACGCGGGCAGGAGGAAGCGCAGGCCCAGGCCGACGGCCAGCATGCCGGTGAAGGCGGTGGCGGCGAGCCAGCGCCAGTGACCGGCGCGCGCGGGCGCCGCGCGCTGCGCCTCGTGGCGCGCGCTGCGCAGGCGCATCAGGGTCTGCGGCGAGACCTGCGCCAGCGACGCCCGGTGCAGGCGGCGCGCCTGTTCGTCGATGCGCAAGGTGGGGTCCCCGGCGGTGGTCATCGGAATTCCTCCAGTTGCTTCTGCAATGCTTCGCGCGCGCGCGAAAGATGGGTCTTCACCGAACCTTCCGAACACCCCATCGCGTGTGCGGTGTCGGCCACGTCCAGTTCTTCCAGCACGCGCAGGGTGAACGCCTCGCGCTGGCGGGCGGGCAGGCGGCGCAGCGCCCCGACCAGCCGCGCGTAGGCTTCGCGCTGGTCGTGCGCCTGCGAAGGGCCGGCGCCGTGGTCGGGCGCCCAGTCCACCGCGCTCTCCTCGCCGCGGTCGCCGGTGGGCAGCAGCCAGCGCAGGCGGAAGCCGGCGCGTCGCTGCACGTCGACGATGCGACGGCGCAGGATGCTCCAGAACAGCGGCGTCCATTCCTCCGCCGGACGGTCGCGGTAGACCAGCATCTTCATCATGGCGTCCTGCACCGCGTCCAGCGCATCCTCGCGGTGGCGCAGGCCGGCTTCGGCGAAGCGGAAGGCGCGCGGGCCGATGTCGGCCAGGAACAGGTCCAGCGTCGCCGCCACGGGCGGCAGCGGCGGCGCATCGGGGGCGGGCGCGGGAGCCGTACTCACCAACATAGCTTAGCGCCGGTTCCCGGGGCCGGCCGCGACGGTGCCGCGGCCGCCGTGCGCGCGGCCCGCGCGGCAGCACGCGACGCGGGTATCCGTGCCGGCGCTGGCGGACGGCAATCTCACGTTGGTGCCCGGCGGCGGTATACGCTTCATGGCGGGAGCCTCGTCTGCGGAAGGGCGTTGCAGCGGCATGAACGCCTGGCGGCGCGGATGGTTGACCGGCCCGCGGCGCATGCCATCGGGTTCAGGTGCGGTTATGATGCCGGGACGCCGCGATCGCCGGCGCGACAACGTGGACAGGATGGGGGAGCGGATGAGCGACGGGTTCGTGGCGCTGTACATCTTCATGCTGGCGGCCATCGCCGGGCACGTGATCATCTCGCGGGTGCCGGTGATCCTGCACACGCCGCTGATGTCGGGCTCCAACTTCATCCACGGCATCGTGCTGATCGGCGCGATGGTGGTGCTGGGCCACGCCGACACGACGCTGGAGAAGGCCATCGGCTTCGTCGCGGTGCTGCTGGGCGCGGGCAACGCCGCCGGCGGCTACGTGGTCACCGAGCGCATGTTGGAGATGTTCAAGTCGTCGAAGAAGCCGGGGGACGCCAAGTGAGCGCACTCACCCTGGTCAAGCTGAGTTATTTCGTCGCCGCCACGCTGTTCCTGCTGGGCTTGCAGCGCATGGCCAGCCCGAAGACCGCGCGCAGCGGCATCCAGTGGGCCGGCGTCGGCATGCTGATCGCCACCATAGCCACGTTCTTCCTGCCGGGCCTGCACAACATCGGCCTGATGATCGCGGCCATCGTGATCGGCGTGGGGCTGAACTGGGTGTGGGGCAAGAAGGTGGCGATCACTGACATGCCGCAGATGGTGGCGCTGTTCAACGGCATGGGCGGCGGCTCGGCTGCGGCCATCGGCGCGGTGGAACTGGTGCGGTATTCGTCCGGCGAACCGGCGCCGTCGACCTTCACGCTGTTGCTCGCCGTCATCGGCGCGCTGATCGGCGCGGTGTCGCTGACCGGCTCGGTGATCGCCTGGGCCAAGCTCGACGGGCGCATGGACAAGCGCTACACCTTCCCGGGCCAGCAGTGGTTCAACGCGCTGGTGGCACTGGCCGCGGTGGCCTGCGGCGTGATGGCGCTCACCACGCTGGCGATGCCGTGGATCGTCGCCTTCTTCGCGCTGTCGCTGGCGCTGGGCGTGCTGATGACGCTGCCCATCGGCGGCGCCGACATGCCGGTGGTGATCTCGCTGTACAACGCCTTCACCGGCCTGGCGGTGGCCTTCGAGGGCTACGTGCTGGGCAACGAGGCGCTGATCATCGCCGGCACCATGGTCGGCGCGGCCGGCATGCTGCTGACGCGGCTGATGGCCAAGGCGATGAACCGCAGCATCAAGAACGTGCTGTTCTCCAACTTCGGCGGCGGCGGCGCGGCGATGCAGGAGATCGGCGGATCGATGAAGCCGATCGAGGCCGCCGACGTGGCCGCGATGATGGCCTACGCCGAGCGCGTGGTGATCGTGCCCGGCTACGGCCTGGCGGTGGCGCAGGCGCAGCACAAGATCTGGGAACTGACGCAGAAGCTGATCGAACGCGGGGTGAAGGTGAAGTTCGCCATCCACCCGGTCGCCGGCCGCATGCCGGGCCACATGAACGTGCTGCTGGCCGAGGCCGGCGTGCCCTACGACCTGATCGCCGACATGGACGACATCAACCCCGAGTTCGCCAACACCGACGTGTCGCTGGTGATCGGCGCCAACGACGTGGTCAACCCGGTGGCGAAGACCGACCCGGCCAGTCCGATCTACGGCATGCCGATCCTCGACGTGGTGAACAGCAAGAACACCATCGTCATCAAGCGCGGCAAGGGCACCGGCTTCGCCGGCATCGAGAACGCACTGTTCTACGCCGACAACACCCGCATGCTGTACGGCGACGGCGCCGAGATGGCGAACGCGCTGGTCAGCGAACTGAAGGCGCTCGACGGCGGGCACTGAGCCCGCGGCGGCCATCTTCAACGCCGCAGCGCCCTGCGCGCGAACCCGGCGCACAGCAGGCCGATGACCACGTGCACGGCGATGCTGCTCGCCACCCAGGCCGTGTCGGCGAAACCCGGCGGCCCGGCCGCCGACAGCGGCAGCACCACGAAATTCATCGCCGCGTACAAGGCCAGCCCGTAGACCGCGCCCCAGGCCCAGGGACGCCGCACCAGGGCCGGCAGGCGGCGCGCGGCCTGCCAGTAGGCCAGCACGAAGGCGCAGGCGATCAGGTAGTGCGAGAGCGCGCCGACGAAGGCGCTGTAGCTGCCCATGGCATGGCTGCGCTTGCCGTACCAGCCGGTCGCGATCGCATGCAGGACGTCGACCAGGGTGATGCCGCGCGGCGCCCAGAAGGCCACGGCGAAGAGCAGGTCCAGCGTCCCGACCAGCAGACCGCCACCGATCAGCAGAGACAGAGGGGAAGCGTTCCGGCGATCCATGGGCGGTCCGCGCAAGCGAGCGGCGCCGAGCATAGCGCAGGGGCGCTGCGGCACGGCGCCGTCTTCAGCGCGTCCACCACGCGGCCAGGACCGGCGCCGCCGCCAGCGCCAGCCAGTCCAGCGGGGTGGTCGCCAGCGCGACCAGGGTGCAGGCGTGGTGGAATCCCAGCTTCAGCACCGAATCCCACGGGTTCAGCCCGAACGCGAAGCCGATGTGGGTGGCGGCGATGCTCCACAGCGCCAGCGCGCAGACGGCCGCCGTCGCCGCGGCGCCCAGCAGGGCGCGCGCCCGGCCTGCCGGCATGCCGCCCAGGCGCAACATCAGGACCACATCCGCGGCGGCCAGCAGCGCCATCCAGCCGGCCTGCCGTTGCAGGTGCAGCGCCAGCACCACCCAGACCAGCACCACGCTCGCGCCCCCCAGGGCCAGGAAAGCAAAGGCAAGCCAGCGGGGACTGCGGCGCGCGGGAGGGGACATGGCGGCTCCGGAAGGGCCGCCAAGGATAAGCCCTGAACGCGCCTGCCGGGAGCGGGGCGGTACAATGGCGCGTCTTGCGGCGCTCCGCGCGCATCCCCACGTGGTCCCCATGTATTCCCGCAGCAGCGAACCCGTCCAATTCTCCCGCGACTGCAGCGCCGTGCTGGTGCCGCAGGGGGAACTCGTCACCCTGCCGGCGGGCAGCTACGGCTACATCACCCAGGCGCTGGGCGGCAGCTACACCGTGTTCGTGGAAGGCAACCTGTTCCGCATCGCCGGCAAGGACGCCGACGCCATCGGCAAGGAACCGGCCGAGCCGCTGACGCTGCCCGACAACGCCAGCGACGAGGAAGTCGAAGCCCTGGTGTGGAACCAGCTACGCACCTGCTTCGATCCGGAAATCCCCTTCAACATCGTCGACCTGGGCCTGGTCTACGAGGCCAGCCTGCGCCACCGCGACGACGGCCAGCGCGAAGTGGACGTCAAGATGACGCTCACCGCCCCCGGCTGCGGCATGGGCGAGATCCTCGTCGACGACGTGCGCAGCAAGCTGGAGATGATCCCCACCGTCGCCGAGGCCGACGTCGAACTGGTGTTCGACCCGCCGTGGGGCCGCCACATGATGTCCGAAGCCGCCAAGCTGGAAACCGGCATGCTCTGAGCCGCCGGCTCCCTCCGCAGAACCCGTCAGGAAGTGAAGAGATGAACGTGATGAACGCCGCCCCGTTGACCTACCGCGTGACCCGCTCCGACAAGGCCCGCACGCCGGCCGAGCGCGACGCCATCCTCGCCAGCCCCGGGTTCGGCCTGCACTTCACCGACCACATGGTTGCCATCGCCTGGGACAAGGCGCAGGGCTGGCACGACGCCGAAGTGCGCCCCTACGGCCCGCTCTCGCTGGACCCGGCCGCCTCGGTGCTGCATTACGGCCAGGAGATCTTCGAGGGCATCAAGGCCTACCGTCATGCCGACGGCTCCATCTGGACCTTCCGCCCCGACGCCAACGGCGCGCGCCTGCAGCGCTCGGCCGCGCGCCTGGCGCTGCCGCAACTGCCGGTGGCCGAGTTCGTCGAATCGCTGCGGCAACTGGTCGCCGTGGACGGCGACTGGGTGCCGTCGGCGCCGGAGACCAGCCTGTACTTCCGTCCCTTCATGATCGCCACGGAAGCCTTCCTCGGCGTGCGCGCCGCGCACGCCGCCGGCTACTACGTGATCGCCAGCCCCGCCGGCGCCTACTTCGCCAAGGGCGTGGCGCCGGTGTCGATCTGGCTGTCGGAGGACTATGCGCGCGCCGCCAAGGGCGGCACCGGCGCGGCCAAGTGCGGCGGCAACTACGCCGCCTCGCTGCTGCCGCAGCAGGAAGCGCAGGCGCAGGGCTGCTCGCAGGTGCTGTTCCTCGACCCGGTGGAAGGCAAGTACCTGGAAGAGCTGGGCGGCATGAACGTGTTCCTGGTCTACAAGGACGGCCGCATCGTCACCCCGGAACTGTCCGGCAGCATCCTGGAAGGCGTCACCCGCGACAGCATCCTGCAGATCGCGCGCGACCGCGGCCACGCGGTGGAGGAGCGCAAGGTCTCCATTGACGAATGGAAGCAGGGCGTGGCCTCCGGCGAGATCAGCGAGGTGTTCGCCTGCGGCACCGCCGCCGTCATCACCCCGATCGGCCAGCTCAAGGGCAAGGACTTCGCGGTGGGCGACATCGACGCGCCCGCCGGCGAAGTGACCATGGGCATCCGCCAGGAACTGACCGACATCCAGTACGGCAAGATCCCCGACCGCCACGGCTGGCTGGTGAAGCTGCGCGACTGAACATCGAAGCCATGGAAAAAAATCCGCCGAAAGGCGGGTTTTTTTTTGCGTAACGAAGATGCGCCGACGCGTTCTTTTTCTGTAACTACTCACAATAGAGGAACGGTCGGTGCATCCGTGATGGATGTGGTGTAAACAGGGAGTCGCTGACGAATATCGGCCTATGCAGTGGAGCGTCGCCTGAAATCAGCGGGGGCCATGAGGGAGAGGGAGGATGAAGCAGTATGGATGAGATGAAATGGCGTACTGCCGCAGGGATGCTGGCCCTGGTTCTCGTCGGTAGTGGGAGCGCCCAATCAATGCCTCAACAAACATTGATTGTTGAACAGCGCCATGACGCTGTCATCCCTGAGGCCGAATCAGGCAAAGCGGGCCGGCAATCAAATGCCCGTGCCGACTTCAATGGAAGTTGGTCCGTGCAGTGGTGCGACAAAACGGAGCCGGGGGCGGACTGCGGCGGATTCTACATCGACCTGATTCATAAGGACGACAGGATCAGTGGCGGTTCTTTCGGCGCGAGCGTGCGGTTGGCGCAGATTGATGAGGATGGAGTCATTCACGGTATTGCAGTCGGAAACACCGCCGTCCTGACGATCGAAAGCTTGCGCAGCGGTGGGATCTATCTGGTCAAGGCGACAGCCGATGGTGACTGCATGCGCTGGAAAATGCAGGGCACCATTCGTCCCGCGGAGCGGGACTTGGACATCATTGCGTTGGACGACGTTCTTACAAGAAGGATTGGAACTGGATCGCGGGGTGAAGGGACGCCAAGTCCGCAAGTCGATTGCCGCGGAATTCCAATAAGGCCGAATGACTGATGCGGGTCTGCTGGCTCTCGATCATGGATATGTCGTCAAGAGGTCTGACATGCTCCGGAAATCCTTTGCTGCCTTGACAATGGTGGTAGTCATGGCCGCCTGCAAGTCCGGTGCGCCGATGAAGGCCAGCGATGGTGGCGTGGCAACGTCGGCGCATGTGGCGCAAGAAAGTCACCCGGATCTGTGGATGCTCCCCCGGGCGCCGGAAAAGGTGCCTGATCCGTGGATTCCCTATGAAGTGGAAAAGAGAATGGGGGCGGAGTGGTGTCCTGAGGATGCTGGCGATGATAGTGGTCGGACGCGGTATGGTGGACTCAATCGGCCGTGCATCGGCTTGCTGCCGCGCCATCTGGCGGAAGTGCTGATCGCCATTCCGACGGAACATATTTTTCTTCCAGTCGAGGCCCGGGCCGGTCAGGCGCGCCGGTCGCAGCCATATCTGGCCCTGCCCGGATACGGGGATAGGCCAGACTTCATGGCGAATGTCGATATTCTGGAAGGCATCATGCTGCGGTCGTTCGAGGGAAATAGTCCGTCAGATGCCGTGTACCTGGTGGTGGGGCCTTTCCGGTGCATCGACGATGACCCGCTGGTGGCGAGGGAGGGCGAATATGTACTGGAGACCGAGGCCTGTCATGCGGCGCATGCCGAGACACGTTTGTACAAATGGACGGAGACCGGGGCCTTACGTGAAGTCACCAGTGACTATTTGCCTGCACCCACGTTGACGCCAGCGGAAAAAGTATTGACTGAGCCGTTCCGGCCACACTTGAGTGTCGCGAAACTAGATTATGTGCCCGTGATGCGTTGGACCATATTCCTCAAAGACAGCTCGCCGCCGGGCCGGGAGGATGACCACGATTACGATCCAGTACCGATGCCGGACTGGGTGCCGGAGAGCAAGCGGCTGGATCACAAGTTGCATCTTGGGTTTGTCGTCTGGAACGGAAAGGATTTCGAGATTCGTCAGCGGGTGCCTGGAGCATTGTGGCTGGTGCCCTACTGCAATTCATTGCGCCCGGATCGGAGTTGTCGTGGGGGTGGCGTAATCCCTGACGGGTACGACGACCCATTCGTCGATGAGGTCAGGGAATCCCCGGTCAATGCCGGGAATTCCTTTTTTCTGTAACTACTCACAATGGAGGAGTGGTTGGTGCATCCATGATGGATGTGGTGTACACAGGGAGCCGTTCACACAGGTGGACCAAATGATCGCGGTGTGCGGACCTCTGGACCCTGTGAACTTCGGTCATGGACATGCCGTATGACAGGAGGTTGTGACATGCCCTATGCGCCTTCCATAGTTCTCGCCGCCCTGATGCTGGTAGTCATGGCGGCTTGCAGGGCCGACGTACCCACAAAGGCAATTGATGGCGCCGTGGCCGATTCGACAACTGTCGATGTTCCTCCCGGCGAGGTTGAAGCCGGCAGCCCTCTGGTGTCTGGCGAGTACATCACGGGAAAAGGGTGGGGGCGCCTGTTGCTCAAGGAACAAGGAGACGTGCTGGCGTTCTCGCTGGAAACGATCACTGGTGAAGATATGTGTGATCTCAATGGTCATGTCCGGAGAGAATTTGGCACTGCGAAGGGGAATGACGGTATCGACTGCTCTGTTCGACTATCCAGTGCTCCGCAAG
The DNA here is from genome assembly GCA_937975725.1 of uncultured Pseudoxanthomonas sp. Taxonomy (GTDB): domain Bacteria; phylum Pseudomonadota; class Gammaproteobacteria; order Xanthomonadales; family Xanthomonadaceae; genus Pseudoxanthomonas_A. The sequence continues at coordinate 22,547 of CALJUL010000101.1, read as the reverse complement.
GCATCGAAGTGGCGGCGGCTACACCTGCCGAATGCAAAGCGTTCTGTGGCTACAACGGGAATTTCGAGGGGCTTTATCTGCGGGTCAAGAATGGATGCGGTCGAGACGATCTTGATCGCACGCGGGACGTGTTCCGGCGACTTCATGCCGAAAAATCCTACAAGGCTGCGTTGGTCACCATGTCTCCGGTGCTGGAGAACTGTTTGCCTACACTGGAATGGGAAGATGAAGGTGCCATCCGGAATGATTTGGCAGAGGTTCAATACGAGAATGGACTGTATGCGGAATGCCTGGCCACTCTCGACAGGTATGCCGAAGATGCCGGCAAGGAGGAGGATGTGGTGGTGGATGGCTGGGCGCCGGTGCTGGCTGATCGCTACTTGATGATCGTTCGCGCAGCGAGAACCACCATCGATCTGTGTCGTGCGGCTTTGGACAAAGAGTGAAAGGTGGGTGGGATGTCATGACGGAGAGAACGGAAAACGATGTGCCGCCACCTGTGGCTTTGACGGATGCCGAGCTTAGAGCGCTCGCTTACTTCGGGGTTGGCATCGGATCGGAAGGTGGGGACAGCGGCCGGGACGTATCCCACAGGCTTTCTTTCGCGGGCAATGTTCGTAACGGAGTGATGATGCCGGTTGGGAACAGCGGCTATTCCATTGGAGCGGCAAGGGCCGGCCATGCAGTTGTGATCATGTATACGAAAGGATTGGATGAGTGCCGCTATGGATAGTGGTCGCCCCGGGCAGACCCATGTCGTACCGCTTGACGTGGATGATCAGAAGCAGTGGCGTCGGTGTCGGCGCTTGTTCATCCTGGGCATATTTTTCGTGGGTGCTTTGTCGGGCTGCCAAGGCGTGGCGAAGTCGCACTCCGCGACCGTCCAATTGCCTGCGCCGGAGCAGATACCGGCCGGCTCGTTTGAATCGGGCAGCCGAAAGTACAGGGACTGCATTGCAGGCGCACGCGACGACACTCAGGCTAGGGAACGTTGCCTGGACGAAGAACTGACATATCAGCAAGGAAGGCTGGGCAGGCTTTATCAGGAATGGGCGGCCAAACTCGATGCAACGCAGTACGGTGCTTTGCGTGCCGAACACCTCGCCTGGCAGAAGGAGACCGATCGGCTGTGTGGCCCGGCAGCCGGGGCCCAACCCGTCGGCCAGATCTGTCGGCTGGGCAGCATTGACGCGCGGTACGATGCGCTTGACCGCCGGCGATCAGAATCGGGGTTCTGGGCCGAGGGTCAGCCCGACGCCAATGGATCGCTGGAAATGCGGCTGGGCGATGCCGTGATCACTATGCAGTCGGATGGCTGCGACCCTCGTCTTGGGACCAAACTGATCTGTAGCAACGCCCGGCTGACGATCTCGACTCCAAAGCTGCGCCGGCAAACGTTCCTGCTACCGGAAATCTGGCTTCCAAGGACAATCCCGTCGGATCGCTACCCTGCCACGACCGGATCCCGTGGATCGTTGCAGACGGGCTTCACCGAGGGTTGGTACGGCATCATGTTGTCCGACATCAATGCCGACGGACATGAAGACCTGATGGTCTGGAGTGGTCCCGACGGCACTTATGGCGACCCGTCGTACACCTACTATCTGTACGACACGATGACCCGCCGCCTGGTCGAGAACACCACGCTGGCGAAGCTGATGGAAGGACATTCCTTGTCGCGCATCGTCGATGGCCGCCTGTTCGCCTGGTATCGCAGCGGACCGTGCGATCGCGGCGAGAAGGTGATAGGGGTCCGTGGCAGCGCCCCGGAGATTCTGGCAAGCAGGGATTACACCACCTGCGGAGAGGATGCCCTGGAGGCTGATGAAATCTTCGATGACTCATGGATGAAAGTTCAAGGAGAACCGACGCGATGAGTGATGGATACGGGCGCAGCGCGGCTTCCCCGATCACCCGCGACCAGGCAGTCCGCCTGATCGTGCAGACCTGTCTGGCAGAAGGCGTCACGGACGAACGCCAGATTGCTTACGTACTGGCGACCGCGGAGCACGAAAGCCAGAACTTCACCAGTCCCGAAGAAGCTCATGGTCGCAAGCAGGGCGCACGAAAGGGCTACGAGGGCAACGAGCGAGAGGGCTACAGGAGCGGCGAGGAATACTTCGGCCGCGGTTACGCGCACTTGACGCACTTGGGCAACTACCAAGGTTTAGGTCGAGCCTTGGGGCGAGGCGACGAATTGGCGCACGACCCTGCGCTGGCAGCCGATCCCGAAGTGGCCGCCCGGATTCTCGTTCTCGGCATGCGCGACGGCCGGTTCACAGGGCGCGGATTGGACGATTACATTACTGCGGACAACGCCGATTATCGGAACGCTCGCAGGATCGTGAACGGCACTGATCGGGCGGCCGATATAGCGGCACTTGCGCGCGCATGGGAGCCTGTTGTTGGCGATCTGGTTACATCCGTCCGGCGCGACGGCGTTGATCTGACGCCGATCCAGCAACCGCGGGAAGCCGATACGTCGCTCCGGCGTGGTGACGCCAATGCGCACGCCTTCGAGTTGCAGCAGTATCTTGCCGCTTTGAACATTACGAGCGCGTCCGGTCATGGATTGTCTCCGGACGGCGATTTCGGCCGCTCGACCGAACAGGCCGTCAGCACCTACCAACGCTCGGCCGGAATAGACCCGCCAACCGGAACAGTTGATCAAGCATTGTTCGATCGGATCCGAGGCGATGTCCTGCGGGCCAATCCGGATTTCCGACTGAAGACGATGATGGATCTGCATGGGCCCTTGAACGATGGGGTTCTCGGCCCCCGTGAGCGCGGCGATGCGGTCGCTGAGTTGCAGGAGCAGTTGCGCGGACTCGGCTTTCGCGGGAGCAACGGGCAGCGGCTGGTCATCAGCCGCAGCTATGATGACGACACGCGAGACGCCGTGCGTCGATTCCAAGACGACGCGGGCATTGCGCCCGCCAACGGATTGGCCGACGAGCGTACCCGCGACGCGCTCAACGCCCGTGCGGTGGAACTCGGACTGCCCGAGGCAGTCGAGGTCGTACGCCGGAGGGAGGCAACCCAGGGCGCGCAACAGCCGCAGCAACAGCCAGCACAGGAAAGAGACGCCCCGGCCGAAGACCGCCAGGGCATGAACCAACCCCAGCCCGGCCCTTTCAACGACCCGATGGCGGACCGCTACTTCGCCGCCGTCATGGCGGGCGACAGCGACTTGGCCGACCGCTTCGCGATCGAGTTCGCGCAGTCTCGAGAGGGGCAGCAGATGGCGCAACTGGGGGATCGGTTGCTGGCGCAGCAGCAGGCCGTGGAACAAGAACAGGTGCAGGAACGGCAGATGGTCCGGCACGCGCCGGTCATGCAGATGTGAGTTTCGTGCATGCGACAGGATGGGGGGAGCGTCGCCGTGGATAGTGTTGACCCGGGCCGGGCCATGCAACTGGACGCCGTGAAGGCCCTGATGATGCTGCGCGCCGAAATGGCCCAGCGCGAAGCGCGGATGAGCGCGTCGTTCGAGCAGCAGGCCCAGTCGCTGCGGCAGGAAGTGGGCCAGTTCCGCCGTGACGTCGCCGGCATCGTCGGTGGCGCGGGTACGCAGATCGCGAAGGAAGCGAGGGACGCGGTGTCGCCGGTCGCGGCGGAATACGGCCGCGCCATGTTGGCCACGTCCGCGCAGTTGCGAGGGGTGGGCAGGACGGCGTGGACGTGGTTCGGTACGGTCGGCGCCACCCTGTTGCTGGTGCTGCTCGTCGGTTGGGCGGTGCTGGGCTACTACCGGCGTGAGTTGGCGGGGATGAAGGAGGAACTCCGGCGCTACGAGAACGCCATTCCCGTCGTCCAGGCCTTCCATGCGTCCGATGCCGTCATCTGCGGGGGGCTCATCTGCTCGAATGTCGATCCGGCCGGACAGCGGACCGGCGACAAGCGCCAGTACCGGCAGTCGAGACCAAGGCCGCAGTAGGCGCTGGCCGGTAAAGTGGCATCGTTGCCGGGGCTTGCCATCGGGCGTGCCGATCGAAGCTGCAAGGCCCCATCAATGGCACGAGGCGAACGCTGTTGCCCCGACAGCAAGCATCAACGCGCCGCGACGGCTCGTCACCCGACGGCACCGACCGCCGCATCTGCCTTCATGCTGGCTCGAACCGGTTCGCCGCCACGTTCTTGCGCACCTTCGCCGGATCCCAGATGCGGCCGTTCATGGCGATGTACACGCCCGCGGGCAGCGACTGCACCGCGCCGATGGCGCAGCCGATGTTGAACTCCGCGTCCGAGCCGCGGAAGCGGGCCGGGCTGAGCGCGCCGGTCATCACGATGGTCTTGTCGGCGATGCTGCGCAGCACCTGGCCGGTCCGCACCATGCTGTCGGTGCCGTGGGTGACCAGCACGTGGCGCACCGGCTGCGCGGTGATGGTGGCGCGGATCAGCTCGCGGTCCTCGTCGGTGATGTGCAGCGAATCCTTGCGCAGGATCGGGATGACGGTGAAGCGGAAGCCCACGCCCAACTCGCGCAGGATCATGCCGATCTGCGGGTCGCCGATCTGGTAGTCCGACTTGTCGTCGAAGTAGATCTTGTCGATCGTGCCGCCGGTGGTGACGATCAGCAGTTCTTCCATCTCGATGCTCCTGCCGGCGCTCACGGGGCGCCTGGCGTAGTGTCCGGGGGTGTCAGCGCGTAGGGCTCGCCGTAGTGCTCGCAGAGGCGTTCCAGCGCGGGCGAGGGCGGGGCCACGGCGCGGAGATTATCGCCGCTCGGGTGCAGGAAGGTGCATTGCACGGCATCGACGTCGCCGTCCTCGCTGGCGGCGGCGTCCACGCGCGCCATCAGGTCCATGTTTTCGTACTGCAGGGGCAGTTCGTGCGGCGCGTCCAGCCGCCACAGGTGGAATTCCCAACTGCAGCAACTGGCGCGCCCCGACTCCACCAGCCAGCCGTCCAGCACCTGCAGTCCGGAGTAGCCGCCGGAGAAGAAGAGCCGCAGTTTCCGCGCCGCCGGATCGATGCGGTGGATCTCGCCCTCGCAGTTCGGTCCCGCGCCGCACATGCCGCGGACCTCGACCTCGGGCAGGCCGTCGCCGTCCAGGTCGACCAGGGCGGCGTAGCCCGTCGCGGTTTCCGCCACGTCCTGGTCGATCTCCAGCCGGTCGCAGACACGGCCGTCGGCGCAGGCCAGCACGGCGACGTGCCGGCGCAGCGTGGGTGAGGGGCACTCGGTGCGCAGCGACAGCGCGCTGCCGTCGCGGTTCTCCACGCGCGTCTCCGCCTGGGGCTCGCAGGTGGCCTCCTGCGCCCAGGCATGGGCCGACGGCAGTCCCAGCAGCAGCGCGAGCGCGAGGCGCATCACATCCTCTTCCGGAAGCGCTTGCCCAGCGCCGGCCAACTGGTCGCCAGCACGATGCCGAGCGACAGCACGATGGCGGCCCAGGCATAGCCCGCTTCCGCCGGCCGCGACCACGCCACCATCACCGCGTGCGCGAACCAGAACAGGGCGAACACGCCGGCCCAGAACGGCGCGGTGCGCCGCCGCGCCAGGGTGCCCATCATCAGCAGCACCGGCGGCAGGCAGAACACCAGCAGCACCGCGGCGTAGTGGCGGTCGCCGTAGAACCAGGCCGCGTACAGCAAGGCCAACAGTTGCAGCATGGCGGCGAGCAGCAGGCGCGAGCGGTCCATCAGGCGCTCCCCAGGCGACGCGCCACGTCGGCCACGCGCCGGCCCAGCGCGCGCGCGAGCGCGGCTTCCTCGTCGCTGGGCTGCGGGTCGTCGTCGCCGCCGGCCACGTGGCTGGCGCCGTAGGGCGTGCCACCGGTGCGGGTGGTGCTGAGCTGCGGCTCGGTGAAGGGGATGCCGACGATCACGCAGCCATGGTGCAGCAGCGGCACATGCATCGACAGCAGGGTGGATTCCTGGCCGCCGTGCTGGGTGGCGGTGGACGTGAACACCGCCGCCGGCTTGCCGGCCAGCGTGCCGCTGGCCCATTCGGCGCCCAGGCCGTCGATGAAATGCTTGACCGGCGCGGCCATGTTGCCGAAGCGGGTGGGGCTGCCCAGGACCAGGCCGGCGCATTCGGCCAGGTCCTGTCGCTCCACGTAGGGTGCGCCGTCCTCGGGCACGGGCGGCGCGGCCTGCTGGGTCACCGCCGCCACCGGCGGCACCGTGCGCAGGCGCGCACTCATGCCGTCCACTTCGCCCACGCCGCGCGCGATCTGCCGCGCCAGCCGCGCCACGGAGCCGCCGCGGCTGTAGTAGAGCACCAGGATCTCGGGCATGGACCGTCTCGTCGCTTGGAAGGCGCCCAGTATCGGCGATGTCGGCGCCCGAAGCGCGCCGGCGCCGCGCGAACGGCGTCCGCAGGGCCACCGTCGCGTGCGTTCGCGACGAAAGGCGTGAAGGAGTGCGCGAAGCCGCGCATCCCTCCCGGGTTCGGCCATGGCATGGCCGTGGCGCACGCACCGATGGGTACATCGGCGGGCACGACTCGCCCGGGATGGCTGACACGCCCCGGAGCGCATCGGTTACCCTTCCGGGCATGGAGCCGCTGGACTCGTTGAACCGCTGGAGCGAACGCATGCGCGACCGCGCGCGCATGGGCACGTTCTTCCGCTTCCTGACCAAGCGCTTCCTCGACGACCGCCTGTTCCAGGCGGCCGGTTCGCTGGCCTACACCACGCTGTTCGCGCTGGTGCCGCTGGCGATGGTGGTGTTCGGCGTGCTGTCGGCGTTCCCGGTATTCCAGGAGTGGAGCGCGCAACTGCGCGACTACATCTTCGCCAACTTCCTGCCCGGCGCGGCGGCCAGCCTGAAGGCGAAGCTGGACGGCTTCCTGGGCAACACCGGCAAGCTGACGGCCTTCGGCGTGATCGCGCTGGTGCTGTCGCTGCTGATCACCCTGAACAGCATCGAGGCCACATTCAACCGCATCTGGCGCGTGCACAGCGCGCGGCCCAAGCTGTCGCGCTTCCTGGTGTACTGGACGGTGCTGACGCTGGGCGCGCTGATGGCCGCGGCCTCGCTGGCGTTGTCGGCGCGCTTCTACGCGCTGCCGGTGTTCTCCACCAGCGGCGGGCGGCTGCTGCAGAACCTGTCGCTGAACGTGGCGCCGGTGCTGATCGAATTCGCCGCCATCGTGGTGATCTACCGGGTGGTGCCGCACCGGACCATCCAGTGGCGCTACGCGGTGGCCGGCGCGCTGCTGGCCACGGTGCTGCTGGAACTGGCCAAGTGGGGCCTGGGCGTGTACTTGGGCAGCTTCAACGCCTACCAGAAGATCTACGGCGCGGTGGCGGCGGCGCCGATCCTGCTGCTGTGGATCTACCTGTGCTGGATCGCGGTGCTGCTGGGTGCGTCGCTGGCCTCGGGCATGGCGGCGTTCCGCTACCAGCCGGCTTCGATGCGGCTGCCGCTGGGCTACGAGATCTACGGCCTGTTGCGCATGCTGGGCCGCTTCTCCCAGGCGCGCGCGCAGGGACACGGCCTGCACAGCGACCAGATCCAGGCGCTGGAGCCGATGCTGACCGATTCGCTGATCCAGCAGATCCTGGGCCAGTTGCAGCAGATCCGCCTGCTGCGCCGCGACGAGGAGGGCGAGTGGCTGCTGTCGCGCGACCTGGACGGCCTGACCCTGGGCGAACTCTACGAAGCCTGCCAGTTGCGCATCCCCGTCGCCGAAGCGCACTTGCCGTTCCACGACGACGCCCTGGGCTGCGCCTCGCGCGCCGCGCTGGACGAATTGCGCATGCCGTTGCGCGAGCTGCTCAAGCGCCGCGTCGGCGACCTGTTCCCGGATTCCCCGCAGGAGCCTGCATGAAGCTGTTTCCCTCCCTCTTGCTGGCCGTGCCGTTGCTGCTGGCAGCCTGCGACGGCGGTTCCACGCCGCCGCCGGAGGCGCCCGCGGCCAAGCCGGCCGACCGCACCGCCGAAGTGCCGTCGCTGAAGGTGAAGACCGTCGACGGCGCCGACTACGACCTGGCCGCGCACCGCGGCAAATGGGTCGTGGTGAATTTCTGGGCCACCTGGTGCGCACCCTGCCTGAAGGAGATGCCCGACCTGTCGATGCTGGACGAGGCCAATGCGCACATCGAGGTGATCGGCCTGGCCTACGAGGACATCGCGGCGGAGGAGATGCGCGACTTCCTGGCGCAGCGCCCGGTGGCCTATCCGGTCGCCATCCTCGACGTCTACGCCCCGCCGGAGGATTTCGCCACGCCGCGCGGGCTGCCGATGACCTATTTGATCGCGCCGGACGGCAAGGTGGCGCAGCAGTTCCTGGGTCCCGTCACCGGCAAGGAGATCGAGGCGGCCATCGCCACCGCGGGCGGCCCGGCGGCGAAGGGCTGACCGATGCCGGCGGCGCGCTTCCTGGTCGGTGGCAAGGTGCAGGGCGTGTTCTTCCGCGCCTCCACCCGCGAGCAGGCATTGCGGCTGGGCCTGTCCGGCCGCGCGGTCAACCTGGCGGACGGGCGGGTGGAAGTGATCGCGTGCGGCGCGGTCGGGGCGCTCGACGCGCTGGAGGCCTGGCTGCACCGCGGGCCTCCCGCCGCGCGGGTGGACGGCGTGGAGCGCCTGGCCTGGGACGGCGACGTGGCCGAGGGCTTCGCGACCGGTTGAGGAGGCTGTGGATCAGTCCTCGACCCGGAACGCCGGGATCGGTTTCACCACCGTGTACGTTTCCTTCAACGGCTTGCGCTTGAGCGGCGGCAGGCCCAGCGGTTCCTGCGGCACGTGGGTGTCGGGCAGGCGGTCGAGGAAATCGCGGATCAGGGTCAGCCGGCCCACGCGCTGGTCGTTGAAGTCCACCAGCGTCCACGGCGCGTGCGGCGTGTGGGTGGCCTTGAGCATGGCCTCGCGCGCGGCGGTGTAGTCGGCGTACTTCTCGCGCGCCTTCAGGTCCACGGGCGAGAGCTTCCAGCTCTTCAGCGGTTCCTCGGCGCGCTCGGCGAAGCGCTCCTCCTGCAAGGCCTGGTCCACGCACAGCCAGTACTTGAACAGCAGGATGCCGTCGTCGGTCAGGCCGCGCTCGAACACCGGCGCCTGCTGCAGGAAGCGCGCGTACTGCGCGTCCGTGCAATAGCCCATCACCTTCTCCACGCCGGCGCGGTTGTACCAGCTCCGGTCGAACAGCACGATCTCGCCGGCCGCCGGCAGGTGTGCGATGTAGCGCTGGAAGTACCACTGGGTGGCCTCGCGTTCGCCGGGCTTCGGCAGGGCCGCCACCCGGCACTGGCGCGGGTTGAGGTGCTGGGCGATGGCGCCGATGGCGCCGCCCTTGCCGGCGGTGTCGCGGCCTTCCATCACCACCACGATGCGCGCGCCGGTGTGCGAGGCCCAGCGCGCCATCGCCGACAGTTCCAGTTGCAGCGGCTTGAGCAGGGTTTCGTAGTCCTTGCGCTTGAGCTGCTTCATGGCGGGCTCTTGGAAGAAGGCGCGGGCGTGCGCCGTTCGCGGCGGGCGCGGGCTTGCCCGGCCATGCCGCGCGCCACTTCCAGCAGCGCGCCCTGCTGGCGGGTGTCGAGCGCGCGATAGGCGGCCAGCAGGTCGTGTTCGCCGCGCGTGCGCGCCGGGTCGAGCGTGGTCGCCAGTTCGGCCAGCAGCGCGCCGGCGGGGACGCCCAGCGCGCGCGCCAGCGCGTTCAACTGGTCGCGGCCGGGCAGCTTGTCGCCGGCCAGCCAGGACTTGACCGTGGCCACCCCGGCGCGCGGGATGGCGGCGGCCAGGTCCGCCGCGGTCATGCCGCTGGCCCGGGCGAGGAGGCGGAGGGTGGCGTCGAGCGACATCGCGGTCTCCCCTGGTTCATTCCTTCAGGCGCGGGCGCAGCGTGGCCAGGTTGCAGGGCCGGGTGCGCGCATCCAGTTGCGCGCGGACGATCCTCTCCCAGCCGGTGCGGCAGGCCGAGGTGGAGCCGGGCAGGCAGAACACGAAGGTCCGGTTGGCCAGCCCGGCGAACGCGCGCGATTGCAGCGACGAGGTGCCGATCTCCTCGAAGCTGATCTGGCGGAACAGTTCGCCGAAGCCGGGCATCTCCTTGTCCAGCAGCGGCAGCAGTGCTTCGGGGGTGCTGTCGCGGCCGGTGAAGCCGGTGCCGCCGGTGACCAGGATGCCGTCCACCGCCGGGTCGGCGATCCACTGCGACACCTGCGCGCGCAGGCGGTAGCGGTCGTCGGGCAGCAGGGCGCGTTCGTGCAGTGCATGGCCGGCGTCGCGCAATGCTTGCACCAGGTAGTCGCCGGAACTGTCGTTGGCCGGCGTGCGGGTGTCGGAGACCGTCAACACGCACAGGCTCAGGGGGATGAGGGTGTCGGCATGGCTCATGCCGCGCAGGGTAGCGCAAACCCGGGTCAGGCAAGCGGCGCGGGCGGCAGGCCGTCGCGGGCGCGCTGCGCCATGCGCCGGGCCGTGTCCGCGAAGCCGGTGGCGAACCGCGGCATGTCGAACAGGCCGCCCTCGGCGCCGCGTGCGCGTTGCAGGCGTTCGCGCAGTGCGGCGCGCGCCGCGGCGTCGCGGCCCAACCGGATCGCGGCGGCGACGTATCCGGCGTCGTCCTGCGCGTTCATGTCGTCCAGGCCCAGGTGGTGGTTGAGGCTGCCGGCCACGCGCGCGGCAAAGGTGCCGCCGGGCCGGGTGAGGACCGGGCAGCCGGCCCACAGCGCGTCGGACGCGGTGGTGTGTGCGTTGTAGGGATGCGTGTCCAGGAACAGGTCGGCGTGCCGGTACCGGGCCATGTAGTCGTCGTGCGGCAGCTTGCGCATGAACACCAGCCGTTCCGGCGCCACGCCGTGTGCGCGGGCGGCGGCGCGCAGGCGTTCGTCCGCCTGACCGGGCCCGGACAGCAGCCACAGCACGCTGCTCTCGACTTCGCGCAGCACCGCCGCCATCCGCGCGAAGCTGCCGGGGTTGAGCTTGTAGCTGTTGTTGAAGCAGGCGTAGGTCATGCCCGTGCCGGGCAGGCCGCAGTCCGCGCGCGATGGTGGCTCGGCCGGCCGACGCGCGGTGTCGGATGGCTGGAAGGCGCCTGGCAGCCACGCCACCGCTTCGCTGTAGTGCGGTTGCAGGGCCGGCGGCAGCGCGTAGCGGTCGGCCAGCACGTAGTCGATCCACGGTGCGCCGGACGTGCCGGGGTAGGCCAGCCAGTTCACCTGCACCGGCGCCGGGCGCATCGCCAGCACTTCCGGCGTGCCGCCGCCGCCCCAGCCGCGCAGGTCGTACAGCAGGTCGATGCCGGCGCTGCGGATGCGCTGGGCGACCTGGCCGTGCGCGAGGCCGGCCACGTCCTGCAATCGCGTCGCCGCCTGCAGGCGGCGGCGAATCGGGCTGCCGTCGTCGCGGTTGAGCGCGAACAGGTGCACCTCGATATCCGCATGCGCAGCCAGTGCTTCGAAGAACGCCACCGTCAGCAGGCCGGTTGGATGCGCGCCGAAGCCGTTGGACAGGAATCCCAGCCGCAGCGGCGCGGTGGCCGGCGACAACGCGGCCGGCGGCAGCCGCGGCACCGCCTGCGCGATCTGCCGCGCACGCAGGCGCGCGCAGGCCAGTTGCTCGGCCGGCGATGCGTCCTCGCTGAGGAAGGCGAACGGCTCCACCGCGCCGTGGCCGCTGCGCACGGCGCCGCGCACCTGCGCCGACAGGGTTTCCAGGTCGCGCCAGTCGCACAGCTTGCGGCGCCAGTTGAGCAGGTGTGCGGCGATCATCGGCTCGCCGGGCAGCAGTCGGTAGGCGTGTTCGTAGGCGCGCGCGGCGGGCTCTGCTTCGCCGGCATCCTCCAGCGCATGCCCCAGCCACAGCGCGATCCCGGGGTGGCCGGGCGCGGCGGCAGCGGCCTGCTGCAACGCTGCGGCCGCCTGCGCGTACTCGCCGCGCATCGACAGGCCGCGGCCCAGCCGCGCCAGCGCCTCGGGATGGCCGGGCTGCAGGGCCAGCGCCCGCGCGACCGCGCGCAGGCCGGCGTCGGCGTCGCCGTGGTCGAGCTCGGCCTCGGCCAGCATCACCCAGGCGATGAAATCCTGCGGCGCCTGCTGCACCCGCAGGCGCAGCCGCGCGCGCTCGCTGCGCGGATCGTCAGCCATGCCGCGTGCCGCCGTCGGGACGCGGGAGGGCGGGGGATGCGGAATCGGAGTGTGCCGGCATCGCGCCAGCGTAGCGGTTGCCGGCGATCGCGTTCAAGCCGGCGTCCGCCTTCCCTGTAGGAGCGGCTTCAGCCGCGACCGCAGGATTGAAGAGCCTTCAGGCCACGGATTGACGCGGATCGGCGCGGATAAAGCGGATCGAAGCTCGTGGTCTTGTCCGTGCTTATGCGTGCCCATGCGTGCGACCCGTTTCCAGGGCTGCTCTGTTTGTTGGGGCGTGCGGTCGCGGCTGAAGACGCTCCTGCAGGGAGGCGGCGCGATCTTTGGGGGCGGTGCAGGGATTGCTTCGTTTCGGACAGCCATGCCGGATTCGTCGGCTGGGTGTTCGTGGGTGATGCGTTTGTCTGAAAAGCCTTCAGGCCATGGATCGGCAGGGATCGACGCGGATGTGGAGCGGATACAAGCTCGAAGCCTTATCCGTGCTTATCCGCGTTGATCCGTGCCCAAGGCTTTCCTGTCTCTTGGGCCGTGCGGTCGCGGCTGAAGCCGCTCCTTCATGGGGTGCAGTGCGCTTTGAAGTGGCGGGGGTGTTACGCCGTTTCGGACAGTCGGGCCAGTTCGTCGGCCAGGTGTTCGCGGGCGAGGCGTTCCAGCAGTTCGTCGAGGTCGCCCTGGATGATGTTGGGCAGGTCGTACAGGGTGAGGCCTTCGACGCGGTGGTCGGTGATGCGACCCTGCGGGAAGTTGTAGGTGCGGATGCGCTGGCTGCGGTCGCCGCTGCCGACCTGCAACTTGCGGGATTCCGCCTGCGCGGCCTGCTGCTTGTTGCGTTCAGCGTCCAGCAACTGCGCCTTCAGGCGCTTCATCGCCTTGTCGCGGTTGGCGTGCTGGCTGCGCTCGGTCTGGCATTCGACCACCACGCCGGTGGGCACGTGGGTGATGCGGATGGCCGATTCGGTCTTGTTGACGTGCTGGCCGCCGGCGCCGGAGGAGCGGAAGGTGTCGACCTTCAGGTCGGCCGGGTTGATGGCGATGTCGTCCACTTCCTCCACGTCCGGGATGATCGCCACGGTAGCGGCGGAGGTGTGGATGCGGCCCTGCGATTCGGTCTCCGGCACGCGCTGCACGCGGTGGGTGCCTGACTCGAACTTCAGCCGCGAGTACGCGCCGCGGCCGACGATGCGCGCCACGATCTCCTTGTAGCCGCCGTGCTCGCCGGGGTTGTCCGATTCCACCTCCACCTTCCAGCCCTGCCGCTCGGCGTAGCGCGCGTACATGCGGAACAGGTCGCCGGCGAAGATGGCCGCCTCGTCGCCGCCGGTGCCGGCGCGCACTTCCAGGAACAGGTTGCCCTCGTCGCGGCTGTCCTTCGGCACCAGCAACAGCATCAGTTCCTCGTCCAACTGCGCCAGCCGGGCCTGCGCGGCGGAGATCTCCTCGCCGGCCAGTCCGGCCAGTTCCGGATCGTCGCGCATGGCCTGCGCGGCGGCCAGGTCGGCCTGCGCGCGCTTTTCCTCGGCCAGCGCGGCGGCCAGCGGTTCGAGTTGGGCGAATTCGCGGGAGAGGTTGCGGAAGCGTTCGCCGTCGCCGATCACGTCCGGGTCGGCGAGCAGGCGTTCGAGTTCTTCGCGGCGTTCGGCCAACGCTTCGAGCTTACGGCGCAGCGTCGGCGTCATCGTCTTTCTTCGGGTGGGAGTAGGGCGGCTGCGCGGGGAACAGCCGGTCCGCCGCCCGGGTCAGTTCGGCGTCGCCGCTGAGCGCGGCTTCGCGCAGCGCGGCGGTGGGCGGGTGCAGCAGGCGGTTGGTCAGGGTGTGGGCGAGGAATTCCAGTACCTGCTCCGGCTCGCGGCCGTTGGCGAGCTGCTGGCGGGCCTTGGCCAGCACGTCCTCGCGCGCCGATTCGCCCAGCGCGCGCAGGCGCCGCAGCGGTTCCTGCCGATGGCCGGCGCGCAGGGTCTCCATGAAGCGGTCGACCTGCACGTCGATGATGGCCTCGGCGGCGTCGGCGGCCTCGCGGCGGCTACGGCGGTTGTCCTCGACCGCGCGCTCCAGGTCGTCGACGGTGTAGAGGTAGGCGTCGGCCAGTTCGGCGACCTGCGGCTCGATGTCGCGCGGCACCGCCAGGTCGAACAGCAGCATCGGCTTGTGCCGGCGCTTGGCCAGCGCCGCGGCCACCAGTGCGTGGCCGACCACCGGCTCGCGCGCGGCGGTGGCCGAGAACACCACGTCGGCCTCGGCCAGGTGGCGGTCCAGTTCGGCCAGCGGTAGCGCGTAGCCGCCGTGGCGGGTGGCCAGTTCCTGCGCGTGGGTCAGGGTGCGGTTGGCGATCAGCAGCCGGCGCACGCGGCCTTCGCTGAGGTGCTTGGCGGCCAGTTCGATGGTCTCGCCGGCGCCGACCAGCAGCACGGTGGATTCGCTGAGGCGGGCGAAGGAATTCTGCGCCAGGCGCACGGCGGTGGACGCCACCGAGACCGGGTTGGCGCCCACGCGGGTGTCGGTGCGCGCGCGCTTGGCCACGGCGAAGGTCTGCTGGAACAGCCGGTCCAGCCGGTTGCCCAGCGCGCCGTGCTCGCGCGCGGTGGCCCAGGCGTCCTTCACCTGGCCGAGGATCTGCGGTTCGCCCAGCACCATGGAGTCCAGCCCGGTCGCCACCCGGAACAGGTGGCGCACCGCGTCCGCGTCGCGGTGGCGGTACAGGTAGGTTTCCAGACCCTCGGCGTGGGTGGCCAGCCAGGTCGACAGCACATCGCCGTCCTCGGCCACTGCGTAGAGCTCGGTGCGGTTGCAGGTGGACAGCAGCGCGGCTTCGGCCACCTGCGGCAGCGCGCGCAGCGACGCCAGCGCGCCCGGCACCGTGCCGGGGCCGAACGCCACCCGTTCGCGCAGGTCCACCGGCGCGGTCTGGTGATTAAGTCCGAGGACCCACAACGTCATCGTTCAGGCGCTTGCAGTAAGCTGCTGGCTCATCAGGGCCGCCATTTTAAGGCCCACGTGACTTTCATGCTCGGAATGATTCGTATCCCCCTGTCGGCGCTGCTGCTGGTCCTGCTGGCGCCGTTGGCACAAGCGGCCCCCGCGAAGGCGGCCAAGACCGGAGAGGACCTGCTGGCGGCGGTGATGGCCGGCGAGTTCGCCCTCCAGGCCGGCCAGTTGCCGGACGCCGCGCGCTGGTACCTGGACGCGGCGCGGCAGGACGACGACGCGGGGTTGGCCGAGCGCGCCACCCGCATCGCCCTGCTGGCGAAGGACGACGCCCGCGCCGCGGAGGGGCTCAAGCTGTGGCGCGCCCGCAGCGCGCGCCCGACGCTGGCGCTGCGCGGGGCCGAGGCCACCCTGGCGCTGCGCCAGGGCAATGCCCGGCTGGCGCGCCGCGAACTGGCGGCGCTGATGAAGGACCCGGATGATCTCGGCTGGCGCCATGCGCTGGTGGCCTTGAGCAGCGGCGGCAAGGACCCGGAACTGCCCGCCCGCCTGCTGGGGGAACTGGTCAAGGACGGCGCCATCCCCGACAAGCTGCCGGCTTGGCTGGAATTCGCCGGGCTGGCCCAGCGGCTGGACCAGCCGGCCCTGTCCGAGCGCATGGTCGCGGACGTGGTGAAGCGCTTCCCCGGCGAGCCGCGCGTCGCCCTGTTGCACGCCCGCCAGTTGCGCCAGGCCGATCGCAAGGCCGAGGCGCGGCAGGTGCTGGACGGGCTGGTGCCGAAGGCGGCCGGGGACAACATGCTGCGGCTGGAACTGGCCCGGCAGTACGACGAACTGGGCGACGCCGCCGCCGCCTCGCGCGCGCTGGGGCAGGGCCAGCAGGACACGCTGTCCTACGGCCTGCGCGCGCAGTTGCTGGCCAAGGCCGACGACACCCCGGCGCTGACCGCGCTCTACGACGAGGTGAAGCAAGCATCCGTGCCCGAGGGCCAGCCCACCCGCTACAGCCCGGACCGGCGCCTGCTGCTGGGACAGATGGCGGAATTCCTGAAGCGCAACGACGAAGCGCTGGAGTGGTACCGCAGCGTGCCGGCCGGCGACCAGCGCGCCGAGGCGCAACTGCGCGCCATCAATACCCTGTTCGAGCTCGACCGCAAGGACGAAGCGTTCGCCGAGGCGCGCCGCCTGCAGGGCGACGCCACGGTGGGCGACGACACCCGCCGCAACGCCTACCTGATGGAGGCCGAGCTGCGGCAGAAGGACAAGCAGGACGAAGGCGAGCTGGAGGTCTTCGCGCGCGGCCTGGCGGCCTATCCGGACGACCTGGCGCTGCTGTATTCGCGCGGCCTGGCCTGGGAGCGGCGCGACCGCATCGACCATGCCGAGGCCGACTTCCGCCGCATCCTGGTGATCGAGCCGGACAACGTGGCCGCGCTCAATGCGCTCGGCTACACCCTGGCCGACCGCACCACCCGCTACCGCGAGGCGCTGGAGCTGATCGACCGCGCCCGCACCGCCGCGCCCGACGATGCCGCCATCATCGACAGCTATGGCTGGGTGCTCTACCGGCTGGGCCGCAACGCCGAGGCGCTGGTGGAACTGCGGCGCGCCTTTACTTTGCAGAAAGACCCGGAGATCGCCGCGCACGTCGCGGAGGTGCTGTGGGTGAGCGGGCAGAAGGACGAGGCGCGGCGCTACTTCGAGGAAGCCCGCAAGCTGGACCCGGACAACCGCTCGTTGCTGCGGGCGCTGGAGAAGACGGGCGCATGAGCATCCGCGCGATGACGATGGCGGGGCTGTTCGCCCTGTCGCTGGCCGGCTGCGCCACCCGCGGTCCCGTGGCGACTTCGCCGGTGCTGGCCGACCCCGCCGCCGTGGCGGCGGCCCGCGCCCAGCAGGCGACCCGCGAAGCCTGGTTGCAGGCCCATGCGGAATGGGCCTTCGCAGGGCGGGTGGCGGTGAGTGCGCAGGGCAAGGGCGGCAACGGCCGCATCGACTGGCGGCAGCGCGGGGACGCCTACGAAGTCGCCCTCAGTGCCCCGGTCACCCGGCAGAGCTGGCGCCTCAGCGGCGACCTGACCAGCGGCGCCGGCCGGCTGGAAGGGCTGGAAGGCGGCCCGCGCGAAGGCGGCGACGCAGAAGCGCTTCTGAAACAGGCCACCGGCTGGGACATCCCGCTGAACGCCATGGGGCGCTGGTCGCGCGGCATGGCCGGCACGGAGGCGGTGCCTGAGCCGCCGGAATTCGCCGGCGACGGCCGCCTGCGCGCGCTGCGCGAGCAGGGCTGGCGGGTGGATTTCCTGGACTGGTTCCCGCCCGCGGGCCAGCGCCCGGCGATGCCGCGCCGGATCGAGGCCAGCCGCGACGGCGCCAAGGTGCGGCTGATCGTCGACCAGTGGCAACTGGACGCGCCGTGAGCGCCTTCCCCGCGGCGGACGGCTGGTCGGCCTGGCCCGCGCCGGCCAAGCTGAACCTGTTCCTGCAGATCACCGGGCGGCGGCCGGACGGCTACCACCTGTTGCAGACGGTGTTCCGACTGTTGGAATGGGGTGACACCGTCCACCTGCGCCCCCGCGCCGACGACGTGATCCGCCGGGTCGGCGCTTCGGTGCCCGGCGTCGCCGAGGCCGATGATCTATTGATAAGAGCGGCGAAAAGTTTACAAGCGGAAGCCAAGTGCAGCCAAGGTGCTGATATCAGCATCGAAAAGCGAATCCCGGCCGGTGGTGGTTTTGGCGGGGGCTCTTCCGATGCCGCCACCGTGCTGGTGGCGCTGGACGCGCTATGGGGCACCGGGCTGGGCCTGGACCGCCTGGCGGCGTTGGGCCTGGCGCTGGGGGCGGACGTGCCGGTCTTCGTGCGCGGCGAGAACGCCTGGGCCGAAGGAATGGGCGAGCGCCTGATCCCGCTGGCGTTGCCGCCGGCCTGGTATCTGCTGGCCGATCCGGGCGTCCATGTGCCCACCGGGACGTTGTTCCAGTCCCCGGATTTGACGCGTGATGCTGCACCCGCGAAAATATCCGACTTCGTTTCGGGATCGTTGCTCGCCAATGCGTTCGAGCCGGTCCTGCGCCGCCGGGAACCCGCCATCGAGGCGGCGTTCCGGGCACTGGCGCGGGTCGGCACGCCACGGTTGACGGGGTCCGGCAGCGGCTGTTTCGTGGAGTTCGCCGAGCGCGCCTCCGCCGAGGCCGCGCTGGCGGACCTGCCTGCGGGAATGCGGGTCTGGGTGGTGCAGGGCGCCGCGCAGTCGCCGCTGCACCGCGCGCTGGCTCGGGTCGGCGAAACGGAGAAAAACGCCTAGGGGCGTCGCCAAGTGGTTAAGGCACCGGGTTTTGATCCCGGCATTCGTAGGTTCGAATCCTTCCGCCCCTGCCAATTCACGCAGTCGCAGCCGCATCCGCCGAGACGACCCATGCAAGACGAACGCAACCTGCTTGTCTTCTCCGGCAACGCCAACAAGCCGCTGGCCGACAGCATCTGCCGCGAACTGGGCGTGCGTCCGGGCAAGGCCCTGGTATCGCGCTTCTCCGACGGCGAAGTGCAGGTGGAGATCCAGGAGAACGTCCGCCGGCAGGAAGTATTCGTCGTGCAGCCGACCTGCGCGCCGAGCGCCGAGAACCTGGTGGAGCTGCTGGTACTGATCGACGCACTCAAGCGTGCCTCGGCCAGCAGCGTCACCGCGGTGGTGCCGTACTTCGGCTACGCCCGGCAGGATCGACGCATGCGTTCCTCGCGCGTGCCGATCACGGCCAAGGTGGCGGCCAAGATGTTCGGCGCGGTGAGCACGGACCGGGTGCTGACGGTGGACCTGCATGCCGACCAGATCCAGGGCTTCTTCGACATCCCGGTGGACAACGTGTACGCGTCCCCGCTGCTGCTGGCCGACATCTGGCGCGCCTACGGCACCGAGAACCTGCTGGTGGTGTCGCCGGACGTGGGCGGCGTGGTGCGCGCCCGCGCGGTGGCCAAGCGGCTGGACGACGCCGACCTGGCGATCATCGACAAGCGCCGCCCGCGCGCCAACGTGGCCACGGTGATGAACATCATCGGCGACGTGGAAGGCAAGGACTGCGTGCTGGTGGACGACATCGTCGACACCGCCGGCACCCTGTGCGCCGCGGCCGCGGCGCTGAAGCAGCACGGCGCCAACAAGGTGGCGGCGTACTGCACCCACCCCGTGCTCTCCGGTCCGGCGGTGGACAACCTGAACAACTCGGTGCTCGACGAACTCGTCGTCACCGACACCATCCCGCTCTCGCCGCAGGCGCAGGGCTGCAGCAAGATCCGCCAGCTATCGGTGGCGGAACTGCTGGCGGAAACGATCCGCCGCATCGCCTTCGGCGAGTCGGTGAGTTCGTTGTACGTGGACTAGTGGAGCGGTAAGCAAGTCAGGGGAGCAAGTCGGCAGCTTCGCTGCCTGTCAGGAAGAGCGGGGCCGTTCTTCCCGACTCCTTCGGCCCGCATGGCGGGCGACTTGCTTCCACACGGCCCCTCATTGGCTCTTCTGGTCGCGGAAGAGTCGCTACAGCCGCCGCGAGGCGGTCCATCAACCTAGGTAGTGAAGAAACATGGCAACCACGCATGAAATCAAGGTGCAGCGCCGCGAGGACGAGGGTAAGGGTGCGAGCCGCCGCCTCCGTCACGCCGGCCAGGTGCCCGCCATCGTCTACGGTGGCGAACTCAATCCGGTCAGCATCCAACTGAACCACAACGAAGTCTGGCTGGCCTCCCAGCACGACTGGTTCTACTCGTCCATCCTGGACCTGAGCCTCAACGGCGACATCCAGAAGGTCCTGCTGCGCGACATGCAGCGCCATCCGTTCAAGCAGCAGATCATGCACCTGGACTTCCAGCGCGTGAACGAGAACGAGACCCTGCGCACCGCGGTGCCGCTGCACTTCCTCAACGAGGACAAGTCGCCCGCCGGCAAGTCGGCCGAGGTCGTCGTGACCCACGAGCTGAACGAAGTCGTGGTCGAGTGCCTGCCGAAGGACCTGCCGGAGTTCATCGAGATTGACCTGGCCGACCTGGCCATCGGTGCGGTGATCCACCTGTCCGAGGTCAAGCTGCCGGCCGGCGTCACCATCCCCGAGCTGAAGCTGGGCAAGGAACACGACGTCGCCGTCGTGATCGCCAAGCACGGCAAGGAAGAGGCCGAGGAAGCCCCGGCGGAGTCGGCCGACGTGCCGGCCGCCAAGGTCGCCAAGAAGGACGACAAGTAATCGCGTGACGGTGCGCCCGCCTCGGCGGGCGCACCGGCGCGATGCGTGGCCATGGCGGGTCTTCGCCTCATCGTCGGACTGGGCAATCCCGGTGCCGAGCACGCCCGAACCCGGCACAACGCCGGGTTCCATTTTGTCGACGCCCTGGCGGAACGGCAGGGCGAGCGCTTCGGCCTGGAGAGCAAGCTGTTCGGCGAGACCGCCAAGGTCGTGGTCGCCGGCCAGCCGGTCTGGCTGCTGAAGCCGGCCACCTACATGAACCTGAGCGGCAAGTCGGTCGCCGCCGCGCTGCGGTTCTGGAAGATCCCGCCGGAAGAGGCGCTGCTGGCGCACGACGAACTGGACCTGGCGCCGGGCACGGCGCGGCTCAAGTTCGACGGCGGCCACGGCGGCCAGAACGGCCTGCGTGACACCATCCAGCACCTGGGGCACGGCAAGTTCCACCGCCTGCGCATCGGCATCGGCCACCCCGGACACAAGGACCGCGTGACCAGTTGGGTGCTGGGCAAGCCGGGCAAGGACGACGAAATCCTGATCGCCCGCGCCATCGACGATGCGCTGGATGTGCTGCCGCTGGCGGTGGCGGGCAATTTCATGGATGCGATGACGAAGCTGCATACGCCGAGATGAGCGCGGGGGAGTCGCTCGCTGCGAGTCGCGTCTTCGGCGCTGCAAGGCAGTCGGTTTTGCTTTCTTGCTTTTTTACTTACTTACTTGCGGGCGGCGCAGCCGCCGGCTAACCGGGACACAGCATGGGCATCAAATGCGGCATCGTGGGCCTGCCGAACGTCGGCAAGTCCACCCTGTTCAACGCGCTGACCAAGGCGGGCATCGCCGCGGCCAACTTCCCGTTCTGCACCATCGAGCCCAACGTGGGCGTGGTGCCGGTGCCGGACCCGCGCCTGAACCAGTTGGCCGAGATCATCAAGCCGCAGAAGGTCGTGCCGACCGCGGTGGAGTTCGTCGACATCGCCGGCCTGGTGGCCGGCGCGGCCAGCGGCGAGGGCCTGGGCAACAAGTTCCTGGCGCACATCCGCGAGGTCGACGCGATCACCCACGTGGTGCGCTGCTTCGAGCACGGCGACATCGTGCACGTGGCCGGCAAGGTGGACCCGATCTCGGACATCGAGACCATCGACACTGAACTGGCCCTGGCCGACCTGGACAGTGTGGAGAAGGCGCTGAACCGCGCCGAGCGCTCGGCCAAGGCCGGCGAGAAGGACGCCATCGCCCGCAAGCCGGTGCTGCAGAAGCTGCAGGCCGGCCTGAACGAGGGCAAGCCCGGCCGTGCGCTGGGCCTGGACGAGGAGGAGAAGGCGCTGGTCCGCGACCTGTTCCTGTTGACCCTCAAGCCGGTCATGTACGTGGCCAACGTGCTGGAGGACGGGTTCACCGACAATCCGCACCTGGAGGCCGTGCGCGCCCGCGCCGCCGCCGAGGGCGCCGAGGTGGTGCCGGTGTCGGCCGCCATCGAGGAAGAGCTGTCGCAACTGGAGGACGAGGACCGGGACGCCTTCCTGGCCGACCTGGGCCTGGACGAGCCGGGCCTGAACCGGGTCATCCGCGCCGCCTACAAGCTGCTGGGCCTGCAGACCTACTTCACCGCCGGCGTGAAGGAGGTCCGCGCCTGGACGGTCAAGGCCGGGGCTACGGCCCCGCAGGCCGCGGCGGTGATCCATACGGATTTCGAGAAGGGCTTCATCCGGGCCGAGACCATCGCTTTCGACGACTTCATCAAGTACCGGGGCGAGGCCGGTGCCCGCGACGCGGGCCGCCTGCGCCTGGAAGGCAAGGAATACCGCGTGCAGGAAGGCGACGTCCTGCATTTCAGGTTCAACGTCTGAGAAAAAAGTGCGTCCGGCGCGTTGACAGACGCGCCGGCAGGCGCCAAAATCTCGGGCTGTTTCACCGTGGTTCGATTTGGCCGCCCGGCCCGGTCGTCCCGGCGATCCGGAGGGATACCCAAGCGGCCAACGGGGGCAGACTGTAAATCTGCTGGCTTACGCCTTCGGTGGTTCGAATCCACCTCCCTCCACCAGTATTTCGTTGTTGTTTGAGTTGTAGTGGTTCTCCCGGCGCGGGAGTAGTTCAATGGTAGAACTGTAGCCTTCCAAGCTACTAGTGCGGGTTCGATTCCCGTCTCCCGCTCCACTGAACGCCCGCGAGGGCCCGCGTCACCCAGGCAACGCGCAACCGGTTACACGCTCACGTAGCTCAGTCGGTAGAGCACCTCCTTGGTAAGGAGGAGGTCGATGGTTCGATTCCATTCGTGAGCACCACTTTCATCCATTGATTCACTCGAGAACTAGCAGCCATGGCAAAGGGTAAATTCGAACGCACCAAGCCGCACGTGAACGTGGGCACGATT
>CALJUL010000100.1 GCA_937975725.1 uncultured Pseudoxanthomonas sp. | reverse complement strand
CTTCGTACCACCGACGTTTCCGCCGAGGTGAGCCGCTCATTATAGCCGGCTTTCCGGGGCCGTCAACACCTTGTTTCGGGGTTGCCGGCGAATCCTTTCCCTTTACCTGGATGCCCCGCCGCTTCCGGCAAGGCCCCGTGCGTCGGGGGAGGAAAAGTATGACCTGTTCCACTGACTTTGGGAAGCCCCGGCGGGAGTTTTTTTGCTGTCACTGCACGCGCGCCCGGAAGCAGGGATATGGCACTCCGGCTCCGCTCAGCCGGCAACCAGGCGCACCCGGGCGAAATTGCGCTTGCCGACCTGCAGCACGCCCTCGAAACCGGGCGCGAACACCAGCCCGGCGTCCTCCACTACCTGCCCTTCCACCCTCACCGCGCGCTCCTTGAGCTTGCGGTTGGCTTCGGAATTGCTGGAGGTGATGCCGGCCGCGGTCAGCAGCGCGGCAATGCGGATGCCTTCCGCGGGAACCGCGACATCCTGCAGCGGCAGCAGGGACGTGTCGCCCTGCCCGGTGACGGCGGCGAGCCAGCCGGCGATGGC
The DNA here is from genome assembly GCA_937975725.1 of uncultured Pseudoxanthomonas sp. Taxonomy (GTDB): domain Bacteria; phylum Pseudomonadota; class Gammaproteobacteria; order Xanthomonadales; family Xanthomonadaceae; genus Pseudoxanthomonas_A. The sequence goes on along the minus strand of CALJUL010000100.1, from coordinate 28,107 downwards.
GGTCTCGGCGGCCGCGGCGTCGTGGAAGCGTGCGGCGAGTTCGCGCGCCAGGCGCAGCTTCACGTCGCGCGGGTTGAGCGTGCCGGCGGCAACATCCGCCTTCAGCCGCTTCGCCTCGTCGATGCCGATTTCGAAGCTCAGCAGCTCGATCCAGTCCCACATCAGGGCGTCGCCGACCTTCATGGTCTTGTTGACGATGTCGATCGCCGGCTCGGCCACGCCGATGTAGTTGCCCAGCGACTTGGACATCTTGTTGACGCCGTCCAGCCCCACCAGCAGCGGCATGGTCAGCACGATCTGCGGCTTCTGGCCGTAGTGCTCCTGCAGGCCGCGGCCCATCAGCAGGTTGAACTTCTGGTCGGTACCGCCGAGTTCGACGTCCGCCACCAAGGCCACCGAGTCGTAGCCCTGGACCAGCGGATAGAGGAATTCGTGGATAGCGATGGATTGCTGCGCCGCGTAGCGCTTGGCGAAATCGTCGCGCTCCAGCATGCGCGCCACCGTGTGCTGTCCGGCCAGGCGGATCATGTCGGCCGCGCCCATCCTGCCGAACCACTCGGAATTGAAGCGGACCTCGGTCTTCTCCCGGTCGAGCACCTTGAACACCTGTTCCTCGTAGGTGCGGGCGTTGGCCAGCACATCCTCGCGGGAAAGCGGCTTGCGGGTGGCATTCTTGCCGCTCGGGTCGCCGATCATCCCGGTGAAGTCGCCGATCAGGAAGATCACCTGGTGCCCCAGGTCCTGGAACTGGCGCAACTTGTTCAGCAGCACGGTATGGCCCAGGTGCAGGTCCGGCGCGGTGGGGTCGAAGCCGGCCTTCACGCGCAGCGGGCGGCCCAGCACCAGGCGGGCCTGGAGTTCTTCGGGCTTGAGGATTTCGTCGGCGCCGCGGCCGATCAGGGCAAGAGCTTCAGCGGGGGACAAGGTACGGATTCCGGTTGGAAGCGGCCACGTGAAGGCCGAGTCAGTGAGGTGAAGTTACCGTTAAACGGACGTGAATAGTGATGGCAATCAAAAAACCCAATTGACTCAATGGTTTGACGCGAAGTCTTCGCGTGTCTATGGTACGCCGATTGGGGCCGTCGCTTGGGCCCGGGGTGTGATCTTCAATGCAGACTCATGGGGGCGGCGACGGCCGCAAGCAACAGTTCCGCGAACGCCTCGGGCTGCTTCGCGACACGGCGATCCATCGCCAGGTGAAGCGCCATCTCCCGGAAGGCCGGTGGACGCGCCGCCACTGGATCCACGCCAGCCTGTTCACCACCATCGGTGTGCTGATGGCGACCATCGTGCCGGGCTTCTCCAGTGCCATCCAGGCCCCGGTTTCCGAACCACGCGCAACGTTCGCGCTCGACCTGCCCGAACTGTCCGCCTCGCGACTGGCCGGGACGGCGGGCGATAGCTGGCAGGTCGTGCGGGTCAAGCCCGGGCAGACCATGGGCGCGCTGTTCGAGGAATTCGGCATCCCGGCAGCCACGCTGCACCGGATCCTGGAGAACGCCGACGCCAAGCGCGCCCTCACCCGCCTCAAGCCGGGCGCCGAGATCGCCTTCGACCTGCCGGTGACCGGCGGCCTGCGCACGCTGCGCTACGACCTGGACACCAGCCACCGGGTGGAGCTGGGCATCGGCGAGGACAAGATCACCCAGCGCGTCATCGCGCGCGAGACCACCACCCGCACCGTGGTGCTGAGCGGCAAGGTCGGGCGCTCGCTCAACCGTTCGGCGCGCAAGGCGGGCCTGACCGCCGCCAACGTCAACGCGCTGACCGACGAGATCTTCAAGTACGACATCGACTTCAATTCCGACCTGGGCCCGGAAGACCGCTTCAGCGTGGTGGTCGAGCAGACCTGGCGCGAGGGCGAGCTGGTCAGCACCGGCCCGGTGCAGGCCGCCACCTTCACCGTCGACGGCAAGCTGCACTCGGGCTTCCGCTTCGCCCGCGAGGGCGGCAAGCCGGAATACTTCACCGCCGCCGGCCGGCCGCTGAAGAAGAGCTTCATCCGCATGCCGATCCCGTACGCGCGCATGAGCTCCAAGTTCGGCGCGCGCCGGCACCCGGTGCTGGGCACCATGCGCATGCACAAGGGCGTGGACTACGCCGCCAGCACCGGCACGCCGATCATGGCCGCCGGCGACGGCCGCGTGCAGTTCGCCGGCTGGCAGGGCGGCTACGGTCGCACCGTCATCCTCGACCACGGCAAGGGCCACACCACGCTGTACGGGCACATGTCGCGGCTGGGCAAGATCAAGGTCGGCCAGCGCATCCCGCAGGGCACGGTGATCGGTTACGTGGGCACCACCGGCCTGTCGACCGGCCCGCACCTGCACTACGAATTCCGCGTCAACGGCGTGCACCGCAACCCGCTGTCGGTGACCATGCCGCCGCCCGAGCCGTTGGGCGGCAAGGAACTGGCCTCGTTCCGCACCTACACCGCCAACGCGCTGGCGCGCATCCGCACGGTGGAGAACATCATCTACGCCGACGTCGGCCCGGAGGAACCGCCGGCCAAGGCGACGGCCGTGGCCGCCGCCAAGCCTGCGGCGGACAAGAAGCCGGGCGCCGGCAAGGGCTGAGGCCCGGCATGGCGGAGGCTGGCGAAAGGCGGGACACTGTCCCGCCTTTTTTCGTTCCGGGCCAACGCATGACAGACAGTTCCCGCGCCGACGCCGACGCGCTGTACCTCGGCCTGATGTCCGGCACCAGCGCCGACGGCATCGACGCCGCACTGGTGCGTTTCCAGGGCGAAGGCACGGCCATGCGCTGCGAACTGCTCCGGGCGCGCACCTTCGCCTGGGATCCCGCCCTGCGCGTGCGCCTGATCGCGCTGGGCCAGGGCGCGGAGACCGCGCCGCTGGATGAACTGGGCGCGCTGGAAACCCTCACCGCCCGGCATTTCGCCGCCGCCGCGCTGGAACTGCTGGACGAAGCCGGCATCGCGCGCGCGCGCATCAGCGCGATCGGCTCGCACGGCCAGACCATCCGCCACCGCCCGCACGCGGCGGCGCCGTTCACCTGGCAACTGGGCGACGGCAACGTCATCGCCGAATGCACCGGCATCGCCACCGTGGCCGACTTCCGCCGGCGCGACGTGGCGGCCGGCGGGCAGGGCGCGCCGCTGATGCCCGCCTTCCACGCGGCCCTGCTAGGGTCGCCGCGCGAGGACCGCGCCGTGCTGAACCTGGGCGGCATCGGCAACTTCACCTTGCTGCCCGCTTCGGGCGAAGTGCGCGGCTTCGATACCGGCCCGGCGAACGCCCTGATGGACGCCTGGTGCGAACGCCATACCGGCCGGCCCTACGACGCCGGCGGCGGTTTCGCGGCCAGCGGGCGGGTGGACGCGGACCTGCTGGACCGGCTGCTCGCCGATCCGTGGTTCGCGCTGCCGCCGCCGAAGAGCACCGGGCGCGAGCAGTTCCACCTGGGCTGGCTGCAATCCGCGCTGGGCGATGTCCCGCCTGCGCCGGCCGACGTGCAGGCGACCCTGCTGGAACTCACCGCGCGCACCGTGGCCGACGCGCTGCGCGCGACTCAGCTCGGCACGCGGCGCGTGCTGGTCTGCGGCGGCGGCGTGCACAACGCGGCGCTGATGGCGCGGCTGGCCGCCCTGCTGCCGCAGGCGGCGGTGGAATCGACCGCGACGCACGGGCTGGACCCGGACTACGTGGAAGCGATGGGCTTCGCCTGGCTGGCGCGCGAGGCACTGGCCGGCCGGCCCGGCAACCTGCCCGCCGTCACCGGCGCGTGCGGGCCGCGGGTCCTGGGCACGGTCTACCCCGCCTAGCCGGCGGCGCGGATCAGAAGCCCTTGCCGGGCGGCACGTCGCGCAATGCGCTGATCGCCTCGGCCAGCGCGTTGACTTCGCGGTCGTCGAAGCCGCGGCGCACCTCCGCTTCGCAGGCGAACAGGCCCTGCTCCAGCAGGTTGAGGATGGTGTCGTGGATGGTCCAGCCGCGCGCCTGCGAAACCCGGCGGATGCGATCGGCCAGGATCGGGTCCACGTCCTTCAACACGATGTCGGTCATATCGCCCTTCCCCGCCGCGCCAGCGCCCCCGCGCCGTCCGGCACTGTAGCGCAGGCCGTCAGGAACCGGCAGGCGGGTCCTGCGGCCGGTCCACGCCGGTGGCCGGGGCGTTGTCGCCGCCGAAGCGGATGCGCGGCGACAGCCAGAAGAACAGGACCACGGCCGGTACCGCCACCAGCGCGGTGATCCAGAAATACACCCCGTAGCCGGTCTGCTCGACGATGCCGCCGGACACCGCGCCCAGCAGCTTGCCCGGCAGCATCACCAGCGAGGAGAACAGCGCGTACTGGGTGGCGGTGAAGCGCTGGTTGACCAGCGCGGACAGGAACGCCACCAGCGTGGTGCCCTGGAAGCCCTGCGCCAGGTTCTCGCCGGAGATCACCAGCGTCAGCTTCAGCACGTCGCCGTCGGCGCCCACCAGCCATACGTAGAGCAGGTTGCTGACCGCGCCCAGCACCACGCCGGCCAGCAACGGCCACTTCACGCCCCAGCGCGCGATCGCGATGCCGGCCAGGAACACCCCCGCCATGCCCACCCAGATGCCGTAGAACTTGGTGACCGTCGCGATCTCGGTCTTGCTGAAGCCCTCGCCCAGGTAGAACGGCGCCATGATCCCGCCGCCCAGCGACTGGTCGGAGATCTTGGCCAGCAGGATGAAGGCCAGCAGCGCCAGCGCCAGCGGGCCGTTGAAACGCCGGAAGAAGTCCATGAACGGCTCGACCACGCCTTCGCGCAGACCCTCGGCCCAGGTGGTCATCTTCACCCGCAGCACGTCGGGCTCGCGCGCGATCAACACCGCCACGACCGGGATCAGCATGAACAGCGCCATCCCGCGGTACACCTGCGGCCACGGCACCTGCTCGGCCAGGATCAGGGCCAGCATGCCGGTGATGATCAGCGCGATCCGGTAGCCCAGCGAATACGTGGCGACCAGCGCGCCCTGGGCTTCGTTCGGGGCGATCTCGACGCGGTAGGCGTCCACCGCGATGTCCAGCGTGGCGCCGGCGAAGGCCGTCGCCAGCGTGATCCAGACGAACATCGCCAGACGGTCGGGCGTGATCTGCGCCATCAGCAGCAGGCCCGCGATCACCACCAGCAGGGCGAACAGCAGCCAGCCGCGCCGCTGCCCCAGCCGGCCCAGCAGCGGCAGGCGCCAGCGGTCCACCAGCGGCGCCCACAGGAACTTCAGCGTGTAGGCCAGGCCGGCGCTGGCGATCAGGGTGATGTTCTTCAGCTCCAGGCCGTTCTCCGTCAGCCAGAACGCCAGCGTGCCGGCGACCAGCAGGAACGGCATGCCCGAGGCGAAGCCGAAGAAGAACATCGTCCAGGCCGACGGCTGCGCGAACGCGCGCCAGACCGAGGGCTTGCCGCGGCGCGCCGGTCCGGCGGAGTCGGCGGCCATCAGGCGTAGTCCACCGTGAAGGGGGCGTGGTCGGAGAAGCGCTGCTCGCGGTGGATCGAGCACGCCCTGAGGCGGTCGCGCAGCGAAGGCGTGACGATCTGGTAGTCGATGCGCCAACCCACGTCGTTGGCGCGCGCCGCGCCGCGGTTGCTCCACCAGGTGTAGTCCTGGCCCTCGGGGTGCAGCGCGCGGTAGGCGTCCACCCAGCCCTCGCCGTCCACGCACAGGCCGTTGAGCCAGTCGCGCTCGGGCGGCAGGCAGCCGGAGTTCTTCTGGTTGCTGGTCCAGTTCTTGATGTCCAGCCGGCTGCGCACGATGTTCCAGTCGCCGCACAGCACGTAGTGGCGGCCGCTGCGGCGCCATTCGTCCAGGATCGGCGCCAGCCAGTCCATCACCTTGAACTTGAAGCCCTGCCGCAGCTCGCCCGACGAGCCGGACGGGATGTAGAACGACACCACGCTCAGGTCGCCGTAGCGGGCCTCGATGTAGCGGCCTTCCTCGTCGAACTCGGGCCAGCCCAGCGCGGTGCGCACTTCGTCCGGCTCGCGCTTGCTGTAGATCGCCACGCCGCTGTAGCCCTTCTTGGTGGTGGCGTCGCGGAACCAGGCCCGGTAGCCCGCCGGCAGGAATTCCGGGCCGGCCAACTGGTGTTCCTGCGCCTTGGTCTCCTGCACGCACAGCACGTCCGCGTCCTGCGCCGCGAACCAGTCGAAGAAACCCTTGTTGGCGGCCGAGCGCAGGCCGTTGGCGTTGAAGCTGATGATGCGCATGGGGCGATCGGCGATCCTGGAACGGGGATTGCAAGAGCATAGCCTGTCCCGGCGCATGCCTCCGCGGCCATGCGGTACGCTTCGCCAATCCGATTCCCGAACTCCCGATCCCGGCCGCTTCCATGTCCGACCACCGCTCCCGCTTCCTCCGCCTCGCCCTGCACGCCCAGGCCCTGCGCTTCGGCGAATTCACCCTGAAATCGGGGCGGCGGAGCCCGTACTTCTTCAACGCCGGCCGCTTCGACAGCGGCGCCAGGCTGGCCGAGCTGGCCGCGTGCTACGCCGATGCGGTGGAGGAATCCGGGGTGTCGTTCGACCTGCTGTTCGGCCCGGCCTACAAGGGCATCCCGCTGGCGACCGCACTGGCCTGCGAATTCGCCCGCCGCGGCCGCGACCTGCCGGTGGCGTTCAACCGCAAGGAAGCCAAGGACCACGGCGAGGGCGGCCTGCTGATCGGCGCGCCGCTGGAGGACCGCCGCGTGCTGATCGTGGACGACGTGATCACCGCCGGCACCGCCATCCGCGAGGCGCTGGGGCTGATCCGCGCGGGCGGCGGCACGCCGGCCGGCATCGTGGTGGCGCTGGACCGCCAGGAAGTGCTGGGCGATCCCGTCCCCGGCGACGGCACGCCCCGCCGCTCCGCCGCACAGGCGGTGGCCGAGGAAACCGGCGTGCCGGTGGTGGCCGTAGCCAGCCTGCACGACCTGCTTGATTTTGCCGGCGAAAGCGCCGACCTTGTGCAGCACCGCGCCGACCTGCTGGCCTACCGGGCCCGTTACGGCAGTGCGCACCAGGACTGAAGGCAGCAGGGGGCTGCGATGACCTTCCGTACACCGTTGTGGCTGGCCGCCGGGCTGCTGATGCTGGCGCCGGCCGCGGGCGCGCAGACCGCCGGCGCGCCCGCCAAGCCCAAGAAACTGTTCTGCTGGCAGCAGAACGGCCAGCGCGTCTGCAGCGATGCGCTGCCGCCGGAAGCGGTCAACAGCGCGCGCGAGGAGATCAGCGCGTCGAGCGGCCTGCGCACCGGCGGCATCGACCGCGCGCTCACCGACGAGGAGCGTGCCCAGGCCGCCGTCGCCGAGCAGCAGCGCCGGATGGACGAAGCCGCCGCCGAGACCCGCCGCCGCACCGACGCGGCCATGCTGCTGTCCTACCGCAGCGAGGACGAGCTGCGGCGCGTGTTCAGCGAACGCACGATGATCGTCGACAACAACATCCGCACCGCCAACTACAACGCGCTGAGCCTGCGCGAGGGCCTGGTCAGCCTGTTGCAGGCCGCCGGCGACAAGGAGCTGTCCGGCCGCCCGGTGACCGCCGAAGCGGCCACCGCCATCCGCCAGCGCCATGCCGAACTGGTGCGCACGCGCCGCCTGCAGCAGAGCTTCGAGGCCCAGCGCAAGGAACTGGACGTGGAAATCACGGACATCCTGCGGCGCTACCGCGCGATGAAGGGCGACACGGCGGCCCTGGACGCCGCCGCCGCGACGGAAACGCCGCTGCCCCCGCCGCCTGCGACGACTCCCGCCCGCAACTGATCCGGCGAGCAAACGCCCGCCGACTCCGGCCGCAGCCCGGCTGCACCAACATCGATGGATGCCGCCGCCGGCCGCTACAGCGGGAAACCCCGCGGCGGCGCACCGGCACTCCCGCTCCCACCACCCGCCAGAGCCGGCGGCACGCGCCGGCCGGCCCGGCTCAGAAGGTCATCGTCAATTCCGGCGCCAGCGCCTGTAGGCGGGTGCGGAACTCGGTCTTGATGCGTTCCAGCGCGGCCGTGCTGTCGGCCTCGAAGCGCAGTACCAGGATCGGCGTGGTGTTGGACGCGCGCACCAGGCCCCAGCCGTCGTCCCAGTCGGCGCGCAGGCCGTCGATGGTGGACAGGCGCGCGCCCTCGAAATCGGCCGCGGCCACGAAGCGCTCCACAAGCGCGTGCGGCGAGCCTTCCTCCACCGCCACCTTGATCTCCGGCGTGGACACGCCGTCGGGCAGCTCGGCCAGCACCTCGGACGGCGTCTCGGCGCGGTTGGCCAGGATCTCCAGCAGGCGCGCGGCGGAATACAGGCCGTCGTCGAAGCCGTACCAGCGCTCCTGGAAGAAGAAGTGGCCGCTCATCTCGCCGGCCAGCTCCGCGCCGCTCTCGCGCATCTTGGCCTTGATCAGCGAGTGGCCGGTCTTCCACATCATCGGCGTGCCGCCGTGGCGCAGCACCCAGCCCTGCAGCTTGCCGGTGCACTTGACGTCGTAGATGACCAGCGCACCGGGATTGCGCTCCAGCACGTCGGCGGCGAACAGCATCAGCAGGCGGTCCGGGAAGATCACCGCGCCTTCCTTGGTCACCACGCCCAGGCGGTCGGCGTCGCCGTCGAAGGCCAGGCCGATGTCGGCGTCGAAGCGCTTCACCGTCTGGATCAGGTCCTCCAGGTTGTGCGGCTCGCTGGGATCGGGGTGATGGTTGGGGAAGGTGCCGTCCACGTCGCAGTACAGCGGGACCACCTCGGCGCCGATGGCCTCCATCAGCCGTGGGGCGATGTCGCCGGCCACGCCGTTGCCGGCGTCCACCACCACTTTCAGCGGGCGATCCAACTGCACGTCGTCGGCGATGCGCTGCACGTAGTCGTCGGCAATGTCGCGCTGCTGCAGGTCGCCCGGCGCGTTGGCCACGTGCAGGCGGTTGTCGCGGATGCGCTCGTACAGGTCGGTGATGGCGTCGCCGGACAGCGTCTGCCCGCCGACCACGATCTTGAAACCGTTGTAGTCCGGCGGGTTGTGGCTGCCGGTCACCGCCACGCAACTGCCGGCGCGCAGGTGGTAGGCGCCGAAGTAGGCCACCGGCGTGGGCGCCAGGCCGATGTCGATGACGTTGCGGCCGGCCTTGCGCAGGCCGCTGATCAGGCCGTTGACCAGGTCCGGGCCGGACAGGCGGCCGTCGCGGCCGACCACGATGTCGTTCAGGTCCTCCTCGCGCATCACCGAGCCGATGGCCAGGCCGATCAGTTCGGCGACGTCGGCGTCCAGCGTCTTGCCGACGACGCCGCGGATGTCGTACGCGCGGAAGATGCCCGGGTCCACGTCCACCGCCTTCGCCTCGGCCTGCACGTAGTCGTCCTTCGGCGCCGCCGGCGCGCGGGCCGGGGACGCGAGGGGATCGCGCTGCAACGATTCCTGGAGGGTGGGGTCGTCCGTGGGGTGCATCTCGTTTCCTTTCCGGGTGGCGCGTTGGGGGAGTCGGAGGCCGCCGCGCGCCATCAGCACCGCCAGCACGGCGAGCATCGCCAGCAAGCCGGCCGCGACGAAGGCCGCGATGGGCCCCATGCCCAGCGGGCCGGCATCGCTGTCGGGCACGGCGGTGGCGATGCGCAGGCCGGTCTTGCCGACCGCGTGGGCCATGCGCTCGGCGCCGCCGCTGAGGCCGGCGTTGCCGCGTTCGCTGACGCTGTAGTTGCCCTGGCGCAGGGCCAGGTAGGCGTCGTCGGGCAGGGCGATGGCGTCGAAGCCGGCCGTCAGCCGCGACAGCGGCAGGCGCACGTAGACCACGCCCTGCGGCACCGCGGCGGCCACGCCGAAGGCGACGGCCTTGCCGTCCTTGACCACGCGCGCGGAAACCCCGTCGCCCTGCATGCCCGATTCCAGCAGGGCCAGCTTGCTGAAGCCGAACGCCGCCGGGTCCTGGTATGCCGCGTCCAGGTGCATGTCCAGCACCTGCACGTCCTCGGCGTCCTGCCAGCCCTCGCGCAGGGCGGCGGCCGCGGCCGCGGCGTCGCCGGCATCCAGCGCCGCCTTCACCGGCGCCGAGGCCAGCCGCGTCTGCAACTGCTTGGCCTGCGCGTCCAGGCTCGCCTGCACGGCGGCCACGGCGTCCTCGCGCGCGCGCTCCGCTTCCGACAGCAGGCCGGCGTCGCGCCATTGGCGCACGCCGCTCCAGGCCAGCAGCGCGGCCAGCAACGCCAGCAGCACCGCCAGCTTGGGCAGTGCGCCGCGCAGATCGCCCACCGGGATCCGGCGGCGGCTCTCGTTCGGTGTGTTCATCGTTCGTCCCCTGTCACCGCACGCCGGTATGGCCGAAGCCACCCGCCCCCCGTGCGCTGTCGGCGAAAGTATCCACCACCTGCAGGCCCACGCGCACCACCGGCAGCACCATCAGTTGCGCGATCCGGTCGCCGGGCTGGATAGTGAAGGTCTCGTGGCCGCGGTTCCACACGCTGATCAGCAGCGGCCCCTGGTAGTCGGCGTCGATCAGGCCGGTGCCGTTGCCCAGCACGATGCCGTGGCGGTGGCCCAGGCCGGAGCGCGGCAGCACCACCGCGCACAGGCCGGGGTCGGCCAGGTGCAGGGCGATGCCACTGGGGACCAGGGCGGTGTCGCCCGGCTCCAGCGCCAACGGCGCGTCGATGGCCGCGCGCAGGTCCATGCCCGCGCTCGCCTCGGTGGCGTAGGCCGGCAGCGGCCATTCGTCGCCGAAGCGCGGGTCCAGCAGCTTCACGTCCACGGTGCGGAGGGAACTCGGGCTCATGCGTTCAGGCGCTCCACGATCAGGTCGATCAGTTCGTCGGCCAACCGGGTCTTGGGCGCGGAGGCGAAGCTGCGCTCCCCGTCCTTCCAGTAGGCGGTCATGGCGTTCTGGTCGCTCTCGAACCCGCCGTCGGCGATACCCACGCGGTTGGCGACGATCATGTCCAGGCGCTTGGCTTCCAGTTTTTTGCGCGCGTACTCGGCGACGTTGTTGGTCTCGGCGGCGAAGCCGACCACCAGCTTGAGCGCCTGCGTCTGCGCGGCCACCTCGGCCAGGATGTCCGGCGTGCGCACCAGGTCCAGCGCCAGCGATTCGCTGGACTTCTTGATCTTGTCGGCGGCCGGGGCGCGCGGGGTGTAGTCGGCCACGGCGGCGGCGCCGATGTAGATGTCCGCCGGCAGCGCGGCGAACACCGCCCGGTGCATCTGCTCGGCCGAGCGCACGTCCACCCGCGCCACGCCTGCGGGCGTGGGCAGGTGCACCGGCCCGGCGACCAGGGTGACCTGCGCACCGCGCCGGGCCGCGCTGGCGGCGATGGCGAAACCCATCTTGCCGCTGCTGCGGTTGCCCAGGTAGCGCACCGGGTCCAGGTCCTCGTAGGTGGGGCCGGCGCTGACCACTACCTTCAGCCCCGCCAGCGGCTGCGGTCCGGCCGTCGCCGCGGCCGCGCCGGCCAGCGCGGCGACGATCTCGTCCGGCTCCGCCAGGCGCCCCGGGCCGGATTCGCCCTCGGCCAGCGGCCCGTCGTTCGGCCCCACCACCTGCACCCCCCGCGCCTGCAGGGTCGCCAGGTTGGCGCGGGTGGCCGGGTGGCCCCACATGCGGTGGTTCATCGCCGGCGCCACGGTCAGCGGCGCATCCGTGGCCAGGCACAACGTGGTCACCAGATCGTCGGCCAGCCCGTGCGCCAGCCGCGCCAGCAGGTCGGCGGTGGCCGGGGCGACGACGACGCGGTCGGCCCAGCGCGCCAGTTCCAGGTGGCCCATCGCCTGCTCGGCGGCGCTGTCCCACAGGGTGGTGCGGGTGGGGTGGCCGGACAGGGCCTGGAAGCTCAGCGGAGTGACGAACTGCTGCGCGCCGGCGGTCATCGCCACCTGCACCTGCGCGCCCGCATCGCCCAGCCGGCGCACCAGCTCCAGCGCCTTGTAGGCCGCGATGCCACCTCCCACGCACAGCAGGATGCGCTGCCCTGCCAGGCTCTTGTCCGTTCCGCTCACGTCGGCCCTTTCCTACGTCGGCACAGGCAAATAGCTTACCCGAACGGCCTGCAAGGCCCGATGCACGCCGGACCGGCCGCGCGCCACGCTGCGCCCATGCGCATCAGCGACTGGCCCCAGGACGAACGCCCCCGCGAAAAACTGCTCGCCCGCGGCGCCTGCAGCCTGAGCGATGCCGAGCTGCTGGCCATCTTCCTCGGTTCCGGCCTGCGCGGGCGCGACGCGGTGGCCACCGCGCGCGAACTGCTGGCCGCGCATGGCCCGCTGCGCGCGCTGCTGGAGCGCACCCCCGCCGAGCTGATCGCCCTGCCCGGGCTGGGGCCGGCCCGGGCCAGCGCACTCAGCGCCGCGCTGGAGCTCGGCACCCGCATGCTCCACGCCCACCTGGAGCGGGGCGATGCCATCACCGATCCGCAGGCCGCCGCCCGCTACTTCGCCCGGCGCCTGCGCGGACGCCGGCAGGAGGTGTTCGCGGCGCTGTTCCTCGACACCCGGCACCGGGCGCTGGCCTTCGAGGAACTGTTCCAGGGCTCGGTGGACAGCGCCGAGATCCACCCGCGCGAAGTGGTCCGCCGTGCGCTGGCGCACAACGCCGCCGCGGTGATCGTCGGCCACAACCACCCCTCGGGCAACGCCGAGCCCTCCGCCGCCGACCGCACCGTGACCCAGAAGCTCAAGCAGTCGCTGTCGCTGGTGGACGTGCGCCTGCTGGACCATTTCGTCGTCGGCGACGGGCCGCCGCAGTCGATGGCCGCGCGGGGCTGGGTGTGAACGCACGGCGGTACTGAACGCCGCCTCGCCCACGTCCGCGCCCGGAAAAACTAGAATAGGGGGTTCCCTCGCACTACGACGGTCCTCCGTGAAAGCCTCCCTCCGCGCCCTGATCTCCCGGGGCATCGACGCCCTGCGCATCGCCGGCACCCTGCCGGCCGACGCCGCCACGCCGGATTTCGTGGTCGAGCGCCCCAAGACGCGCGAGCACGGCGACTTCGCCACCAACGCCGCCATGCTGCTGGCCAAGGCCGCGCGCAGCAATCCGCGCGCCATCGCCGCCGCGCTGGTGGAAGCCCTGCCGGCCAGCGAGGACGTGGCGAAGGTGGAGATCGCCGGCCCCGGCTTCATCAACTTCCACCTGACCGCCGGCGCCTACCAGCGTGAAGTGGCGGCCGCGCTGGCGCAGGGCGCCGCCTACGGCCGCAACGACAGCGGTGCCGGCCGCACCGTGGGCGTGGAATATGTCTCGGCCAACCCGACCGGCCCGCTGCACGTCGGCCACGGCCGCGCCGGCGTCATCGGCGACTGCATCGCCCGCGTACTGGCCGCCAACGGCTGGGACGCCAAGCGCGAGTTCTACTACAACGACGCCGGCGTGCAGATCGACAACCTGGCCAAGTCCACTCAGGCGCGCGCACTGGGTCTGACCCCCGACAGCGAGGGCTGGCCGGAGGACGGCTACCGCGGCGACTACATCGCCGACGTGGCACAGGCGTACCTGGCCGGCGATTCGGTCGAAGTCGAAGGCCATGTCGTCACCGGCGCGAAGGACCCGCACGACCTGGACGCCATCCGCCGCTTCGCCGTGGCCTACCTGCGCCGCGAGCAGAACCTGGACCTGGCCGCGTTCGGCGTGTCGTTCGACCGCTATTTCCTGGAAAGCTCGCTGTACACCGAAGGCAAGGTGGAGGAGACCGTGCGCAAGCTGGTCGCATCCGGCCACACCTACGAGGAAGGCGGCGCGCTGTGGCTGAAGTCCACCGACTTCGGCGACGACAAAGACCGCGTGATGCGCAAGTCCGACGGCACCTATACCTACTTCGTGCCGGACGTGGCCTACCACCTCAGCAAGTGGCAGCGCGGCTACCAGCGCGCGATCACCGAACTGGGCGCCGACCACCACGGCTCGCTGGCGCGGGTGAAGGCCGGCCTGCAGGCGCTGGACGAAGGCATCCCGCCGGGCTACCCGGAATACGTGCTGCACCAGATGGTCACGGTGATGCGCGGCGGCGAGGAAGTGAAGCTGTCCAAGCGCGCCGGCAGCTACCTGACCCTGCGCGACCTGATCGAAGAAGCCGGCGCCGACGCCACACGCTGGTTCCTGATCGCGCGCAAGCCGGATTCGCAGCTCACCTTCGACATCGACCTGGCGCGCGAGCAGAGCAAGGACAATCCCGTCTTCTACGTGCAGTACGCTCATGCGCGCGTCTGCAGCCTACTGCGCCGGGTGACCGAGAAGGGCTTCCCCGCCTACGACCAGGCCGCCGGCATCGCCGCCCTGCCGTCGCTTGTCGACGAAGGCTCGCTGGCGCTCATGGTGGAACTGTCGCGCTACCCAGAAGTAGTGGAAGCCGCGGGCGCGTCGCTGGAACCGCATGCCATCGCGCAATACCTGCGCGAACTGGCCTATGCTTTCCAAGCGTGGTACGACGGCGAACCGATCCTCGTCGAGGATGCCGGCGAGCGCAATGCGCGGCTGGCGTTGGCCGTGGCGGTGCGCCAGGCACTGGCCAACGGACTGGACCTGTTGGGCGTCAGCGCGCCCGAGAAGATGTGAGCGGAGAGCAGTAGATGGCAGCGAAGCGCGGCAAGAGCCAGGCCACCCGGAATTCCAGCCACGCCACGCCCGCATGGGTGTGGCTGGTCCTCGGCCTGCTGATCGGCCTGGCGGTGTATTTCATCGCACCCGGCCTGGTGAAGAAGGACGGCGACGGTTTCTTCCGTCCGCAACCCAATCCCGATGCGCAGCCGGCGCCCATCGACAGCGCCGACGTGGACGCGGTGGTGCCCGAATCGACGGCCGACGCGCCTGCCACTCCGGCGCCGGGCGGTGAAGCGCCCAAGGAAACCCAGTACGACTTCTACACCCTGCTGCCGGGCAAGGAAGTGCAGATGTCCGACGCCGAACTGGCCGCCAGCGCGCGCGAGGAAGAAGCCCGCAAGGCGCGCGCCGCGCTGGAAGGCCGCTCGCCGGTGGCCGCCCCTGTGCAGGCTGCCACCGGCACGCCGGCCCAGCCCGCACCCATCGCCGAAACCCCGGCCGCCACTCCCGGCCCGTCCGCGACGGCGGCCACGGCGACGCCCGCCCGCCCGGCGCGCCAGGAACCCCCTGCCACCACCACCAATACGCCCGGACCGGCCGCCACCGTGGCCAGCGCCGACACCGGCGCACGCTACATCCTGCAGGCCGGCGCCTTCGGCGCCTCCGGCGACGCCGAGGCCACCAAGGCCAAGATCGCCATGCTTGGCCTGAGCGCCCGCGTGGAATCGGCGCAGATCAACGGCAAGACGGTCTACCGCGTGCGCATGGGGCCCTACGGCACCGCCAGCGAACTGGCCGACGCCAAGCAGAAGCTCGCCAGCGGCGGACTGCCGGCCATGGCGGTGAAGGCGCAGTGAGCCGCCGCTGGCCTACGCCGCCCTGGCAGCGGCTGTTGCTGGCCACGGCGGTGGCGACGGCAGCGCTGCTGTCGGCATCGTGGCTTATAGGACACCTGCTGCCCGCCGCCTGGCAGGACATCGTGCAGACCCCACTGGGTTATCTGGCGCCGGTCAGCCACGCCGTCACGCTGGCCTGCATGGCCCTGGGCGGCGCCTTGGCCGGCCCCCGTTTCCTGATCGTGGCCGTCGGCCTGACGCTGGCGATGTGGGTCGCCACCCTGGCGGTGCTCGCCGGCATCGCGGCCCCGGCGCCGGAAGCCGCCTATCCGCTGGGCTACCTGCTGCGCACGAACGCGCTCAGCGCCGTGGCGTCGCTGGCCGCCGCCGCCGCGGGCGCATGGCTGGGCGCACGCTGGCACGCACGGCGGCACGCCGCCGGCTGACGTCTCTCCGTTTTCCCTCTCCCTAGGAACCGCCATGACGCGCACCGCCCTCATCACCGGCGCCACCTCCGGCTTCGGCGCCGCCGCCGTCCGCCGTTTCGCCGCCGCCGGCTGGCGCGTGATCGCCACCGGCCGGCGCGCGGATCGCCTGCACGCGCTGGCCGGCGAACTCGGCGCCGACAAGGTGCATGCCGCCGCCTTCGACATCCGCGACGAAGCCGCGCTGGACGCCGCACTCGACGCGCTGCCCGAAGGCTTCCGCGGCATCGACCTGCTGGTCAACAACGCCGGCCTGGCGCTGGGCACCGCGCCCGCACAGCAGGCCTCGCTGGACGACTGGCGCACCATGATCGCGACCAACGTCACCGCGCTGGTCACCGTCACCCGCCGCCTGCTGCCGCTGCTGATCGAGCGCAAGGGGGCGATCATCAACATCGGCTCCATCGCCGGCACCTATCCCTATCCCGGCGGCAACGCGTACGGCGGCACCAAGGCGTTCGTGCGGCAGTTCTCGCTGGGCCTGCGCAGCGACCTGCACGGCACCGGCGTGCGCGTGACCGACATCGAGCCGGGCATGGCCGAAACCGAATTCACCCTGGTCCGCACCCACGGCGACCAGACTGCTTCGGACAAGCTCTATGCCGGCGCCCAGCCGATGACCGCCGAGGACATCGCCGAGCAGATCCTCTACGTCGCCACCCTGCCGCCGCACCTCAACATCAACCGGCTGGAGATCATGCCGGTGACGCAGTCGTTCGCGGGGTTCCAGGTGGCGCGCGACTGTTAACGCGGACTTCCCTCCAAAGTCAAACGACGCGCGTGAAATCTAACGTAACAGCGGCTCTTCGCTAGAGATATCAGCAAGATTCAAGCCGAAACGAATTCTCACTGCGTCTGGAGCCCACCACGCCTTCCACTCGTCCCGCCACGCATTTCTGACGTCCGGATGCACTACGCAGTGAACACGCCCGCCTTCGGCGCTCAGCGGGGCTCCCGGCAGCCACCTGACGATCTTCTTTGCTTCGCCACACAGGATTACATTTTTGGCGCGAACGAGAACATCTTCGTTCTGTTCATAAGCACGCTTGAGCGCATAGGTATCGCCTTTGAGTATCTTTTTCCCGATATCTCCAGAAGTCTTATCACACTTCGGATCGCGGTAGAGTGCATTCAGAAATATGATCCCTGACTCGCGCAAAGCGAGGAAGAGACTCAAGGAGTCTCCTCCATGTAGCTTTTGCGCGCGTGCCTTTTCGTAGCCCAGCGAGCTGAGTACAACGCCCCCAGAACAGTTGTGTACGTACAGCTCATCCAAAGATTCCTTGCAGAACGGAATCTCAACAGCGCTACGTGGATACGGATCTTTTCCAACGATCACCAACTGCAACGCCCCGCCCGGAACACCCTTCAAATAATCTGCACGTTTCATATCACCTCTTGCCACTCCAGCCGACCATACCTTTCCATCATCACACCACTGACTCATCTAAAGAACTTCAGCAAAGTAACGGAAACACAATCATCTTCCCTGCCAAACAGCGTCACCACGATATCGACTTGTTCGCCCCCCAGAAGACGCTCCCATCGATCACCATCGAGCAGTCCCGAGGACGTAAGGACGGGCATTCCAACAGGCGCCATGATGGCGAAGACCAAGCCCTTCAGCCGGCTCCAAGGGAAGGGAAAGTTCTCCCAGCAACGTTCGATGCCAGCCCAAAGGGCCTCGACCTTATCCGTTTCGACGAAGTCGACGTGAAGATTCCCCCCGCTCCGCGATAAACGCACGATATCCACCGGATCCGCTCCGATGACCGACTGGAACACAGCCGGGAGCACCATCGCACTGACAAGTCGAAATAGCGTGTCGTGCAGGCTCCCTTGGTGGCCAACCTTCAATATTGACTTGTGGGCGAGATGATGCGGCACCACTTCTCCAGCCGCATGCAGGATGACAACGACGTCTGATTGCGATGCTTTTCTGTCCAGCAACGCCGCAACCCATTTCTGATAGGAAGACGCCACGTTCCAGAGAATGAAGGTATATCTGTTGTTCTCCGCCTCTTCTTCCAAATACGGGAACGCCCCCTCCCGCAAGATCTCCCAGCGGGCGCGACCGGGAAGCGGGAAGGGGGGAACTTCCTCCTGGTACTCAGCGGGGAGCAACAACCGCACCACGGGCTCCCGAGACTCAACCTCTTTGAGCCCGCGCAGCCCAACAGGAAAGGCGATTCCCCTACCGCCGACCGCTTCACCCTTCGACACGCGATCTCCCCACGTCACCTGGAGAGTGGAGGATGTCTCCATGGAATCGCGCAAACTGCGA
This sequence comes from uncultured Pseudoxanthomonas sp., assembly GCA_937975725.1. Classification (GTDB taxonomy): domain Bacteria; phylum Pseudomonadota; class Gammaproteobacteria; order Xanthomonadales; family Xanthomonadaceae; genus Pseudoxanthomonas_A. The sequence goes on along the minus strand of CALJUL010000100.1, from coordinate 10,042 downwards.
CGCGCGGACTCAACCCAGCGGTTCGTCCGACAGGTAGGTGTAGCCGGTCAAGCCGGCTTCCAGCGCATCCGCGAGCAGCGCCGACTCGTCGGCCGACAGGCCGGCCTCGTCCACGCGCTGCCGATACACGGCACGCAAGTCGTCCAGCCGGTAGCCCACGTAGTCCAGCATCACGTCGGTGGTATCGCCGCGGCGCTGCTGGGTCAGCAGGTAGCCGGTACCGGCGTCGGCGCTGACTTCCACTGCGTCGGTGTCGCCGAACAGGTTGTGGATGTCGCCCAGGATTTCCTGATACGCGCCGACCAGGAATATGCCGAGCCGGTAGCTCTCGCCCGGCTTCAGCGCATGCAGCGGCAGCGAGGAATCCAGCCCCTCGTTCTCCACGTAGGTCTCGACCATGCCGTCGGAATCGCAGGTCATGTCGGCGATCACGCCGCGGCGCTGCGGCGCCTCGTCCAGGCGCTCGATCGGCACGATCGGGAACACCTGGTCGATGGCCCACACGTCCGGGATCGACTCGAACACGCTGAAGTTGACGAAGTACTTGTCCACCAACCGCTCGTTCAACTCGTCCAGCAGGTCGCGATGGCTGCGCTCGTCGCTGCTCAGGCGGCCGCGCACCGCGTGCGCGATGGCGTAGAACAGGTCGTCGATGCGTGCGCGGTGGACCAGGTCGATCTGGCCCAGCGCGTACAGCGACAGGCCCTCGCTGTGGTGGTGCTGTGCCTCGTGGAACAGCTCCACCGCCGGCCGCGTGTCCAGTTCGCCGTGGATCTCGCGCAGGTGGCGGATCACCGCCGGCTCGTCGTCGTGCGCGGGCGGCACGCGGCCTTCCGGCGCCTGCTCCACTTCCGACACGTTGACCACCAGCACCGCGTGGTGCGCGGTCATCGCGCGGCCGCACTCGGTGACGATGCGCGGCGGCACCAGGCCGTTCTGTTCGCAGGCTTCGGCCAGCGGCTGCACGATGTTGCTGGCGTACTGGCCGATGCCGTAGTTGATCGAGCAGTAGCTGCGCGAACGCGTGCCTTCGTAGTCGATGCCCAGGCCGCCGCCGACGTCGACGTGGCTGATGGTCGCGCCCAGCTTCGACAGTTCGACGAAGTAGCGCGTCGCCTCGCGCATGCCGTTGGCGATGTCGCGCACGTTGCTGATCTGCGAGCCCATGTGGAAATGCAGCAGGCCCAGCGTGTCCTGCAGGCCGGCCTCGCGCAGTTGCTTCCACAGGTCCAGCACCTGGCGCGGCGACAGCCCGAACTTGGCCTTGTCGCCACCGCTGTTCTGCCACTTGCCCGCGCCCAGGGTGGCCAGGCGCATGCGCACGCCCAGGCCGGGCTTCACGCCCAGCCGGCGCGACTCCTCGATGACCAGTGCCAGCTCGGACGGCTTCTCGATGACGATGAAGGTCTGCAGGCCCAGCTTGCGGCCGATCAGCGCCAGGCGGATGTACTCGCGGTCCTTGTAGCCGTTGCAGACGATCAGCCCGCCGGGGCGCGACAGCGCCAGCACGGCCATCAGCTCGGGCTTGCTGCCGGCTTCCAGGCCAAAGCCCTCGCCGGCGTGCGAGGCCAGGGTGCCGGCCACGCCGCGGTGCTGGTTGACCTTGATCGGATACACGGCGGTGTAGCCGCCGGCGTAGTCCCAGTCGGCCTGCGCCTGCGCGAACGCCGCCTGCAACTTGCCCAGGCGATCGCCGAGGATGTCGGGAAAACGCACCAGCAGCGGCAGCTTGGCGCCCTGCGCCCGCGCGGCGTCCACCACCTCCGGCAACGGGATCGCCGGCCCCTGCGCGCCCTTCGGCGAGACCACGATGCGGCCGGCGGCATCCACGTCGAAATACCCCTCGGCCCAGTGCGGGATGGAGTAGGTCTTGCGGGCGTGGTCGGTGGACCAGGGAGGGCTGGAGGTCATGGCGGTTCGCTGTGCTGGCGCGGGACGACGCATTCGTATTGCCGTGGCGGAGGGTCCGCCGCGGCGCGGACGCGCATTCTACAGGCTGCGGTCACACGGGTCCGTTACAATGCGCGCCCACTTGAGCCCCTCTCCCTCCGGGAGAGGGGTTGGGGTGAGGGGCAACGAAAGTCCGGGCGGTTCAAGCGTCATGACGCCGTTCGCCCCTCATCCGGCGCTTCGCGCCACCTTCTCCCGCAGGGAGAAGGGAAACCACTTGCCTGAAGGAATCCCCATGACCGCCAACGACACCTGGTTCATCGAACACTTCGAGCACACCGGCTCGGCCATCGGCTTCCGCGTTACCGGCAAGCTGGACGAAGTGCAGTCGCCGTTCCAGAAGATCGAGATCTACGACAGCACCGACTGGGGCAAGCTGATGGTGATCGACGGCGCGATGATGCTGACCACGCGCGACAACTTCTTCTACCACGAGATGATCAGCCACCCGGTGCTGTTCACCCACCCGGCGCCGAAGCGCGTGGTCATCATCGGCGGCGGCGACTGCGGCACGCTGCGCGAGGCGCTCAAGCACCCGGGAGTGGAGAAGGCGACGCAGTGCGACATCGACGAGCAGGTCACGCGCATGTCGGAGAAGTATTTCCCCGAACTGTGCGAATCCAACGGCGACCCGCGCGCCGAACTGCTGTTCGACGACGGCGTGGCCTACATGGCCCACTGCGAACCCGGCAGCGTGGACGTGGTGATCGTCGACTCGACCGACCCGGTCGGCCCGGCCGAAGGCCTGTTCAACAAGGCCTTCTTCGAAAGCTGCCACCGTGCGCTGAAGCCCGACGGCCTGCTGGTGCAGCAGAGCGAATCGCCGCTGGCGCTGCTGGGCCTGATCAAGGACATGCGCGCGGAGATGGGCAAGGCCGGCTTCCAGTCGTTCAGGACCCTGCCGTTCCCGCAGCCCTGCTACCCGACCGGCTGGTGGAGCGTCACCGTCGCCAGCAAGCAGGCGGGTTTCGACTTCGCGTTCCGCCAGGCCGACGCGGCGGCCAAGCCCTTCGACACGCTGTACTACACCGCGCACCTGCACACGGGCGTGCTGGTGGCGCCGCCGTTCGTGGCGAAGGCGCTGGGTGAGTAAGGCGCGCCACGCTTCATGGTGGAGAAGAAGCCCCGCATCGCGGGGCTTTTTCGTTCTACCTGTCGCGCAGGCGGCTCAACGTCGTTTCGCCGCTTCGGTCGTGAGCGCCAGGAATCCGGAAGCGAGGGCCTGCGCGTCGGCCAGGTGGGAAACGGCGGTTTCCAGATGGCGCAGGTACAAGGACCATCGCTCAGTCCCCAGCAGCGCCGCGTAGTCGATCCTGACGGGCGTGCGCCAGCCTTCGAAGGCTTCGAGCCGCGCGATCCGAACATCCAGATCCGCTATCCGCCTGCGCGATGGTGATCGCACCGCAGCGCCGAGCATCCACGTCCTCCAGTGCTTGTTGCCCTTGGACTGGTTGCACTTGCCGCAGGAGGGAACGAGGTTGGCGATTTCGGTGATATAGCCGGTCGGCTGCCGGTTCAGCACCGTCGGCCGGAAATGATCCCACTCGGTCTTGGCATCGCCGCAGTACGCGCAGCGGCACGTGCCCGGCACCATCCCGAGGATCGCGAGCGCTTCATTCACCTCGTCATCCGTCGGCAAAACTGCGGGCGTGATCGCCTGGAAGAATGCCGCCGTGATGCTGGATGCGCGTCCGCTGATCCGGCCGCGCGTCAGCGGCAGGTCGAAGTCCGGATGCACAGGCTACAGCGCATCCGCATCCAGCTCGCCCGTGCGGATGCGCACCACCCGCTCCAGGTCGTAGACGAACACCTTGCCGTCGCCGATCTTGCCGGTGCCGGCGGCCTTGACGATGGCTTCCACCACCCGCTCCGCCTGGTCGTTGGTGACCGCCACTTCCAGCTTCACCTTGGGCAGGAAGTCCACCACGTACTCGGCGCCGCGGTACAGCTCGGTATGGCCTTTCTGGCGGCCGAAGCCCTTCACCTCGGTGACCGTGATGCCTGCGATGCCGGTCTCGGCGAGCGCCTCGCGCACGTCGTCCAGCTTGAAGGGCTTGATGATGGCCATGACCATTTTCATGCAGGGGGCTCCCGTCGATGCTGCACGCAGGATAACGCGGTTGCCCGCCCGGTGGTTGCGGGCGGGCGGGCGGACGCGGTTCAATGCACGCCTCGCCGCTCGGAATTTTCCGACGCCACCGTGCAGCGCGCGCCGATGGCTCCCGCCACGCGCCGCCCGCAAGCTGGGCGCACTGCCGGAGACCCGCCATGATCGACCTCAATCACATCGACGACCTCGCCCGCCGCCTCAGCCAACTGGTGCCGCCCGGCCTGCGCGATTCGCAGGAAGAGCTGCAGCAGACCTTCAAGTCCGCCCTGCAAGCCGGCCTGGCGAAGCTGGACCTGGTGACGCGCGAGGAATTCGACGTGCAGCAGGCCGTGCTGCTGCGCACGCGCGAGAAGCTGGAAGCCCTGGAACGCACGGTCGCCGCGCTGGAAGCCGGGCAGGCCGACAAGCCCGCGCAGCCCTGATCCCGCCGCCATGAGTCTGGCCCTGGTGCACAGCCGGGCCCGGGCGGGCGTGTCCGCGCCGCCGGTGCGGGTGGAAGTCCACCTGTCCGGCGGGCTGCCCTCCACCCAGATCGTCGGCTTGCCGGCCGCCGCGGTGCGCGAAGCGCGCGACCGCGTGCGCGCCGCCATCCTCTGCGCGCAGTTCGAATTCCCCGCGCGCCGCATCACCGTCAACCTGGCGCCGGCGGACCTGCCCAAGGACGGCGGCCGCTTCGACCTGCCCATCGCGCTGGGCATCCTGGCCGCCAGCGGGCAGATCCGCCGGGAAGCGCTGGCCGAGTACGAATTCCTCGGCGAACTCAGCCTGACTGGCGAACTGCGCGCCGTGGACGGCGTGCTGCCGGCCGCGCTGGCGATCGCCGCCAGCGGGCGCCGGCTGGTGGTGCCGGAGGCCAGTGGCGCCGAGGCCGCACTGGCGCGGCACGGCGAAGCCTTCACCGCGCGCACGCTGCTGGAAGTCTGCGGCCTGCTCGAAGGCCGCAAGACCCTGCCCCCGGCGACGGCGCCGCCGCCTGCGCCCACAGCGCTCGCTGACCTGTGCGATGTGCGCGGACAGGCGCAGGCGCGGCGCGCGCTGGAAGTCGCGGCCGCGGGTTCGCACCATCTGCTGCTGATCGGTCCGCCGGGCTGCGGCAAGACGCTGCTGGCCTCGCGCCTGCCCGGCCTGCTGCCCGAGGCGAGCGAAGAAGAAGCGCTGGAAAGCGCGGCCATCGCCTCGGTCAGCGGCCGCGGGCTGGACCCGTCATGCTGGCGCCAGCGCCCCTATCGCGCGCCCCACCACACCGCCAGCGCCGTCGCCCTGGTCGGCGGCGGCGCGCAGCCGCGGCCCGGCGAGATTTCGCTGGCGCACAACGGCGTGCTCTTCCTCGACGAATTGCCCGAATGGAGCCGCGCCGCGCTCGAAGTGCTGCGCGAGCCGCTGGAGTCCGGCACGGTCACCGTCTCGCGCGCGGCGCGGACGGCCGAGTTCCCGGCGCGCTTCCAGCTCGTCGCCACGATGAATCCCTGCCCCTGCGGCTGGGCGGGTGACCCCAGCGGGCGCTGCCGCTGCGGGCCGGACCTGGTCCGGCGCTACCGCGGGCGCATTTCCGGGCCGTTGATGGACCGTATCGACCTGCACGTGGAAGTGCCGCGCCTGCCGCCGCACGAACTGCGCCCCGAAAGCCACGACGGCGAATCCAGCGCCAGCGTGCGCTCGCGCGTGATCCAGGCCCGCCTGCGCCAGATCGCGCGCTGCGGCAAACCCAACGCGCGCATGGGCCAGTCCGAGACCATGGCGCACTGCCGCCTGCAACCATGCGACCAGGCCCTGCTGGAGCGCGCCGTCGAACGCCTGCAACTCTCCGCGCGCAGCCTGCACCGCATCCTGCGCGTGGCCCGCACCATCGCCGACCTGGCGGACAGCGACGGCATTGCAGCGGCGCATTTGGCCGAGGCGCTGAGTTATCGCGATACCGCCCTGGGCACCCACCCGACCTAGCGGCCCGCTCCGATCAGGCGGCGATCACAGGCAGCCACCGTTGGCGCCCTTGAAGCAGCTCTGGGTGCGGTTGCTCACGTCGCGCTCGGCCTGCTCGCGCGCGGCGCGGCGCTCGCCCGCGGTCATGCAGACCGTCTTGGGGCGGTTGCTGCCCACCGGCTTGTAGCGCTCGCAGATCATGCGATCGTCCTCGGCGCTGTTGAGGATGCCCTCGATGTCCTCCAGCGCGTTGAACACCGTGATGCGGTCGGCTTCCTTGAGATCGTCGATGGACTGCTTGCCGGCCAGCAGGGTGTTGACGGTGCCCTGGTGGGCGAGGACACGCTCGCGCTTGTCCGCGGCGATGTGGGCGAAGCGGCCGCCGCGTTTTTCCATCTCGGTCCGGATTTCCTGCTGCTGCTTGAGGATGGCTTGCGCATCCTTGTTCGGATGGACGTCGCTGGCCAGGGCCGGCAGGCCGATGAACATTCCCAATACCATTGCTGCGGCAACCACGGCCTTGCGCATGACTTGCTCCTGCAGGTTGAAGATTCCGGAAAAGTGACATTATGCGTCCGCGGCCGCAGCGTCCAGTGCCGGGCCGCCGCCGACCCGCGTTGCACCGCCGCATCCACCCGACCCAACCAGAGGGATCCGCCATGCGCCGTACCACTCTGCCCATCTGCCTGCTCCTGCCCTTCGCCATCTCCGCCAGCCTGGCCGCCCACGCCACCACGACCGCCGCCGACCGCATCGCCGGCACCGAACTGATCCCGCGTGAGGCGCTGTTCGGCAATCCCGAGCGCGCCAACGTGCAGATCAGCCCCGACGGCAAGTACCTGAGCTGGGTCGCCGCCGTCGACGGCGTGCTCAACGTGTGGGTGGCGCCGGCCGACAAGCCCGGGCAGGCGAAGGCGGTCACCCGGGACAAGGCGCGCGGCATCCGCAGCTACTTCTGGTCCTACCGGCCCGACACGCTGCTGTACCTGCGCGATAGCGGCGGCGACGAGGACTTCCACCTGTACGCGGTGGACCTGAAGACCGGGCAGGCGAAGGATCTGACGCCGTTCCCCAAGACCACCGCACAGATGGCCGGCGTCAGCCCCAAGCACCCCGGCACCATCCTGGTCGGCATGAACGACCGCGACGCGCAGTGGCACGACCTTTACAAGGTCGACCTGGCCAGCGGCCGGCGCACGCTGCTGGAGAAGAACGACGCGCAGATCGCCGGCTACATCGCCGACGCCGACTACACCCTCAGGTACGCGCAGCGCTCGCGTCCGGACGGCGGCGCGGACGTGCTGAAGCGCGGGGCCGGCGGCGGCTGGGAGAAGTTCGACGACATCCCGTTCGAGGACGTGCTGACCACCAGCCCCGGCGGCCTGACCGTGGACGGCAAGACGCTGTACTTCACCGACTCGCGCGGGCGCAACACCGCCGCGCTGTTCGCGGTGGACGTGGCCACCGGCCAACGCACGCTGGTGCTGGAGGACGCGCGCGCCGACGTCGGCGGCACGCTGGCGCACCCGGCCACCGGCCAGGTGCAGGCGGTGTCGGTGGACTACCTGCGCGACGAGTGGAAGGTGGTGGACCCGGCCATCCGCGCCGACCTGGAGAAGCTGCAGGCGCTCGGCCCCGGCGACGTGTCGGTGAACACGCGCACGCAGGACGACAGGACCTGGATCGTGGTGTACTCGGCGGCCGAATCGCCGCTGGTCTACTACCGCTACGACCGCCCGGCCGGCACGCTGACCAAGCTGTTCTCCGCGCGGCCCAAGCTGGACGGCAAGCCGCTGGTGCCGCAGTGGCCGGTGGAGATCACCTCGCGCGACGCCAAGACGCTGGTCAGCTACCTGACGCTGCCGAAGAGCGCCGACGCCGACAACGACGGCACGCCCGACGCGCCGGTGCCGCTGGTGCTGCTGGTCCACGGCGGCCCGTGGGCGCGCGATTCCTACGGCTACGGCAGCTACAACCAGTGGCTGGCCAACCGCGGCTACGCGGTGCTGTCGGTCAACTTCCGCGGCTCCACCGGCTTCGGCAAGGACTTCACCAACGCCGGCAACGGCGAGTGGGCCGGCAAGATGCACGACGACCTGATCGACGCCATGCAGTGGGCGGTGAAGCAGGGCGTCACCACGCCGGAGCAGGTCGCCATCATGGGCGGCAGCTACGGCGGCTACGCCACGCTGACCGGACTGACGTTCACGCCGGACGCGTTCGCCTGCGGCGTGGACATCGTCGGCCCGTCCAACCTCAACACCCTGCTCAGCACCGTGCCGCCATACTGGGCCAGCTTCTTCGAACAGCTCGCCAAGCGCATGGGCGATCCGCGCACCGCAGAAGGCAAGCGGTGGCTCACCGAACGCTCGCCGCTGACCCGCGCCGACCGGATCAGGAAGCCGCTGCTGATCGGCCAGGGCGCCAACGACCCGCGCGTGAAGCAGGACGAGAGCGACCAGATCGTCAAGGCGATGAAGGCGAAGAACATCCCGGTGACCTACGTGCTGTTCCCCGATGAGGGCCACGGCTTCGCGCGGCCGGAGAACAACAAGGCCTTCAACGCGGTGACCGAAGGCTTCCTGGCGCAATGCCTGGGCGGCCGCGCCGAGCCCATCGGCCAGGACTTCGCCGGCTCCAGCATCAGCGTGCCGGCCGGCGCCGATGGCGTGCCTGGCCTGGCCGAGGCACTGAAGGGGCATACGCAGGAAGTGAAGAAGTAGGCTTCCGTCCGCCGATCGGAAAAAGGAGCGCCGGCGACATGCCGGCACTCCTGCATGGGCCGCATTGCCGATGGTCAGCCAAACACGCCGTCCGCGCGAAGGCGGAAATCCAGCGGCTCCATGCCATTCCGACGGAAGGCAAAAGGCATTGGGCCCTCGCCTCCGCAGGAACGGCATTCGGAATGTGGCCGTCGGCCGTCCCGCATGCAAGCAGCGCGCGTGGCGCCATCACGCGGATACCTGCACGCGACCCGCCGCGATGACGGCGATGCCGCCCACACAAGGAAACGCCGGCATTCCGCCGGCGTTTCCTTCCCCAACCTGTGGCGACCGCGATCAGGCCGCCTTCTCCTTCTCGTAGAACTGCTCCTCCTCGGTCGAGCCCTTCAGCGCGGTGACGCTGGAGCTGCCGCCCTGGATGACGGTGGTGACGTCGTCGAAGTAGCCGGCGCCCACTTCCTGCTGGTGGGAGACGAAGGTGTAGCCCTTCTCGCGCGCGGCGAACTCGGCTTCCTGCACCTGCTCGACGTAGTGCTTCATGCCCTCGCCGCGGGCGTAGTCGTGGGCGAACTTGAAGGTGTTGAACCAGTTGATGTGGATGCCGGCCAGGGTGATGAACTGGTACTTGTAGCCCAGCGCCGACAGTTCGTCCTGGAAGCGGGCGATCTGCGCATCGTCCAGGTTCTTCTTCCAGTTGAAGCTGGGCGAGCAGTTGTACGACAGCAACTTGCCGGGATGGGCGGCGTGCACGGCCTGGGCGAATTCGCGGGCGAAGCCGATGTCCGGCGTGCCGGTCTCGCACCACACCAGGTCGGCGTGCGGCGCATAGGCCACGCCGCGGCTGATCGCCTGCTCCAGGCCGTTCTTCACCCGGTAGAAGCCCTCGCTGGTGCGCTGGCCGGTGACGAAGGGCCGGTCGTTGGCGTCGAAATCCGAGGTCAGCAGGTTGGCGGCCTCGGCATCGGTGCGCGCCAGCACGATGGTGGGCACGCCCAGCACGTCGGCGGCCAGGCGCGCGGCCTGCAGCTTCTGCACGGCTTCCTGGGTGGGCACCAGCACCTTACCGCCCATGTGGCCGCATTTCTTCACCGCGGCCAACTGGTCCTCGAAGTGCACGCCCGCGGCGCCGGCGATGATCATGTTCTTCATCAGCTCGTAGGCGTTCAGCACGCCGCCGAAGCCGGCCTCGCCGTCGGCGACGATGGGCAGGAAGAAGTCGATGGCGTCCTTGGGGTCCAGCTTGCCGTCGCAGATGTTCTTCCACTGGATCTCGTCGGCGCGCTGGAAGGTGTTGTTGATGCGGCGGACCATGGTCGGCACCGAGTCGTAGGCGTACAGC
>CALJUL010000099.1 GCA_937975725.1 uncultured Pseudoxanthomonas sp. | reverse complement strand
GGGGTTAGGGGTTAGGGGTTAGCATCGCCTCGGAATCCGACGCTGGGCCACACCGCAGCCCCCCAACCCTCACTCCTCACCTCCTTACTTCTTACTCCTTACCGCGCGAATCTGCCTGCCACTGCTCTGCATGCAGGAAAGCAACACGGTCCTGCGCGTTACACCTGCAATCTGCGCGCAGCATGCAGCGCTCAATGCGAAGGCGCGGGCCTTGGCGGATTCCAGGCTGCGCAGGTCTCCGGCAGCAGCAGCCGGAACAGGTCGCCCACGCTGATCACGCGGTCCAGCAACGCCGCGCGTGCGCGGCGCTCGTCCTCGTCGGCCGCATCCCTGCCCTGCCAGAGGCAGGCGCGCAGCACGGTGTTCTTCTCGTGGAAGACGATCCGCGTGCGCGCTTCCACCGGCTCGATGCGGTTGGTCCAACTGCTCTGGCGGTAGAAGCGTTCGCGGTCCGCGAAGTATTCGCATTGCGGCAGGAAGTACAGCGGCCCGCCCCCGTATTCCCAGCGGCCCAGGCCGTCGGCCATGGTGAAGGCGTACACGTGGCGCGCATCGCAGGCAAACCGCGTTTCCGGGACGACGACGAAGGTGGCCGGATCGGCCCCCACCACCCGCGTGCCCCGGCAATACAGCCGCCCGTCGGCCAGCGCGAAATGCGGCGCCACCACCTCCAGGGTGTCGGCCTGCGCATGCGGCAGCTTCAGCCGCTTGATCTTCCTCGACAGCCAGTAACTGACGTAGTGCACGTGCTGTCCGTCGTCGAGATAGGCCCAGAAATCCACGCCCTCGCCGCCCTGCTGCAGCACCCGGCTGCCGGCCGCGTCCAGCGCCAGGTCGTAGGCGGTTTCCTCGACGATCTGCCGGCAGCCCCATTCGTGGCGCTGGTGGAGCAGATGCAGACGGCCATTGCGTTCCTGCAGACACATGGTGGCGATTCCCCGGTTCGATGCAGTGGACGGCGGCTATTGCCCCGTCTTTCGGGGACATCGGGAAAGCGCAAGGGGAAAGGACAAAGGCCGGTCGAAGGGCTGCGGAAACAGGAAGTGCCACAGGGCCCTGCATCCCATTCCGCCGTGTCCATCCGCTCACCAATTCAAGATTGCAGACGCGTCGCCGACAAATACTGAAGAATGCCGGCGCCGAGAACGGCAGGATACGATTCGCATGAACAAGTGCAGGCCGAAGTACCTGCCACCGCCAAGCGACAGCACGCGACGCCATGGCACGCATAGCGTGCATCTCGATTCTCTCGGCTGCGAACCCAACCTTCGCACGGCAACCGGCGGCATTCACGACAGGATCAAGCCGAACCCCGCAGCGCGCCGTATGTATCCCCGCATCCCGGCCGAGACGCCCGTCAGACCATGAACTGCTCGCTGAGGATGCGTTCTTCCAGGTTGTGCTCGCGGTCGAACAGCAGGGTGACCATGCGGTCGCGCGATTCGCGGATCGTCACTTCCACCACGTCGCGCACTTCGTGCGAATCGGCGGTGGCGCTGACCGGCCGCTTGTAGGGGTCCAGCACGCGGAAGCGGATCTCGGTGTCGGCCTTGAGGATGGCGCCGCGCCAGCGCCGCGGGCGGAACGGCGCGATCGGCGTCAGCGCGATGGTGTGCGAGCCCAGCGGCAGGATCGGGCCGTGCGCGGAGAAGTTGTAGGCAGTGCTGCCGGCCGGCGTGGCGGTCAGCACGCCGTCGCAGATCAGTTCGTCCAGCCGCGTCTCGCCGTTGAGGTCGATGCGGATGTGCGCGGCCTGCCGGGTCTGGCGCAGCAGCGAGACCTCGTTGTAGGCCAGCGACGCGGTGGTGGCGCCGGATTCGGTCAGCGCCTGCATTTCCAGCGGCCGCAGCTTGGCCGGCTCGGCCGCGGCGATCCGCTCCAGCAGGCCGTCGGGGCGGTAATGGTTCATCAGGAAGCCGACCGTGCCCAGCTTCATGCCGAACACCGGCTTGCCGTGCACGCCGTGCCGGTGCAGGGTCTGCAGCATGAAGCCGTCGCCGCCGAGCGCGCACAGCACGTCGGCGGCGTCGGGCGCATGCGTGCCGTGCTCGCGTTCGAGCGTCGCCAAAGCTTCCTGCGCCTCGGGCGTGGGGCTGGCAAGGAAGGCGATGCGGGGCGTCGGGGACATCCGTGGCTCCTGGTCGGCGGTGCGTTCGGTCAGGCGCCGGGACAGCGGGCGACCATCGACGTCGCGTCGAGTGCCTCCGCGATCCGTGCCGGGTCCGTGATGATGAACGCGCCATGGTCGCGGGTCCAGTAGTCGTAGGCCGCGGCGCGGACGTCGGGGTCGGCGATGGCGAACCGCCCTTCCGACTCCATCCGTTCCAGCATCGTCCGCGTGGCGTCGAAGGCTTCCACACCGGCCTGCTGGAACAACAGGCGGCCGCCGCCGTATTCGGCATGCAGGCGCTGCTGCAGCTTGACGTGGCCCACCAGCAGGCCAATCACCTGCGCGCGCTGCTGCAGATCCTCGGGCAAGGCGTAGCCGTTGCCGCTGCACGCGGCATAGCGCGCGATCGCGGCCTCGACCGCGGCCGCTTCGCCGGCCGTCGGGCTTGCCGCCTGCGCGTTGGCCGCCGCCCATGCGCGGATCAACGGCGCCATGAACACGCTGCGCGCCGCACCCGCGTGCGCCTGCACGGTCTCGCCCGCGATCTGGTCGGCGTACACGGGCACGCCCTCCACATGCCCGACCTGCCGCCGCGGCTCGCCGGCCGTGGCCGCCAGCGCCCAGGCAAGCAACAGCCAGCCTGCGATCCTGCGCATGGTTCTCCTCCCGGAAAAGACAGAGGCGGCCCGGGGGCCGCCTCCGAATTCTAGCCAGAAGGACGGCCGGCACGCGCCGGCCGTCCTGTGCCGGTCAGCCCTGCGCCGCCAACTGGCCCAGGCGCTGCACCGCGACCGAGGCGGTCGGGTAGTCCAGCGTCTTCTGCGCGGCCAGCTCGTTGAGCATGTTGAGCGTGAAGCGCAGGCCGGCGTCGTCGCGGCCCAGCCACGCCCTGACCTTGGCCTCGGCGTTGCCGCCGGGCATGGACAGCACGTGGTTGGTCAGGGTGCGCTGGTGGGCGGCCATTTCGTCGCGCAACACGCCGCGCGCGACCGCATGCCAGCGGCCATCGACGCGGAGCGCCTCGATCTGCTCCTGCAGCCACGGCAGGTGCAGCGCCTCGCCCAGCCGGTAGTGGACCTTCGACACCTCGACCGGCTTGAGCTTGCGCGCGCGGGCCAGTTCGATGATGTCGCAGGACGGCTCTAGGTACGGCAGCGCCGCCAGTTGCCCCGCCAATCCGGCCGGCACGCCCTTTTCGCCCCATTCGCGCAGGCTGGCCTCGTAGGCCGGGCGCAGCGAATCCGGCAGCACGCCGTCGGCCGCGCGGATCTCGTTGAAGCCGTCGTGGTAGCGCTCCACCGCGGCGGCGATGGCCGGCAGCGGTCCCTGCCGCGTCAGCAGCCAGCGCGAGAAGTTGCGCTGCACCTGCCAGATGACCTGCAGGGCGTCGATCTGCACCGACTCGGACACCTTGCCGTCCAGCGCGTCGATCTGGTTCCACAGCGCGCGCGCATCCAGCGTCTCGCGGGTGATGGTGAAGGCCTTGGCCACTTCGGCCGGGCTGCGGCCGGTGTCTTCCTGCATGCGCAGCAGGAAGGTGGCGCCCATGCGGTTGATGGTGGTGTTGGTGACCGCGGTGGCGATGATCTCGCGCTTCAGGCGGTGCTTCTCCATCTCCGTGGCGTACTTCTTCTGCAGCGGCTGCGGGAAGTAGCGCTGCAGCTCCTTGGACAGGTACGGATCCTCGGGGATGTCCGAATCCAGCAACTGCTGGAAGGCCACCAGCTTGGAGTACGACAGCAGCACCGCCAGCTCCGGCCGGGTCAGGCCCTGGCCGCGCGCCTTGCGCTCGGCCAGCTCGGCGTCGGACGGCAGGTATTCGATCTGCCGGTCCAGCAGGCCCTGCGCTTCCAGCGTCTGGATGAAGTGCTGCTTGGAACCCAGGCGCGCCACGCTCATCCGCTCCATCAGGCTGATGGCCTGGTTCTGCCGGTAGTTGTCCCACAGCACCAGTTCGGCCACTTCGTCGGTCATGTCGGCCAGCAGCTTGTTGCGCGCGTCCATGCCCAGCTTCTTGGCCTGCACCGCGCCGTTGAGCAGGATCTTGATGTTCACCTCGTGGTCGGAGGTGTCCACGCCGGCGGAGTTGTCGATGAAGTCGGTGTTGAGCAGCACGCCGTGATGCGCGGCCTCGATGCGTCCGAGCTGGGTCATGCCCAGGTTGCCGCCCTCGCCCACCACCTTGCAGCGCAGGTCGCGGCCATCCACGCGCAGACCGTTGTTGGCGCGGTCGCCAACGTCGGCGTTGCTCTCGGTGGCGGCCTTGACGTAGGTGCCGATGCCGCCGTTCCACAGCAGGTCCACCGGCGACTTCAGGATGGCGCTCATCAGCTCGTTCGGCGTCATCGCCTTTACCCCGTCGGCGATGCCGAGCGCCGCGCGCACTTCGGGGGTGATATCGATGGACTTGGCCCCACGCGGGTGGATGCCGCCGCCCTTGGAGATCAGCTTGGCGTCATAGTCGGCCCAACTGGAGCGCGGCAGCTTGAACAGGCGCTGGCGCTCCTTGAACGACCGGGCCGCGTCCGGATTCGGGTCCAGGAAGATGTGGCGGTGGTCGAACGCGGCCACCAGGCGGATGTGCTCGGACAGCAGCATGCCGTTGCCGAACACGTCGCCGGACATGTCACCGATGCCCACGCAGGTGAAGTCCTGGGTCTGCGAATCGCGACCGAGCGCGCGGAAGTGGCGCTTGACCGACTCCCAGGCGCCGCGCGCGGTGATGCCCATGCCCTTGTGGTCGTAGCCCACCGAGCCGCCGGAGGCGAACGCGTCGCCCAGCCAGAAGCCGTGGGCGATGGCCAGGCCGTTGGCGATGTCGGAGAACGAGGCCGTGCCCTTGTCTGCCGCCACCACCAGGTACGGATCGTCCTGGTCGTGCCGCACCACGTCCACCGGCGGCACGATGCGGCCGCCGACGATGTTGTCGGTGATGTCCAGCAGGCCCTGGATGAACAGCTTGTAGCAGGCGATGCCTTCGGCCAGCACCGCGTCGCGGTCGCCACCTACCGGCGGGCGCTTGACGAAGAAGCCGCCCTTGGCGCCGACCGGCACGATGACCGTGTTCTTCACCATCTGCGCCTTCACCAGGCCCAGCACCTCGGTGCGGAAATCCTCGCGGCGGTCGGACCAGCGCAGGCCGCCGCGGGCCACCGGGCCGAAGCGCAGGTGCACGCCTTCCACGCGCGGGCCGTACACGAATATCTCGCGGTACGGGCGCGGCTTGGGCAGGTCGGGCACGCGGGCCGAGTCGAACTTGAAGCTGATCGTGTGCGCCGGCTGGCCGTCCTTGCCCACCTGGTAGAAGCTGGTGCGCAGGGTGGCCTCGATGGCGCCCATGAAGCCGCGCAGGATGCGGTCCTCGTCCAGGCTGGACACCCGGTCCATCAGCTTGAGCAGCGCCTGGTGCGCGGCCTCGGCCTGGCGCTCGCGGCTCTCGCTGCGCGCCTCCACCAGCGTGCGCAGCGTCTTCAGCGTGGCCTCGTCGTCCTGCGCCAGCGCCTTGAGCTGGGTGGCGAAGCGTTCCTGGCCTTCCTTCACCTGCGCCTTGCTCTCGCTGCCGGTGACCGGATCGAAGCGGGCCTCGAACAGCTCCACCAGCAGGCGCGCCAGCAGCGGGTAGCGGTTGAGCGTCTCTTCGACGTAGCTCTGCGAGAACGGCACGCCGGTCTGCAGCAGGTACTTGCAGTAGCCGCGCAGCATCGCCACCTGGCGCCAGGCCAAGCCGGCGCCCAGCACCAGCTTGTTGAAGCCGTCGTTCTCGGCGTCGCCGCGCCAGATGCGCGCGAAGGCCTCCTCGAACGCCGGCGCCAGCCGCTCGACGTCGAAGGCACCGTTGACCGCCTCCACCTCGAACTCCTGGATGTAGCGCGTGCCGCGCGCCGTATCCAGCCGGAACGGGTGCTCGGAGATCACCCGCAGGCCCATGTTCTCCATCAGCGGCAGCGCGTCGGACAGCGGGATGTCGTCGTCCTGGCGGTACAGGTTCAGGCGCAGGTTGCCCTGTCCCGGGCGCTTGCGGCGCGATTCGTGCAGGCTCAGGCGCAGGTCGTCGGCGCCGCCCAGCGCGGCCAGGTGCTCGACGTCGCGCGCGGCGCCTTCCGGCGACACCACTTCGATGTAGCCGGCCGGCAGCGCGCGTCCGAAGGCGCCGGCCAGCAGCAGGCCGGCCGATTCGCCGTGGCGGGCGATCAGGGTCTCGCGCAGGTCGTCCTGCCAGTTGCGCAGCAGGTGGGCGATGTCGGCTTCCAGCGAAGCGGTGTCCACGTCGACCTGCTCGCCGGCCTTGGGCCGGATGGTCAGGTGCAACTGCGCCAGCGGCGATTCGCCCAGTTGCACGCTGCTGTCCACGTACTCGCCGCGCATGGCTTCCTTGAGCAGCGATTCGATGCGCAGGCGCACGTCGGTGTTGAAGCGCTCGCGCGGGATGTAGACCAGCGCCGAATAGAAGCGGCCGTAGCGGTCGCGGCGCAGGAACAGCTTGCTGCGCACGCGCTCCTGCAGGCCGAGGATGCCCATCGCGGTGCGGTACAGCTCGTCGTCGCTGGACTGGAACAGCTCCTCGCGCGGCAGGGTCTCCAGGATGTGGCGCAGCGCCTTGCCGCTGTGGCTGTTGGGCGACAGGCCGGACTTGTGCATCACGTATTCGTGGCGGTCGCGCACCAGCGGGATCTCCCACGGGCGGCGGTTGTAGGCGCTGGAGGTATACAGGCCGATGAAGCGCTGCTCGGCGACGGGATTGCCCTGGGCGTCGAACTCCAGCACGCCGATGTAGTCCATGTTGCCCGGACGGTGCACGGTGGAACGGCGGTTGGTCTTGGTCAGGATCAGCGCATCCACCGAGCCGCCCTGCGGCAGGTAGTGCGCGGCCAGCGTCTTGACGTTGCGCGGCGGCGTGGTGTCGCCCTCGCGCAGCAGGCCCAGGCCGCTGTCCTCGACCGCGGCCAGGATGCCGGTGCCCTTCTCCACGCGGTATTCGCGGTAGCCGAAGAAGGTGAAGTGGTCGGCGGCCGCCCAGCGCAGGAATTCCTGCGCCTCGCGGCGGCCGTCGTCGCCGACCGGCATGCGGCGGGTGGCCAGGTCGTCGGCCAGCGCCAGCATCTTCTCGCGCATGGCGCTCCAGTCGCGCACGATGGCGCGGACTTCCTCCAGCACCGTGCGGATGCGCTTCTCGATCCGTGCCATCTCCTCCGGCGGCAGGCGGTCGATCTCCAGCAGCATCAGTGATTCGGGCTTGCCCTCGCCCACCGCCGAGACCTTGCCGGCCTTGTCGCGGGTGAAGCGCACCAGCGGGTGGCCCAGCACGTGTACGCCCACGCCCATCTCCGCCAGCGCCATGCTGACCGAGTCCACCAGGAACGGCATGTCGTCGTTGACGAGCTGCAGCACGGTGTGCGGCGATTCCCAACCGTTGGCCTTGAGCGTGGCGTTGAACACGCGCACGTTGGCGGTGCCCGCCTTGCGGGTGCGCGCGAACGCCAGCATGTCGGTGGCGATGGCGGCCCAGACCTCGGGACTGTGGTTGGGGTATTCGTCCTCCTCCATGCGCTTGTAGAACGCCTCGGAGAACGCCTGCGCCTCGGCCTGCGCGGCCGCACCGGACACCCGCTTGCGCGCGGCGGCCAGGATCGGCTCCAGCGAGAACACCTGCACGGCCGGCACGGACGCCTTGCCCGTCGCCTTCGCGGCCCTGGCCGCGCCCGCATCCGGTCGGGCGGCCACCTTCTTGGTAGGCGTGGCCTTCGGGCGCACCGACGTGGTGGCCTTGGCGGTTTCCGGTTTGGGCTTCTTCGAGGCTTTCTTCGAGCTGCGCACAGCGTTCATGCAGAGGTTGGCTCAACAAGTGGTAGTCGAATGGTCATTGTATCGCCGCGCGCCATCACAAAACTTGCTGCGAGGCGTCATAAGCCGTGCTTGCATTCCCGCGCGCGATTGGCTACCGCCTGCGCCCTGCAACCGGAAACCGTCCGGAGACCCGCCATGCGCCCACGCACGGTGCCCGTCGCCCATCTGCCGGCGCGGTCTTGTCCACACTTCTTCATCTAACACAAGCCTGTTCAAATTCTAAACTGGACGGTATAGTCCAGCCCCATGACCGCCCCCGCCCCCACTTCGGCGACCGAACGACGGCGCGTGCGCGTGCATGCGGCCGTGCTCGGGTTGCTGGCCGAACAGGGCTTCGGCGTGAGCATGGAGGCGGTGGCCTCGCGTGCGGGCTGTTCCAAGCAGACGCTGTATGCGCAGTTCGGCAGCAAGCAGGAGCTCATGCGCAGCGTGATGGGCGAGCACCTGGACCTGGCCACCGCGCGGCTGGACCCGGACACGCAGGATCCGCGCACCACGCTGCTGGCCTTCGCCGAACAGCATCTGGCGCACCTGTGCGACCCCAACGTGGTGGCGGCCAGCCGCCTGCTGAGCAACGAGGCGCGCCAGTTCCCCGAACAGGCGCGCACGCTGTACGAGGACACCTGCGACAGCCTGATGCGTCGTCTGGCGGCCTGGCTGCAGCGTGCGATGGACCAGGGCCGGCTGCGGCATGACGATCCGCACTACGCCGCGGAACTGCTGCTGAGCATGATGGTGGGCCTGGACTTCGACAGGCAGCGCTTCGGCGCGCCGCACCGGGCGCGCCCGCAGGAGCGCCGGCGCTGGGCCGAATTCGCGGTGGACGGCTTCCTGCGCGCGTTTTCACCCGTTGCCAGCGGTGCGCACGCCCATACTGCGGCGCAGGCCACGGTCCCGGGGCGCCGCATCCGCGCCACCTCCCCCCTTCCCAAGACTTCGAAAAACAGAAACGGAGCTTCCCCATGACCTCCCCCGCCCGTTCCCTCGTCCTGGCCGGCGCCCTGCTTGCCGCCCTGGCCGCGTGCAGCAAGCCGGAACAACCGCAGATGCCGCCACCGGAAGTGGTGGTCATGGCCGCCACGCCCAAGGACGTGCCGCTGCAGCGCGACCTGGTGGGCCGCCTGTCCGCCTACCGCAGCTCCGACGTGCGCGCCCGCGTGGCCGGCGTGCTGCAGAAGCGCGTGTACCAGGAAGGCAGCGACGTGAAGCAGGGCCAGACGCTGTTCCTGATCGACCCGGCGCCGTTGCAGGCTTCGCTCAGCGCGGCGCAGGCCAACCTGGCCTCGGCGCAGGCCACCTACGCCAACGCCAAGGTGGCGGCCGACCGCGCCCGCCAACTGGCGCCGCAGAAGTTCGTCTCCCGCTCCGACCTGGACAACGCCGAGGCCGCCGAGCGCAGCGCCGCCGCCGCCGTGCAGCAGGCCCGCGCCAACGTCGAGACCGCGCGCATCAGCCTGGGCTACGCCAGCGTCGCCGCACCGATCTCCGGCCGCGCCGGCAAGCAGCAGGTCACCGAGGGTGCGCTGGTCGGCCAGGGCGACGCCACCCTGCTGACCACCATCGACCAGATCGATCCGCTGTACGCCAACTTCTCCATGAGCGCCAGCGAGATGCAGGTGATCCGCCAGGCGCAGGGCGAAGGCAAGGTGGAGCTGGCCGGCGCCGGCCAGCGCACGGTCAGCGTGATCCTGCCCGGCGGCCAGGCCATCGACCAGACCGGCACGCTCGACTTCTCCGACACCGTGGTGGACCCCGCCACCGGCACCGTGTCGCTGCGCGCCACCGTGCCCAATCCCGACCGCATGCTGCTGCCGGGCACCTTCGTCACCCTGCGCGCCACCCTGGGCGAGCAGAAGGGCGCGTTCCTGATCCCGCAGGCGGCGATCCAGCGCGACACCACCGGCGCCTACGCGCTGGTGGTCGGCCAGGACGGCAAGGTCGTGCGCAAGAACGTGGCCACCGAACAGGCCATCGGCACCGACTGGCTGATCACCTCCGGCCTGGCGGCCGGCGACCGGGTGATCGTCGACGGTCTGCAGAAGGTCAAGGAAGGCGCGCCGGCCAAGGCGGTGACGGCCGAGGAGGCGGCCGCCGCCAAGGCCGCGCAGGCCAAGCTGCAGGCGCCGGCCCCAGGCAAGGCCGAATAAGGACCCTCCCCCATGCCCAAGTTCTTCATCAACCACCCGATCTTCGCCTGGGTCGTGTCGATCCTGATCTCGCTGGCCGGCGTGATCGCGATCCTCAACCTCGGCGTGGAGTCGTACCCGTCCATCGCGCCGCCGCAGGTGGTGGTCAATGCCGCCTACCCCGGCGCCAGCGCCGAGACCACCGAGCGCTCGGTCACCCAGGTCATCGAGCAGCAACTGACCGGCATCGACAACCTGCTGTACTTCAGCTCCAGCTCCAGCTCGTCCGGCCGCGCCTCGATCACCCTGACCTTCCAGACCGGCACCAACCCGGACATCGCCCAGGTGCAGGTGCAGAACAAGGTATCGCTGGCCACGCCGCGCCTGCCCAGCGAAGTGACCGCGCAGGGCGTGGTGGTGGCCAAGGCCAACGCCGGCTTCCTGATGGTGGTGGGCCTGCAGTCCGAGAATCCGGCCATCGACCGCAACCAGCTCAACGACATCGTCGCCTCGCGGGTGCTGGACCAGATCTCGCGCGTGCCCGGCGTGGGCAGCACCCAGCACTTCGGCTCCGAGTACGCCATGAACATCTGGCTGGACCCGGGCAAGCTGCAGGGCTACAACCTGTCGGCGAGCGAAGCGCTGGCGGCGGTCAAGGGGCAGAACGTGCAGTTCGCCGCCGGCTCCATCGGCGCCGATCCCGCGCCGGCCGGGCAGGCGTTCACCGCCACGGTGTCGGCCGAGGGCCGCTTCACCTCGCCCGAGCAGTTCGAGCAGATCATCCTGCGCGCCAACAACGACGGCTCCAGCGTGCGACTGAAGGACGTGGCGCGGGTGGAGTTTGGCGCGCAGGCGTTCGGCTTCGACACCCAATACAACGGCAAGCCCGTGGGCGCGTTCGCCATCCAGTTGCTGCCCGGCGCCAACGCACTGAACGTGGCCAAGGCGGTGCGCGCCAAGATGGACGAGTTGCAGCCCAGCTTCCCGCAGGGCGTGACCTGGTTCTCGCCCTACGACACCACCACCTTCGTGCGCATCTCGATCCAGGAAGTGATCAAGACCCTGGCCGAGGCGGTGTTCCTGGTGTTCCTGGTGATGCTGGTGTTCCTGCAGAACTTCCGCGCCACCATCATCCCCACCCTGGTGATCCCGGTGGCGCTGCTGGGCACGTTCTGGGGCCTGAGCGTGATCGGCTTCACCATCAACCAGTTGACGATGTTCGCGCTGGTGCTGGCGATCGGCATCGTGGTGGACGACGCCATCGTGGTGATCGAGAACGTCGAGCGCATCATGGCCGAGGAGAAGCTGCCGCCGCGCGAGGCCACGATCAAGGCGATGGGCCAGATCACCGGCGCGGTGGTCGCCATCACCGTGGTGCTGGCGGCGGTGTTCATCCCCTCGGCCCTGCAGGGCGGCGCCTCGGGCGAAATCTACAAGCAGTTCGCGCTGACCATCGCCATCTCCATGGCCTTTTCCGCGTTCCTGGCGCTGGGCTTCACCCCGGCGCTGTGCGCGACCTTCCTCAAGCAGCACGAGCACGACAGCCACGAGAAGAAGAACGTGGTCTTCCGCCTGTTCGAGAAGTACTACGGCAAGCTGGAGAAGACCTACGTCGGCCACATCGGCTCGGCGATACGCCACGCGCCGCGCTGGATGGTGGTGTTCGCGCTGCTGACGGTGCTGGCCGGCTTCATGTTCACCCGCCTGCCCAGCAGCTTCGTGCCCGAGGAGGACCAGGGCTACGCGCTGGCCATCGTGCAGTTGCCGCCGGGCAGCTCGCTGGAGCGCACCAAGCAGGTATTCACCCAGATCCGCGGCACGCTGGAGCACCTGGACGGCTACGACAGCATGATGCAGGTGTCCGGCTTCAGCTTCCTGGGCCAGGGCGAGAACGTCGGCATGGCGTTCATCAAGCTCAAGCACTGGGACAAGCGCGACGTGGTGGTCGGCGAGTTCATCCAGAACGCCAACGGCGCGCTGTATGGCATCAAGGGCGCGCAGATATTCGTGGTCAACCTGCCGACCATCCAGGGCCTGGGCCAGTTCGGCGGCTTCGACATGTGGCTGCAGGACCGCGCGGGCCTGGGCCAGGCCGCGCTGATGTCGGCACGCAACCAGTTGCTGGGCGCCGCCTCGCAGGACAAGACGCTGGTGGGAGTGCGCCCGAACACCTTGGAGAACGCGCCGCAACTGCAACTACACGTGGACCGCGTACAAGCGCAGTCGATGGGGCTGTCGGTGAGCGACATCTACAACGGCATCCAGTTGATGCTGGCGCCGGTGTACGTCAACGACTTCTTCTACCAGGGCCGCATCAAGCGCGTGAACATGCGCGCCGACGCCCCCTACCGCACCGGCGCCGAGTCGCTGGGCCGCATCTACAGCCCCAGCAGCCGGCAGACCGACGCCAGCGGCAACCGGGCGATGATCCCGCTGGCCAACGTGGTGCAATCGCAGTGGGCCTCGGTGCCGCCGTCGCTGTCGCGCTACAACGGCTACTCCGCGGTGAACATCAACGGTTCGGCAGCGCCGGGCAGTTCGTCCGGCCAGGCGATGGCGACGATGGAGAACATCGTCACCGAACAGTTGCCGCAGGGCTTCGGCTACGACTGGAGCGGCATGTCCTACCAGGAGATCCTGGCCGGCAACAGCGCCACGCTGCTGATGGTGCTGTCCATCGTGGTGGTGTTCCTGTGCCTGGCGGCGCTGTACGAGAGCTGGTCGATCCCGGTGGCGGTGCTGCTGGTGGTGCCGCTGGGCGCGCTGGGCGCGGTGATCTTCACCATGCTGCGCCCCGGCCTGTCCAACGACCTGTTCTTCAAGATCGGCCTGATCACCATCATCGGCCTGGCGGCGAAGAACGCCATCCTGATCGTCGAGTTCGCGGTGATGGAGCGCAAGCAGGGCCGGACCCTGCGCGAGGCGGTGGTCAGCGCGGCGCACCTGCGCTTCCGCCCGATCCTGATGACCTCGTTCGCCTTCATCATGGGCGTGCTGCCGATGGCCATCTCCACCGGCGCCGGCGCCAACGCCCGTCACGCCATCGGCACCGGCGTGATCGGCGGCATGCTGTTCGCCACCTTCCTGGGCCTGCTGATGATCCCGGTGTTCTTCGTCTCGGTGCGCCGCATGCTGGGCGACCGGATGGACGAGCCCTCGAAGGAGTACCTGCTGGAACACAGCAAGCCGCCGTCCCGCTGACAAGGGGCGGATGCGCGCGGCCCCGGCCTGTTCCGGCCGGGGTCTGCGTGACGTATATTGCGGCGCTTGCGGTCCGAAGTTGACCGCAATGCCATGTAATCCTGGTTTCAACATGAACCGCAGCCAGACACGGCACGCCATGCCTTCGCAGACCGCGTAAGCACGCCGTTCCCGCACTTCCTTGCGGGTTTCTCCAGCCGCGATAATCCCGCGCTTCGCCTTGTCGAACCGGCTCGCGCCCGTTCGTCGTACCCCATGCATCCACCACTGCCGACGACCTCCCCATGACACGGAAAGACCCCACAGTTGCAAGGAAAAAGCCCTCCACCCCGCTGCGCATGATGCTGATGCTGATCGTCGTGCTGGCGGTGTTCGGCGGCGTGTTCGCCATCAAGGCGGTCATGAACAAGGGTATGAACGACTTCTTCGACAGCATGCCGCAGCCCGCCGCCACGGTGACCGACTGGACCGCCAAGCAGGAAGACTGGGTGGACGCCCAGCAGGCCGTGGGCACCTTCGTGGCCGTCAACGGCACCGACGTGACCACCGAGGCCGGCGGCGTCGTGCGCAGCCTGTCCATCGACGTGGGCAAGCCGGTCAAGGCCGGCACGGTGCTGGCCCAGCTCAACACCGCCAACGAACTGGCGGTGCTGAAATCGCTGGAAGCCTCCGCCCGCCTGGCCGTGGTGCAGCGCGACCGCTGGCAGGCGCTGGCGCGCGACAAGCTGGTCTCGCAGGCCGAGGCCGAGGAGCGCGCCACCCAGGCCGCCACCGCGCAGGCGCAGGTGGAAGCGCAACGCGCGCTGATCGCGCAGAAGACCATCCGCGCGCCCTTCGACGGCGTGCTGGGCATCCGCAAGGCCAACCTGGGCCAGTACCTCAATCCCGGTGACGCCATCGTCAGCCTGCAAGCGCTGGACCCGATCTACCTGGACTTCACCCTGCCCGAGCAACGCACCGGCGAAGTGAAGCGCGGCAGCGCCATCCGCGCCCGCGTCGACGCCCTGCCCGGCGAGGTATTCGAGGGCGAAGTCACCGCGGTGGAGCCGCAGGTCGATCCGGCGACCCGCAACTTCAGGGTGCAGGCCACCTTGTCCAATCCCGATCACGCGCTGCGCCCGGGCACCTTCGCCCACGTCGGCTTCGACACCGGCGAGTCGCGCAGGGTGGTCGTGGTGCCGCAGACCGCGATCAGCTTCAATCCCTACGGCAACGCGGTGTACGTGATCCAGGAAGCCGAGCGCGCGCCCGGCGAGAAGGACATGCAGGGCAAGCCGCTGACCGGCACGAAGCTGGTGGTGAAGCAACGCTTCGTGAAGACCGGCGCGGCCCGCGGCGACCTGATCGCGGTGACCGACGGGCTCAAGCCCGGCGAGCGCGTGGCTACCAGCGGCCTGCTGAAGCTGCGCAACGATGCCGAAGTGGTCGTCAACAACAAGATCCAGCCCACCACCAGCGCCGCGCCCGCGCCCGAGAACCGCTGACGGGGCGCCGGCATGAAATTCACCGACATCTTCATCAACAAGCCGGTACTGGCGGTCGTCGTCAGCCTGTTCATCCTGCTGTTCGGGCTGCGCTCGTTCACCGAACTGAACGTGCGCCAGTACCCCGAGCTGCGCAACGCGGTGGTCAACATCAGCACCACCTACTACGGCGCCGATGCGGACCTGATCCAAGGCTTCATCACCACGCCGCTGGAGCGCGAAGTGGCCAGCGCCGAGGGCATCGAGTACCTCAGCTCCACCAGTTCGGCCGGCGTCAGCGTCATCCAGGCGTACATCCGCCTGGACCAGGATCCGAACGAGGCGCTCACCCAGATCGCCGCCAAGGTCAACAAGATGCGCGGCCAGTTGCCGCCGGAGTCCGAGGACCCGGTGATCGACCTGCAGCAGGGCCAGCAGATCGCGGCGATGTACGTGTCCTTCGCCAGCGAGTCGCTGGACAACAACCAGATCACCGATTACCTGACCCGCGTAGTGCAGCCCAAGCTGGTGACGGTGTCGGGCGTGCAGCGCGCCGATATCCTGGGCGCCGGCACCTTCGCCATGCGCATCTGGCTGAAGCCGGACCGGATGACCGCGCTGCGGGTGACCGCCAGCGACGTGGCCACGGCGCTGTCGTCCAACAACGTGCTGTCGGCGGTGGGCTCGACCAAGGGCCAAATGGTGGCCATCGACATGACCGCGCGCACCGACCTGCGCAACGCCGACGAGTTCCGCCGGCTGGTGGTGCGCGAAGAGAACGGCGCCATCGTCCGCCTGGGTGACGTGGCCGACGTGGCGCTGGGCTCGGAGAACTACGGCACGTCCGTGCGCATCAACGGCGAGGCGGCCACGTTCATGGGCATCTTCGTCTCGCCCGACGCCAACTCGCTGGACGTGATCAAGGACGTGCGCAAGCTGTGGGACGGCGAGATCGTCCCGCAGTTGCCCGAGGGCATCAAGGCGACCATCCCCTACGACAGCACCGAGTCCATCCAGGACGCCATCGACGAGGTAGTCAGCACGATCATCGAAGCGGTCATCATCGTGATCGTGGTGATCTTCCTGTTCCTGGGCTCGCTGCGCAGCGTGCTGATCCCGGCAGTGACGGTGCCGC
This sequence comes from uncultured Pseudoxanthomonas sp., assembly GCA_937975725.1. Classification (GTDB taxonomy): domain Bacteria; phylum Pseudomonadota; class Gammaproteobacteria; order Xanthomonadales; family Xanthomonadaceae; genus Pseudoxanthomonas_A. Next base: position 14,897 of record CALJUL010000099.1, on the reverse strand, counting down.
TGTCGCTGGTGGGTGCGCTGTTCCTGATGCTGCTGATGGGCTTCACCATCAACCTGCTGACCCTGCTGGCGATGGTGCTGGCGATCGGCATCGTGGTGGACGACGCCATCATCGTGCTGGAGAACATCCACCGCCACATCGAGGAGGGCATGTCGCCCTACGACGCGGCGATCAAGGGCGCGCGCGAGCTGGCCTGGCCGGTGGTGGCGATGACCACCACGCTGGTGGCGGTGTACCTGCCCATCGGCTTCCAGGGCGGCATGACCGGCGTGCTGTTCACCGAGTTCGCCTTCACCCTGGCCGGCTCGGTGCTGCTGTCCGGCGTGATCGCGCTGACCCTCAGCCCGATGATGTGCGCCAAGATCCTCAAGCCCCACGCCGAGGGCGGCAAGGGCCGGCTGGAAGCCTGGCTGGACGCGCGCTTCGACCGCTTGCACCACGGCTACCAGCGGCGCCTGCACGGCACGCTGGAGACCAAGGCGGTGATCGGCGTGTTCGGCCTACTCGTGCTGGTGTCCTGCGCGCTTCTTTACGTCGCCGCGCCCAAGGAGCCGGCGCCGCTGGAGGACGAAGGCTTCATCTTCTCCGTGGCCAGCGCCGATCCCTATTCCACCCTGGACTACGTGGAGCGCTACACCGAAGAAGTCACCGAGATCGCCAAGGGCGTGCCGGAGGTGCAGGACTACTTCCTGTTCAACGGCGGCTTCGGCGGCGGCGGCGGCGCCAGCCCCAGCGCGATGGCTGGCTTCGTGCTCAAACCGTGGAGCCAGCGCGAGCGCTCGACCAAGGCGGTGCTGGAGCAGGAACTGCAGCCCAAGATGAGCCAGGTCAGCGGCCTGAACGTGTTCGCGCTGGTCCCGCCCTCCCTGCCCAGCGCGGGCGGCGACGGCGGCGGCGAGTTCATCATCGGCGGCGTGGGCGAACTGGCCCAGTTGAACGAACTGGCCGACGCCATCCTGCAGAAGGCCATGGCGAGCAAGCGCTTCATCTTCCTGGACAAGGACCTGAAGATCGACAAGCCGCAGATCGAGGTGGACATCGACCGCGACAAGGCGGCCAGCCTGGGCATCGACATGCGCACGCTGGCGGCCGACATGGCGGCCATGCTGTCGGGCGGCTACACCAACCGCTTCGCCATGCAGAACCGCTCCTACCTGGTGATCCCGCAGGTGCAGCGCAGCGACCGCCTCAACGCCAGCGACCTGGAGAACTACTACACGCGCACCCGCGACGGCCAACTGATCCCGCTTTCCACCCTGGTCACCCTGAAGGAAAGCGCGCAGCCGCAGTCGCTCAAGCGCTTCCAGCAGCTCAACGCGGTGTCGATCATGTTCATGCCGCGCCCGGGCGTGAGCAAGGGGCAGGCGCTGGAGATCCTGGACCAGGCGGCCAAGGAAGTGCTGCCGCAGGGCTACACCGTGGACTACGCCGGCGAGTCGCGCCAGTTCAAGCAGGAAGGCTCGGCCATGCTGCTGACGCTGATGCTGGCGCTGATCGTGATCTTCCTGGTGCTGGCGGCGCAGTTCGAGAGCTTCCGCGACGCGCTGATCATGCTGCTGACGGTGCCGATGGCGATCTGCGGCGCGCTGCTGGCGCTGAACGTGCTGGCGATCCTCAGCGGCATCCTCGGCATGATGCAGATCGAGGCTTTCCCCGGCATGAGCATCAACATCTATACCCAGGTGGGCCTGGTGACGCTGGTCGGCGTGATCTCCAAGCACGGCATCCTGATCGTGGAGTTCGCCAACAAGCTGCAGATCGAGCGCGGCCTGTCCAAGCGCGAAGCCATCGAGGAAGCCGCTGCCATCCGCCTGCGCCCGGTGCTGATGACCACCGCAGCGCTGGTGTTCGCGATGGTCCCCCTGCTGATGGCCAGCGGCCCCGGCGCCGCCTCGCGCTTCTCGATGGGCGTGGTGATCGCCTCCGGCATGACCATCGGCACGCTGTTCACCCTGTTCGTGCTGCCGGCGTTCTACCTGTACCTGGCCCGCGACCACGCGCACGACCGCCGGCACGCGCAGGAAGCGCAAGCGCTGCCGGGCGAACCCGCCAGCGAGCACTGACGAAGTCGCAAGCGGTTTGATGCGGCGGACACAAAGCCCCGGCCATGCCGGGGCTTCTTCTTTCCTGTAGGAGGGGCTTCAGCCTCGACGCCCTTCCCGTCCTGATCTTGGGACGCATCGATGCGGATGGTCCGGTCGGGGCTGCAGCCCCTCCTACAGTGATGCGTGCGGCTCAGGTCAACATGTGGCCCGGCGCGCCGTGGCCTTGGTTCGCCGTCCTCTGCTGCTCCTGGAAATGCACTAGCTGCATCTGCTGCCTGTCGAACGATTCCATCCCACGCAAGCTCTCCTGCAAGGAGGGAGGCGGCTCGGAAAGCGATACGTTGGCGCGGTCGCCGGGTATGCGGCCCGCCACCCATACCTGGTCGTCGTGGACGATCACGCCCCTGATCTGCCGTGCGTCGGTGATGCCGCCCATCACGGCCTGATGCGTGATCTCGGCCACCTTCTCCTTCGCCACGCCCGGCAACCGCTCCTCCAGGGCGGCATACAAGGGATACCGTGGATGGTCGGTCGGGAACGCCTGCGTCCGATCGTCCCGTGACGACGGCTCGGACTGAAGGTAATCGGGCGTCGGGGAGCGAAGGACCGGGACATCTTTCGTTTCCGGCCGCCGCAACAGGTCGGGCGGCTGTGCGTCGGGATTCATCGGAGGAAGGCGCTCGCTGAAGAAATGCCGCCGCTGCGCGTGGTAATCGGCGAGCCGTTGCGCCGCCTCGGCCTCCGCTGCGGCGGCGCGTTCCGCCCGCGCCGCCGGCTCGCCGGCCGGCAGCGGGCCGCGCAGTTCGCCGAGGGCGTCCAGCGCATTGCCGTGGAGACCGCGCGCGGCGACCGTGGCGACGCCCCGCCCCGCGGCGACATCGCTCCGGAACTTGCCGATCATGGGGTCGAACACCTCGGCCAACTGGCGCGCAGCCGGATCGGACAGCGCGGAACGATCAGGCTTGCCCTCGCCATCCTTGTTGAGGAAGTGATGCATGCGGTGGGAGCCGGCCAATACGCCGACGGCTACGCCCGGAGCACGCGGATCGAGCGGATTGCGGTCGTTGGCATAGCCGCAGTTGTGCAAGGCCGCGATTTCACCGGCGCTGGCGTACACCCGCACCTGCCCGAAATGCGGGCTGGCGGCGCTGACCGTATCGCCCGCCATGACATGATTGAGGATGCTGTCGCCGCCCTTGTCGATGCGATAGCCAAGACTCGCCGCGCCATAGGCGTTGAAGGTCTCGCCACGCAGGCCGAAGTGATGCCCGGTGATCTGCGCCAGCGTGCCGCCCAGCGAGTGGCCGGTGACGGTGACTTCGGGGGTGTGACCGCCAGGTTTCCTACCTTCCCGCTCCGCGTGGTCGATAGCTCGCTGGGTCAGCTCAATGGCGTCTTTCGCCTGCGGATTGACGCGCGCCAGCACCATCGCACCATCGACGACGCCATCTTTCAGAAGACTCCCAAGTCCTTGCTCCGTTTCCGTTCCTCGGTGTGCGACGACGATCTCACCGGTATCCAGACGCTGGTAGATCGTGCCTTGATAGCCAATACGTGGATTGCTGTAGTGCTCCAGCACCCGGAACACAACCCCATCGATGGGGGGAGTTAATTCCTCATCTCCGGGCTTGCGAATCCCCTTCGGATAGTTGTTGTAAGAATCGTCCGCCAAGCCGGCATACTGCTGAGAGGTCACACTCATGGCTGGACCTCCTGCGAATTCAGCGTGACAGCAAAGAACTCTCTTCGTTTATCAACAGGAACCGCATCCAACGTGCTATCTCCGGAATCTAGAAAGTTACCATACCCCTCTTCGCGCGGATAACGCTCTTTCCAAAAATAGGTTACCACCGGCTCCTTATCTATCATTTTTTCAAGGGAGATGTGCCCTGAGAAACGAGTTTCTCCGTCACTGCCCGTAGCCATAAGGCCGACAGACACAGCATTAAGACGCCAGCGACAAATTCCATTCCCGTAATAATCCTCATCGATCAAAGGATCCAGATACACGGTAGAAACATACGTGACTTCGTCTAGTTTTCTAATCTCTGGAGATATAGAGTAGCGCGGTTGAGCCAGCGCCCCCGCGAACTTATCGACTACATACCAGCAATCCGCGTAGTACTTAGCACTTAATCCGACAACACCGAATGGTCCCGGCGCGTCTTTTATGGTCATGATGATGTCGTAGCGCCGCCTTGGATTTGGATTCAGGCGAAACTTGTGCGTCTGCATGAGCGAATCCTTACGCAAATCTTCAGCATTGCTGCGCAGCTCATCCCGAGAAGAATCCGACACTGGCACGCACCCCGACAAGGCAATGCCAGCCATCACAGCCATAGACCTGTAGTCCATTGTCTCGTTCTCCTGATGATCGCCTCCCACCGAAGGCGATGCTGTTGAAATGGAGCCTGGAAGATAGGGCTTGCGCTTGGGAACGATCAGCAGGCCACCGGCCGGCAGCGAGCCCAGTTCGCTCACGGTGTGGGCATTGATGATGGACAGGTCGCGCAGCAATTGCAGATCGTGCAGCTTGTCGCCCTCGTTGGCGCGCAGCCTCATGTACGGATCGATGTCGTCATCGTCCTCTTCATTCTGGATCATGTCGGCCTCTTCATCGCTGCCACCCACCGCTCATCCTGTGGGGAGTTCATGTTCATGGGCGTACTTCCCGGGAGGTCAACCTGATGGCAAACAGGCCATCATCTGAAATATCTGGAGCAAACTTGCTTCGATCCACCTGCCCAAAGGAAGGGAAGCGGTCCATCTTCGCATCGCGCGGATAAATCTCTTTCCGAAAATACCTTATCTCAGAATCCTCTCCATACACTGCCTTCGCTCGTAAGTACGGAAGAAACTCCGTTTCCTCCTTCCCTCCCGTAGCCTTGAGCACCACCTGCGCCTGCATGAACTTCCAGCGGCATATGCCCCGCCCAAAGTAATCCTCGTTCAAGAGCAGGTCGGCATATACCCGGCCCTCGTATTCAGTATCCGAAACTCTGGTCAGCGGGAAGGACTCCATACTGGTCATGCCGGGATGCACGCCCGCGAACTTCAGGTAGCGGCCACATTCCGGTGCATTCTCGACGTCGTATTGGGCGACACCCTCGATCATCGCAAATGGCCCCGGCGCCCCCTCGATTTTCATCGTGATGACGTAGGCCCGCTCCGGGTTCGGGTTCAGCTTGCGCAGCGGCTTGTCCTCACCCTCTTCAACCGAGGCAGAAGAGTCCTGTACTGGCGCACACGCCGCCAACGCCATGCTGGCCGCCACGGCCATCGACTTGAAATCCATCGTCTCGTTCTCCTGATGGCCGGCATCCGCTGATGGCGACATTATTGAGCTGGAAGCAGGAAGCCTGGGCTTGCGCTTGGGAGCGGCCGGCAACCCACCAGCCGGCAGTGGACCCAGTTCGCCCACATTGCGGGCATTGATGATGGCCAGATCGCGCAGCAGTTGCAGATCGTGCAGCTTGTCGCCGTTGTTGGACGCCAGCTTCATGTGACCACCAGCATCATATTTTCCCTCCTGAATCATCGCAGTTCCGTCATCTTTCTCAACAGGATTCAACTTCGCACAATCCGAGCCAGTGTCCGCCAACGCCCTAGCCACTTCGCTCCATGTCCCTTATCACTCGCTTGAAGGCGTAATTCGTGCATCCGAGCAGAATCGCCAGAACAATCCACACGATCGCCAAAGATCCCGGAAGGAATACGCTAAGAAGCTGCCACGCAAGAAATGGATTTATGATCCCCAACAGGAACATGCCAATCACATAGCCATAAAGTACTTCGCCGACATCTTTACCAAACAAGAAACATGTTGGCGCACTGCCGCCCCGACCAGTGCAGTCTAGTGAGCCCAGAGTTAGTCCTGCGACCAGATTTCCGATCACGGGCAAAGAGAAAAGAAGAAGATATGCGAGCATCGGTCGCCCTACAATCCAGTGCGCAATATTCAGCCATCTCCTTATTTGCTTAAGCTTTTCAAGGTAACTTTTATGGGACGGCTTGTTTTCCACGACGTTCATTGTTCTATCTCCAAGAATTTCACGTCCACCTTCGGCAACAGCCGCCGGGTGAAATGCTTGTCCTGGTAGTACCTGATCTTCTGGCACATCACCGGATGCGGGATGCCTTCGTACAGGAAGACTTCCTTCTCCGGCCCCATCGCCTTCAGCTCCTGCGGCAGCATCAGCGCCCGGCGCTCTTCCGATTCCGAAAACGACACGCTGCCCTGCTGCCCGTGCGACTGCGAACGGTTGCGCCTGCGCACCGTGGTGTAGCCCAGCATCTCCGAATAGTCGTTGGCGTCCTGCTGCTCGCGGGGCGCATAGATGATCTGCAGGGCATGGTTGGTGATGATGGTCCGCGACACCTCCTTGCCGTACACCGCATCCAGTTGCGACATGCTCTGGATAATCGGCAGCAGACGCAGGTTGTAGCCGGCCATGTAGCTCACCGCGCTGGCGATGATGTCCACCTTGCCGATGGCGGTGAACTCGTCCATCAGCAGCAGGCACTGGTGTTTGAGCGCCGGGTTGGACTGCGGCAGTTCGCGCGTGTTCTCGTTGATCAACTGGCTGAAGAACAGGTTGACCAGCACCCGGCTCTCGGTCAGCTTGTTGGGCTGGATGCCGATGTAGATGGTCATCCGCTTCTTCCGCACGTCGGTGATCCGGAAGTCGTCGCCGCTGGTGGCCGCCTCCAGCACCGGATTGACGAAGGCGTTCAGCGGCTCCTTGAACGTGCCAAGGATGGAAGAGAACGTCTCGTCGGCCTGCGAAAGCAGGTTGGCGAACGCGGCCCTGGCATGCTCACCGAGGAAAGGTTTGCCGGAAAGCCCTTGCAGGTATTGCCTCAGGTCCGAGCCATTGCCCGCGGAAAGCCGATGGACGCGTCCCAGCGTGGGGACGGACAGCAGCTCCGGGGGGCACTTCCGCCTGCGCTCTTCGTCATGGTTCTCGAACAGGTACAACGTGAAAGCAAGAAAAGCGTTCCGCGCATGACTGACCCAGAACTTGTCCTTGCCGTCGCCGTCCGGATACAGCATGGCGGCGATCGCCTGCAGGTCCGAAATGCGGAACGCGGGATCGGACGACACGTAGCTGAGCGGATTCCAGCGATGCGTGCGGCGGTCCTCAGCGAAAGGGTTGAACAGATAGATCTCCTGGCCCTGGCTGGCGCGCCAGCCGCTGGTCAGGTCGAAATTCTCCTGCTTGATGTCCAGGACCACCACGGACCCCTGATATTCCAGGAGATTGGGGATCACCACGCCCACGCCCTTTCCCGAACGCGTGGGCGCGGCCAGGATGGCGAACTGCTGGCCGGGCAGTCGGATCAGTTTTCCGCCAAGCCTGCCCACTACGATGCTTTCCGGTGCAGCCGAAAACATGCCGCGCCGCGCCAGATCGCCAGCACGTGCAAAGCGGGCATCGCCATGCAATGCCTGCTTTGGCGCTTTTAAAGCCCATATCACCAGCATTGCGAAGGCAAGCATGGGCAAGCCGAATCCCAGGATGCCGCCGGCCTTGATCTTCATGGCATGAGGCATGACCTGAGGCTGGTCCAATGCACGCCAATAGCTCAGGTAGGTATCCCACCGCACTGGCACATCCACCCCAAGCAACCACAGGGTCGAATATCCGGCCAAATAGCTCCCGGCCACGATGGCAAGCAACCCCATTGCCAGCAGGAAGAATCCCTTCTTTCGTTCCAAACGCGTGCTCCCTTTCATTCCATGCGCCATCGGCGAAGGCAGCGCCATGCCATGGCAGCGGGAGAATGAAACAGGGGAATCGTTGCGTCCAGCCCTGACGCGGCACTTTTCAACTAATGTAAATTGATTTGAATATTGCGGAGTGGATTTCGCATTCCTTCGCAAGCCTCAGGCACGTGGATGTCACTATCGTCTGCTCGTTTGGCTGTTCCTGTGCCGAGGCTCATCACTTTGCATGATTCGGACTTTCCTGCCGCCAAAGACCCTGCTCCCAGGAGCAGGCAGGAATTTCATGAAACGTAAACCTGCGGCGGGATCATCTGCAATAGCTCCCGCTCTCCATTCCGCAAAGAAAAACCCCGGCGCAAGGCCGGGGTTCTCCGTCTGATCCGCGATGCGCGGATGCTTCAGCCCTGCTTGGCCTTCACGCTGGCGATCCACTGGTCCACGCGGCGTTCCAGCAGGGTCAGCGGCAGCGCGCCGCCGCCCAGCACCGCGTCGTGGAAGCCCTTGATGTCGAACTTGTCGCCCAGCTCGGTTTCGGCCTTCTTCCGCAGTTCCTGGATGCGGATCATGCCGATCTTGTAGGCGGTGGCCTGCCCCGGCATGATCAGGTAGCGCTGGATCTCGGACTTGATCGCCGCCAGCGGCACCGCGCTGTTGGCATCGAAGTATTCCACCGCCTGCTGCTCGGTCCAGCCCTTGGCGTGCAGGCCCGTGTCCACCACCAGGCGGATCGCGCGCCACATCTCCGAGCTCAGGCGGCCGTATTCCGAATACGGGTCCTGGTAGGTGCCCGGCATCTCCTTCGCCAGCCACTCCGCGTACAGGCCCCAGCCCTCCGCATAGGCGGTGGAGCCGGCCTGGGTGCGGAACTTCGGCACGCCGGTCAACTCCTGCGCGATGGAGATCTGCATGTGGTGGCCCGGCAGGCCCTCGTGGTAGGCGATGACCTCCAGTTCGGTCTTGGGCATCGCGTTCATGTCGGACAGGTGCGCGTAGTACACGCCCGGACGCGAGCCGTCCGGCGTGCCCGGGTAGTAGTGCTGCGCGGCGCCGTCCTGCTCGCGGAACGGCTCCACGCGCTTGACCACCAGGTCCGCCTTGGGCAGCAGGCCGAAGTAGTTGGGCAGTTCCTTCTTGATGTTGTCGATCGTGCGCGTGGCGTCGTCGATGTACGACTGGCGGCCGGCGTCGGTGTTGGGATACTTGAACTGCGGGTCGGTGTCGAGGAAGTGGAAGAAGGCATCCAGGTCGCCCTTGAAGCCGACCTTGTCCTTCAACGCCACCATTTCGCCCTTGATGCGCTCGACCTCCTTCAGGCCGAGCTCATGGATCTGCTCGGCGGTCATGTCGGTGGTGGTCATCTGGCGCAACTGGTAGGCGTAGTACGCCTTGCCGTCAGGATGCGTGCTGCCCACGCCGGTGGCGTTGACCGCGGCCTTGGGCAGTTCCTCCTCGCTCCACGCGATCACGCGCTCGTAGGCCGGCTTGAACTGCTCCAGCAGCGCCTTGCGGGCTTCTTCCTTCAGCGCCGCGGCGCGCGCGGCGTCGATCTTGCCGGCCTTCGCCAGCGCGTCGGCCTTGGCCTGCGCGTCGGCCCAGATGGCCGAGTCCTTGCCGGCCGAGAACGGCGCGCCGGCGATGACCTTCTTCGACTGGTCGATCACGCCCTCGTAGGCGAACTTGGGCGGGCGGATGCCCTGCGCGGCGGAGGCGCGCGCGCGCTCCAGCAACTGGTCGAACGCGCGCGCGGTGGCCTTCAGGCGCGCGACGTAGGCGGTGTAGTCCGATTCCTCGTCCACCTTGTGGAAGCTGATCAGGAAGGTTGGCCAGAAGCTCTGCGCTCCGTTCATCTGATCGAAGGCGTAGCCGTCGGCCAGGAACGGCAGGCCGTCGCGGGCGTTCTCGTATTGCAGCTTCCACAGGTCGTAGGACAGCTTGGCTTCGTCGCTGAGCTTGGCGTAGTCGAAGGACCTCTCCATTTCCTCCACGCTGGCCTTCTGCCAGGCGACCTGATCGCGCTGGGCCTGCTCGGACATGTCGTCCACCTGGTCGTACAGGTCCTTGCGGCCCTGGAAGGTGAGCTGGATCGGGCTGAAGCGGAGCTGCTCCTCGTACTTCTTCTCGAACCACTCGTTCAGGCGCTCGCTCTCGGCCGCGATGTCGGCCTGCGAGGCCGTGGCCGCGGAGGGGGAAGCCGCGCCGGCATCGGGCGCGTTGCCGCTGGTCAGCGCCAGTGCGAGGGCACAGACGATCAGGGTCTTACGCATCGGGTTCTCCAGGAGGACGAAGGGGGCAAGCCGTGCCCGGCACTCTAGCCGATGCCGGCACGTCCGTCCCGTGACCAAAGAAAGATGGGCTGCGGATCCGTGGGAGCGACGTCAGTCGCGACCGTGGACCCCATCCGGAAGACACGGATCAGGGCGGATGGACGCGGATCAAGGCCGATGAAGCTTTTATCCGTGCCGATGCGCTCCTGCCCCCGGTCGCGACTGACGCCGCTTCCACGGGATCGGGATCAACGCAGGCCGGTCTCGTTGCGCGCGATGACCAGGCGCTGGATTTCCGAGGTGCCTTCGTAGATCTCGGTGATCTTGGCGTCGCGGAAGTAGCGCTCGATCGGCATTTCCTTGGAATAGCCCATGCCGCCGTGGATCTGCAGCGCCTGGTGGGTGATCCACATGGCGGCCTCCGAGGCGGTCAGCTTGGCGATGGCGGCTTCGTTGCTGAAGCGCTGGTCGCGGCCCTTCACCCACGCCGCGCGGAGGGTCAGCAGCGTGGCCGCGTCCAGCTTGCACTTCATGTCGGCGATCTTGGCCTGGGTCATCTGGAAGGTGCCGATGGGCGCGCCGAAGGCCTTGCGCTCCTTCACGTAGGCGAGGGTGGCCTCGTAGGCGGCGCGGGCGATGCCGATGGCCTGGCTGGCGATGCCGATACGGCCGGCGTCCAGCACGCCCATGGCGATCTTGAAGCCCTCGCCCTCGGCGCCCAGCACGTCCTCGGCGTCCACCACGTAGTCGGCGAACTCGATCTCGCAGGTGGCCGAGGCGCGGATGCCCAGCTTGGGCTCGGTCTTGCCGCGGTGGAAGCCCGGCTTCGTCGTGTCGACCAGGAACGCGGTGATCCCGCGCGCGCCCTTGTCCGTTTCGCTCATGGCGAACAGCACGATGTACCTGGCGACCGGGCCGGAGGTGATCCAGCTCTTCTTGCCGTTGACGACGAAGCTGCCATCGGCCTGCCTGACCGCGCGGCAGCGCATGGCCGTGGCGTCGGACCCGGACTGCGGCTCGGTCAGCGCGAAGGCGCCGATCTCGCGGCCCTCGGCGATGGCGCGCACATACTTCTGCTTCTGCGCCTCGGTGCCGAACTTCAGGATGCCATTGCAGAACAGCGAGTTGTTCACCGACATGATGGTGGAGTGCGCGGCGTCACCGGCTGCGATCTCGATCATCGCCAGCACGTAGGCGATGGGGTCCATGCCCGCGCCGCCGTATTCCACCGGCACCTCGATGCCCATCAGCCCGTTCTCGCCCAGCAGGCGGATGTTCTCCAGCGGGAACTCGCCGGTGCGGTCGTGGTGCTCGGCGCGGGGGGCGATCCTTTCCTGCGCGATCCGGCGCGCCACGTCCTGGATCATGAGCTGCTCTTCGGTGAATGCGAAATCCACGGGCGTCCCTCTCTGAAATTTAGTACCAATTGTAACCTGCCACCATCCGCAGGCGTATGCCATGGGTTGACCGCGCCGCTCCGGCGGGATCAGAATATCTCTATATCGCGATATTGAGATATTTATGGATCTGGAAGCCTGGTCCGCGCGCCTGAAGGTCTTCGCCGACGCCACCCGCGTGCGCCTGCTGGCCCTGTTGGCGCGCGAGGAGTTGACCGTCGCCGAGCTGTCGGCGATCACCCAGTTGGCGCAGCCGCGCGTGTCCACCCACCTGGCCAAGCTGAAGGAGGCCGGCCTGGTCCGCGACCGCCGGGCCGGCGTGTCGGCCTATTACCGCTTCGACGACGTCCACCTGGATCCGGTGCAGCGCGAACTCTGGCGCAGCCTGCGCGAAGGCAGCGACGATCCGCTGCTGCGGCAGGACGCCGAGCGCGTGCCCGGCGTGCTGGCCAACCGCGCCGCCGACCAGAACTGGGCCGACAGCGTGGCCGGCGACATGGAGCGCCACTATTCGCCCGGCCGCACCTGGGAAGCGCTGGCGCGCACCGCCCTGCCGCTGCTGGAGACCGGCGACGTGCTGGACATCGCCTCCGGCGACGGCGTGCTGGCGGAACTGCTTTCGCCGCATTCGCACCGCTACGTCTGCGTGGACACCAGCACCCGCGTGGTGGCCGCGGCCGGCGAACGCCTGCGCCGCTTCCCCAACGTGGAAGTGCGCGAGGGCGACATGCACGCCCTGCCGTTCAAGGACAACAGCTTCGATCTCGTGGTGCTGATGCACGCGCTGACCTATTCGGTGAAGCCCGCGCAGGCCGTGGCCGAGGCCGCGCGCGTGCTGCGCAAGGGCGGGCGCCTGCTGCTGAGCAGCCTGGCCCGCCACGAGCACCGCGCCGTGGTGCAGGCCTACGGCCACGTCAACCTGGGCTTCACCGAGAAGGAACTGCGCCGCTTCGCCGAGAAGGCCGGGCTGGAGATCGCCAACGCCGGCGTGGTCACCCGCGAGCGCCGCCCGCCGCATTTCGAAGTCCTTTCGCTGACCGCGAGCAAGCCATGAAGACCCTGCCCTGGTTGCACCCCGCGCGCGCCGGCGCCCTGCTCGACGCCCTGCGCACGCGCATCCTGATCATCGACGGCGCCATGGGCACCATGATCCAGCGCCACGGCCTGCAGGAAGCCGACTACCGCGGCGAACGCTTCGCCGAAGGCTACGACCGCCTGCACGCGCCGGACGGCCACGTGCACGGGCCCGACTGCGGCCACGCCGGCCACGACCTGAAGGGGAACAACGACCTGTTGCTGCTGACCAGGCCTGAGGTCATCGCCGGCGTGCACACGGCCTACCTGGAGGCCGGCGCCGACCTGATCGAGACCAACACCTTCAACGCCACCGCCGTCAGCCAGGCCGACTACCGCCTGGAGCACCTGGTCTACGAACTCAACAAGGCCGGCGCCAGCGTCGCGCGCGAGTGCTGCGACGCGGCCGAAGCGCGCACGCCCGGCAAGCCGCGCTTCGTCATCGGCGTGCTGGGGCCGACCAGCCGCACCGCCTCGATCAGTCCGGACGTCAACGATCCCGGCTTCCGCAATACCAGTTTCGACGAGTTGCGCGCCACCTACCGCGAAGCCATCGACGGCCTGATCGACGGCGGCGCCGATGCGCTGATGGTCGAAACCATCTTCGACACGCTCAACGCCAAGGCCGCGCTGTACGCCATCGAGGAAGTCTTCGACGCGCGCGGTGCGCGGCTGCCGGTGATGATCTCCGGCACCATCACCGACGCCTCCGGCCGCACGCTGTCGGGGCAGACCGCCGAGGCGTTCTACACCTCGCTGGCGCACGCCCGCCCGCTGTCGATCGGGCTGAACTGCGCGCTGGGCGCGAAGGAACTGCGCGAACACGTGGAGACGCTGGCCGGCGTCGCCTCCTGCCATGTCAGCGCCCACCCCAATGCCGGCCTGCCCAACGCCTTCGGCGAGTACGACGAGACGCCGGAGGAAATGGCGGCCACGCTCAAGGAATTCGCCGAGTCCGGCCTGCTGAACATGGTCGGCGGCTGCTGCGGCACCACGCCGGCGCACATCCAGGCGATCGCAGACGCGGTGGCCGGCATTCCGCCGCGGCGGCTGCCCGGCGAACTGGAGCAGGCCGCATGAGCGCGTTTTCCTCCGTCACCGCGAAGAACCCGTCCCCGCGAAGGCTCGGGACGGCGATCGCGCGCATTTCCCAAACCTCCGCCGCAAGCCGCCGTGTCCCCGCCTGCGCGGGGACGACGGCCGGCCTGTTCCCGGCCACCCTCGCCTGACGCCGCCGAAGATGCCCTCCCAAGCCCGCCCCACCCGCCTCTCCGGCCTAGAACCGCTGGTCATCACGCCGGACCTGCTGTTCGTCAACGTCGGCGAGCGCACCAACGTCACCGGCAGCGCGCAGTTCCGCAAGCTGGTCAAGGAAGAGCGCTACGAGGACGCCGTCGAGGTCGCGCGCCAGCAGGTCGCCAACGGCGCGCAGATCCTCGACGTCAACATGGACGAGGGCCTGATCGATTCCGAGAAGGCGATGGCACGCTTCCTCAACCTGATCATGTCCGAGCCCGACATCGCCCGCATCCCGGTGATGGTGGATTCGTCGAAATGGAGCGTGATCGAGGCCGGCCTGAAGTGCCTGCAGGGCAAGGGCGTGGTCAACTCGATCTCGCTGAAGGAAGGCGAGGCGGCCTTCGTCGAGCACGCGCGCAAGGTGCTGCGCTACGGCGCCGCCGCGGTGGTGATGGCCTTCGACGAGCAGGGCCAGGCCGACACCTGCGCGCGCAAGGTGGAAATCTGCACCCGCGCCTACCGCATCCTGACCGAGGACGTGGGCTTCCCGCCGGAAGACATCATCTTCGATCCCAATATCTTCGCCGTCGCCACCGGCATCGAGGAGCACGACAACTACGCGGTGGACTTCATCGAGGCCACGCGCTGGATCAAGGCCAACCTGCCCGGCGCCAAGGTCTCGGGCGGCGTGTCGAACGTCTCGTTCAGCTTCCGCGGCAACGACCCGGTGCGCGAGGCCATCCACACGGTGTTCCTGTACCACGCCATCCAGGCCGGCATGGACATGGGCATCGTCAACGCCGGTGCCCTGCCCGTCTACGACGACCTGGACCCCGACCTGCGCGAGCGCGTGGAGGACGTGATCCTCAACAGGCGCAAGGACGCCACCGAGCGCCTGCTGGAGATCGCCGACCGCTACAAGGGCAGGAAGGGCGAAAAGAAGACCGAGGACCTGGTCTGGCGCGAGAAGCCCGTGGCCGCGCGCCTGGCGCACGCGCTGGTGCACGGCATCGACGCCTTCGTCGACGAGGACACCGAGGAAGCGCGCCGGCAGGCCACGCGCCCGCTGGACGTGATCGAAGGCCCGCTGATGGACGGCATGAACGTGGTCGGCGACCTGTTCGGCGCCGGCAAGATGTTCCTGCCGCAG
>CALJUL010000098.1 GCA_937975725.1 uncultured Pseudoxanthomonas sp. | reverse complement strand
GACCGGCACGGTGCACGCGTCGCGGCGGCTTTCCGCGTCGGCGATGGCGGCCTGCATCGTGTCCGCGCGTGCGGCGTGCTGGGCGGCGTCCTCCGGCTTGTGGCGCGCGGGCAGCGGCGCCTGCACGGCGAGCGCGTGCTGGCGCACCTGGCGCACGGTCTCCCAGTGCATCCTGCACAGCGGGCCCACCTGCGAGCCCAGCTGGAACGCACGCTGGGCCAGCGTATCCGCGCGTGCGTAGTCGCCCTGCAGGAGGGCCACTTCGGCACGCTCCTGCAGCACGGCGGGATCCTCGGGCACCAGCAGCAGCGCCTGGTTCAGCGCGTCCCCGGCGGCCGCGGCATCGCCGGCGACGCGCGCCTGCTGCGCCCGCTCACGCAGGTCTTCCACCTGCGGGTCGCGCAGCGGCTGCACGGCCAGTTCGCGGTCGTCGTCGCCGGCGGCGGCGAGGATGGCGGCCACGCGCTGTTCCGGGGTGACCGGATCGCGGGCGGCGGGCACGTCCGGGGCTGGCGCGGGCGAGGCCATGCAGCCGGCCAGGGCGAGCAACAGGAGGGGAAAGGCTTTCTTCATCATCTCGGCGGTTGTTGCGGGGGCGTGGGGTTCTGCGGGGGCGGCGGCGGTTCTTCCTTCCTGTCCAGGCCGAACCAACTGCGCCAGCCGCCGCCGGAGGACGCCTCCTCGGCCGGCGGCGGTTCCGGCGTGCACGGCGCATAGGCCGGTGCGAAGCCGGATACGAACGGCAACTGGCGCGCGCCGGGGCAGCCGGCGTCGGTGCTGTCCGAACCCACCACCCACTGCCAGTCCAGGCCCTTGCCCGAGACCTTGAGCGGCGCACTGGGCAACCGCGCGAACAGGCCCGACCACACGCGCATGGCGCCGGTGGCGCCGTACAGCCCGGTCTGTTCGTTCTGGTCGTTGCCCATCCACACCACGGCCAGGTGGTCGCCGGTGTAGCCCGCGTACCAACTGTCGCGGCCGTCGTTGCTGGTGCCGGTCTTGCCCGCCGACTGCAGGCGGCCCAGGCCGTCGCCCAACAGTTGCCGGCCGGTGCCGTTGGCGACCACCTGCTGCAAGGCCACGCCGATCAGGTTGGCGGCGATGGAATCGCCCTCCTGCGCCGGCGCCGGCGTCTTGTCGTAGCGCTTGAGCAGCTTGCCGTCCGGGTCGAGCACGCCGCGCACGGCGTGCAGCGGCTGGATCTCGCCGCCGGAGGCCAGGAACTGGTAGAGCTGCGCCATCGCGTAGGGGCTCTGGTCGGTGGCGCCCAGGATCAGCGCGGGGTTCGGCTCGGCCTGGATGCCGGCCAGCACCCGCAGCAGTTGCGCCAGCCGTTCCGGCTCCACCTTCATGCCCACGCGCACGGTGGCCTGGTTGTAGGAATGCGCCAGCGCGTCCACCAAGCGCACGCTGCCATGGCTGCGGCGGTCGGAGTTGGCCGGCGTCCAGCGCCGGTTCTTGCCCAGTTGCACGGTGACCGGGGAATCGTCGACCCAGGTCGCCAGCGAATACTGGTCCGGCTGCGCCAGCGCCAGCAGGTAGACGAAAGGCTTGAGCAGCGAGCCCACCGGCCGCTGCGCCTCCACCGCCCGGTTGAAGCCCGGCTGCGCCACGTCGCGGCTGCCCACCACGGCCAGCACGTCGCCGTCGTGCACGTCGGTCACCACCATGCCGGCCTGCAACGGCGGGCGGCGCTTGTTCTCCAGCGACTTGATGGTGCGCGTCACCGCCGCCTCGGCATACGCCTGGGCCGAAGGCGACATGCCGGTGTGCACGGTCAGGCCGGCGCCCTGCAAGGCGCTTTCCGGGTAGTCGCGCGCCAGTTGCCGGCGCACCAGGTCCACGTAGGCGGGGAAGCGGTTGGCCGCCGCCATGCCCGGCGTGCCGGTCACGCCCAGCGGCGCGGCCTTGGCCCGCGCGTATTCGGCATCGTCGATCAGGCCGGTCTCGCGCAGCTTGGACAGCACGTAGTCGCGGCGGTCCCGGGCGCGCTCCGGATTGCGCCGCGGGTTGTACCAGGACGGCCCCTTGACCAGGCCGATCAGCAGCGCGACCTGCTCGGTAGTCAGGCTGCCGAGGTCGCGGCCGAACCAGTACTCGGCGCCGGCGGCGACGCCGTGGATGGCCTGGCTGCCGCGCTGGCCCAGGTCGACCTGGTTGAAGTACGCCTCCAGCAGGGTGCGCTTGTCGTAGCGCGCCTCCAGGATCAGCGCGTACAGGATCTCGTTGAACTTGCGGGCCGGGGTGACTTCCTTGCCGATGTCCAGCAGGCCGCTGCGCGCCAGTTGCTGGGTCAGGGTGCTGGCGCCCTGGCGGGTGTCGCCGCCGGACTTGGCGAACAACCAGGCCGCGCGCAGCATGCCGGACAGGTCGATGCCATGGTGGTCCTTGAAGTCGCGGTCCTCGACCGCCTGCAAGCCGGTGACCAGCAGCTCGGGCACTTCCTCCAGCCGCACCAGGCGGCGTTCTTCCTGCTTCTGCCCGTACAGGGTGGCGATGCGCGCCGGGTCCAGCCGCGCCGCCTTCAGCGCCTGCTTGCGCTCCAGGTCGCGCACGCCGGCGACACTGCCACCGGACAGGGTGACCTGGATGCGCCGCGGCGCGACCCGCCCGTCCACGTCGATGTAGCCGCGGCTGGCGATGGTGAAACGGCCGCCGTCGCGGGCATAGGTGCCCGCGGCCTGGCCGGCGCCGTCCTCGCGGTAGGCAGCCGCATCCAGTTCGGTCTTCAGGGTCTGCACGTCCATCGCCAGCCCCGGCGCCAGTTGCAGCGGGCGCGCGTAGACGCGGGTGGGGATCTGCCAGCGCAGTTCGCCGAAGCGTTCGGTAACCTGGTGGTTCAGGTACAGCACGTAGGGGATCAGGAAGCCCAGTCCCAGCCCGACCGCCGCCAGCCCCCATCCCAGCAGGCGCTGCCGCCAGCCCGGCCCTTCCCCGTCGCCATCGCTCTCGTCGTCCAGGTCTTCGTCGTCGTAGTCGTTGCGGGCCACAGGGGATGCGACAATGGGAAGTCCGGCGAGTCTAGCGCAGCCCCCGCGCACGCGCTTGCGCCGGCAGCCCCCCACTCAGCCGGAGTTGCAACAGGATGTCGATGTCTTGGGCCGACGTGCGTTTCCTGCTGGAACGTGCGCGCGGCCTGGCCCGGCGCGGCATGACCAGCCTGCGCACGCGGGGCTGGAAGGCCACTTGGCAGCGCGTGCTGCGCCAGTTGCGGCCCGCGCCGGCGCTGCCGGCGGAAGGGCTGTACTTCCCGCCGGAGGACACCTTCGCGCCGTTCGCCGTGCCGTGCGGCGACGCGCCCGTGGTGAGCATCGTCATCCCCGTCTACAACCAGGCGCGGCACACCCTGGCCTGCCTGCGCGCGCTGGCGGCGCATCCGCCGCAGGCGGCCTGCGAGGTCATCGTGGTGGACGACGGCTCGTCCGACGAGACCGCCGCGTGGATGGCCGCCATCGGCGGGCTGCGCTACCACCGGCGCGCATGCAACGGCGGCTTCATCGCCGCCTGCAACGACGGCGCCGCGCTGGCGCGGGGCGGCTTCATCGTCTTCCTGAACAATGACACCGTGCCGCAACCCGGCTGGCTGGACGCGCTGCACGCCACCTTCGGCGCATGGCCCGGCACGGGCCTGGCCGGTGCCCAACTGGTGTACCCGGACGGCCGCCTGCAGGAAGCCGGCGGTGTGGTCTTCAGCGACGGCGGCGCGTGGAACTACGGGCGGTTCGAATCGCCGCAGGACCCGCGCTTCGCCCACCTGCGCGACGCCGACTACTGCTCCGGCGCCGCGCTGATGGTGCCGGCGGCGCTGTTCCGCGACATCGGCGGCTTCGACCCGCGCTACGCGCCGGCCTACTACGAGGACACCGACCTGGCCTTCGCCGTGCGCGCCCGCGGCCTGCGCGTGGTCTGCCAGCCGCAGGCGCGCGTGGTGCACATGGAGGGCGCCACCGCCGGCACCGACACCGGCAGCGGCGTGAAGGCCTGGCAGGTCCGCAACCGCGGCGTATTCGCCCGCAAATGGGCCGCCGAACTGCAACGCCAGCTCGCGCCGCACCAGTTACCGACGCCCGCCCTGCTGGCGCGCGGCAAGCGGCAGATCCTGGTGGTGGACAGCGACACGCCGCGCCCGGACCGGGATTCGGCCTCGCTGCGCATGTGGCACCTGCTGCGCCTGCTGCTGGACGAGGGCGCGCACGTGGTGTTCCTGCCCGCCAACCTGCATTACGCCGGCGCCTACACCGCGCGCTTGCAGGCCATGGGCGTGGAAGCCTGGTACGCGCCGTTCGCGGCCGGCGCACCGGCCTGGCTGAAGCAGCACGGCGCGCGCTTCGACGTGGTGTTGCTGTCGCGACACTACGTCGCCGCGGAATGCCTGCCGCTGCTGCAACGCCACGCGCCGCGCGCGCGCATCGTGTTCGACACCGTGGACCTGCACTACCTGCGCGAAGCGCGCGCGGCCGGCATCGCAGGCGACGGCGTGGGCTCGCAGGCGGCGCAGCGCACGCGCGAGCGCGAACTGGCGCTGGTGCGCCAGGCCGACACCACCCTGGTCGTCAGTCCCTACGAGCGCGACCTGCTGGCGCAGGCGGCGCCCGGCGCGCGGGTCGAAGTGCTGTCCAACCTGCACGAGCTGGCCGACGGCGGCCTGCCGTTCGCGCAGCGCCGCGACCTGGTGTTCGTCGGCGGCTTCCGCCATCCGCCCAACGTGGACGCGGTGCTGTGGTTCGCGCGCGAGGTGTTCCCGCTGGTCCGCGCGCGCCTGCCGGAGGTGCGCTTCCACTGCATCGGCGCGGAGCCGCCCGGCGAGATCCTCGCGCTCGGCCGCACCGATGGCATCCGGGTGCACGGCCACGTGCCCGACCTGGACCCGTACATGGACGGCGCGCGCGTGGCAGTGGCGCCGCTGCGCTTCGGCGCCGGCGTGAAGGGCAAGGTCAACCTGAGCATGGCGCACGGCCAGCCGGTGGTGGCCACTTCGTGCGCGGTGGAAGGCATGCACCTGACCCACGGCGTGGACACGCTGGTCGCCGACGATCCGGCCGCTTTCGCCGACGCCGTGGTCACCCTGTACGGCGACGAAGCGCTGTGGAACACCCTGTCCGCACACGGACGCGAGAACATCCGCCGCCACTTCTCGCTGGATGCCGCGCGCACCGTGGTGGAGCGCGTGTTCCTGGGCTGACAGGCATCGCTCAACCGGGAACCCCGACCGTCACGGCACCGGCACGGTCTGCGCGGTCCTGACCCGTTCCTGCATCGCGTCCAGGCCGGCGGCGCGCGCGTCCAACCGGCGCGCCTCCTGCAGCGCCTGCCCGGCGAAAGCCACGTCGCCGGCTTCCAGCCGCTCCAGGCCCACCGCGATCCACTTCTCGGCCAAGCGGCGGCGCGCGTCGGGCAGCGCGGCGTCGCCCGGCTGCACGGTCTGCCAGGCTTGCAGGCATGCCTGCGCGCGGCGGATGCGGTTGGCGCGCAGCTCGTCGTCCAGGCAGCGGCTTACCGCCGGCAGCAGGCGCGTGGCAGCCTGGCGCACGGCCGGCGATTCCGGCGCCAGCGCCTGCGCGGCGCGCAGGCGGTCGTAGGCGCTCTCGCCGGGCGGCGTGATCCATTGCCCGCGCGCCTCGGCCTGCGCCATCGCATCCAGCAGGGCCTGCACCCGGCGGTCGCGCTCGTGCGCCGGCAGCGCGCTGGACAAGCGCGAGCGGGCCTGGCGTGAACGCTCCAGGCGCCGTTCCGCATCCGCCAGTTCCGCCGACTGCGGCGCCAGCAGGCGCGCGCGGTCCAGGCCCGCGGCGGCCTGGGCGAACTGGAAATCCTCGGCCTTGCGGCCGGCGTCGCGCGCATACGCCTGGCCGACCTGCACCAGTCCCTGCCGCGCGGCCGCATCGTCCGGCGCCGCGGCGACGACCGCCTCGTAGGCCGCCTGCGCGGCTTCCAGGCGCCCGCGCCGCAACTCCTTCGCCGCCTGCGCGCGGCGCGCGTCGAGTGCGCGCGCCAGTTCCGCCTGCGCCTGCGGCAGGTCCACGTGGCCGGCGTCGAAGTCGCGCGCCTGCGCGACCAGGCCGGCGGCCAGCGCCATGTCGCCGTGGCCCAGTGCGCGGCGCGCCTGTTGCAGCACGTCCGACAGTGCGTCCTCGCGCCCTTCCAGCGCTTCCAGCCGGTCCGGCTGCAGGGCCAGCACGCGCCGGTACAGCGGCAGCGCGGCGTCCTCGCCTTCCAGCAGCCTGTCCGCCTCCGCGGCGCGCTGCGCGGCCAGCAGCATCGCGTCGATGCCGGCGTATTCGGCTTCGCGCGCGCGCAGGCGCGCTTCGACCGCCTGCACCTGCGCGCGCGGCGCCTGCAACTCGCGCGCCAGCGCGATCCCGCGGCGGGCCTCCTCGAACCGGTTGGCCTGCAAGGCGTCGCCGGCCTGCGCCAGCGCGGCCTGCGCGACCCGTTGCAACCCGCGCGCCGCCTCGCTGCGGTCGCCGTCCAGCGCCTGCGCGGCCTCGAACAACTGGCGTGCGCCGTCACCGTCCGGCGCTTGCAGGCGGCCGGCCACCAGCGCGGCTTCGGCCTGGTCGAGCAGGCGCTGGATGCGTGTCTGCGGCCAGATCGCTTCGGCCAAGGGTCGGCGGAACGCCACCAGCAGCACGCCCGCCAGCAGCGCCAACGCCAGCAGCACGCGCCACACGGCGCGGCTGCGCCAGGCGGGCGGACGGTAGCGGGAAGCGCGCGGCGCGGAAGGCCGCGGGGGCGCGGCATCGGACGCGGGTTCGATGCGACGACCGGGACTGGGCGTGAGGCGTTCGTCGGCGTGCGGCACGCCGACAGGATACGCACTCAGCCTGAACGCCGTGCTTCCTCCACCCCGGGCAGCGCGTCGATCTTGCCCAGCAGCGTGGACAACTGGCCGAAGTCGGCCACCTTCAGGCGCAGATGCAAATGCACGCGGCCGCTGCCGCGCGCGTTCTGGCTGTTGATGTCCAGCACGTTGGCCTCTTCCTGCGCGATCAGCGTGGTGATGTCCTTGAGCAGCCACTTGCGGTCGATCGCCGCGATCTGCACGTCCACCTCGTAGCCGCCGCCGGCCTGCCCCCATTCCACCGGCAGCACGCGCTGCGGGTTGGCCGCGGCCAGGCGCACGAAGGACGCGCAGCCGGTGCGGTGCACAGTGACGCCGCGTCCACGGGTCAGGTAACCGGCGATGGGTTCGCCGGGCACCGGCTGGCAGCAGCGCGCCAGTTGCACCAGCAGGTTGCCCACGCCCTGCACGGTGAATTTGGACTTGCCCGGTGCGGCCACGCGCTTCGGCGGCCGCCGCGCCGGCAGCACGGACGCGGATGCGGGCTCGGCCGCGGCGCGCTGTTCCTCGTGCAACGCACGGCCGACCTGATGCGGGCCGACGTCGCCCAGCGCCACCTGGATATACAGGTCGTCCACGCTGTCGGCATGGAACTTCTTCGCCGCCGCAGCGAGATCGGCCTGATGGAGGCCCAGCCGCTTGAGTTCCTTCTCCAGCAGTTCGCGCCCGGCCTGCACGTTGCGCGCGCGGTCGAGCTTGTGGAACCACGCGCGCACCTTGTCGCGCGAGCGGCCGCTGGCGAGGAAGCCGTTGGCCGGCAGCAGCCAGTCGCGGCGCGGCTCGGGTTCCTTCGAGGTGAGGATCTCCACCCGGTCGCCGCTGCGCAGCGCGTGGTTGAGCGGCACGATGCGGCCGTTGACCTTGGCGCCGCGGGTGCGGTGGCCGACCATGGTGTGCACGTGGTAGGCGAAGTCCAGCACCGTGCCGCCCTGCGGCAGGTCCACCACTTCGCCCTTGGGGGTGAGCGCGTACACGCGCTCTTCGGCCAGTTCGGCGTCCAGGTCGCCGGCCAGCGCGGCGGCGTCGCCGTCGGCCGCGCCGTCCAGCAGCCGGCGCATCCAGGCGATCTTGCGGTCGAAGGCGTCGCCGCCGCCCTTGCCTTCCTTGTACTTCCAGTGCGCGGCCACGCCCAGCTCGGCCTGCGCGTGCATCTCGTGGGTGCGGATCTGCACTTCCAGCGTGCGCCCTTCCGGGCCGACCACCGCGGTATGCAGCGAGCGGTAGTCGTTGGCCTTGGGCCGGGCGATGTAGTCGTCGAACTCGCTGGGGATCGGCACCCACAGCGCGTGCACGATGCCCAGCGCGGCGTAGCAGGCGGCCACGTCGTCCACCGCGATGCGCACCGCGCGCAGGTCGTAGAGTTCGCCGAAGGCCACCTGCTTGCGCTGCATCTTCCGCCAGATGCTGTAGATGTGCTTGGGGCGGCCGCTGATCTCGGCGCGGATGCCGTGCTCGGCCAGCGCCCGCCGCAGCGTGTCGATGACGCCGGCGATGTAGCGCTCGCGGCCGGTGCGCTTCTCGTCCAGTTGCGCGGCGATCTGCCGGTAGGTGTCCGGCTGCAGGTAGCGGAAGGCCAGGTCTTCCAGCTCCCACTTCAACTGCCAGATGCCCAGCCGGTTGGCCAGCGGCGCGTGGATGTCGCGGGTCAGCCGCGCCAGCGCCTGCCGCTCGGCCTCGGGCAGGGCGCCGGCCGCGCGCATGCGCGCCAGTTGCCGCGCCAGCAGGATCAGCACCACGCGCAGGTCGCGCACCAGCGCCAGCAGCAGCCGGCGCAGGCCCTCGCTGTTGCCGCCGCGCACCTGCTCGGCATGCAACGCCCATACCTGCGCCGCCGCGGCCTGGCCCTCCATCAGGTCGGCCAGCGCCGGCGACTGCCGCACCAGCGGCGGCAGCGCGTCGGCCTGCACGGCCGGCAGGCCCGCCAGCACCGCGGCCGCCACCACGTCCGCGTCGGCCGACAGCCCGCGCAGGATGTCCAAGGCATCGGACAGCACCGGCAGCGCATCGGCCATGCCCTCGCCCGCGTCCGGCCGTTGCAGCGCCGCGTCGAGCACCGTCCGCACGCGCTCCGGCAAGGCGGAAACGGCGGGGTGCCGCGACAGGGAAGCGATGGACGGCTCGGAGCGGTTCATGACGGAGGCAGCGGCGGACAGGGGACGCCGGGAATGACTACACTACCGGCCGGATGCCCACGGGAACAGCCACGCAGATGATCCGCTCGTTTCTATCCATCGTCCTGCTCGCGTGCGCGGCGACCGCGCTGGCCCAGGAAAGCACCGCGGCGACCGGCCCGGGCAACCTGCGCGAGAACATGACCGAGGCCGAGTTCAAGGCCGCCGGCCTGGACAAGCTCAGCCCCGCCGAACTGGCCGCGCTGGAAGCCTGGCTGCAGCGCAAAGTGGGCCAGCAGACCGCAGCCGCGGTGGCCGAGGCCAAGGAGGCCGGGCGCAAGGAAGTGGAGCGCGAGGCGCGCGGCTTCTTCGACTTCGGCAGCGCCGAGCCCATCGAGAGCACCATCGCCGGCAGCTTCAACGGCTTCGCCAAGGGCCGCCAGTACACGCTGGCCAACGGCCAGGTGTGGGAACAGGCCGAACCGGCGTCGCTGGCCGGCGTGCGCCTGGAGAACCCGCGGGTGAGGATCGCCCCTTCGCGCTTCGGCAACACGTGGTTCATGAAGATCGAGGGCTACAACACCGCGGCACCCGTGCGCCGCATCAAGTGATCCCCCCGACGACCCCGCAGGTGACCCGCATGCGCATGCTCGCTCCGCTTTCCCTCGCCCTCGTCCTGGCCTGCACCGCCCTGCCTGCGCTGGCTGCGCGCGAGTACGTCGCCATCCAGAAGCGGCTGACGCCGGAGCAGATGAAGGCCACCGGCCTGGACCAGCTCACCCAGGCCCAGCTCGACCTGCTCGACTCGCTGCTGCGCGAGGAGCAGAAGACCGTCGTCGAGGCCACGCGCAAGGAAAGCGAGACCCGCGTGCTGGGCACCTGGTTCGGTAAGGACGGCATGGAGCCGATCTCCAGCAGCGTGAAGGGCGACCTGCGCGGCTGGTCGCGCGGCACCGTGTTCACCCTGGAGAACGGCCAGCGCTGGCGCGTGACCGAGGGCGACTACTACATGGGCAAGCCCGTCTCCAATCCCAAGGTGCTGATCGCGCCGGGCAAGATCAGCGGCTGGTACCTGCAGGTCGAAGGCCACAATCCGCGGCCCAAGGTGCAGCGCGTCGACTGACCCGCGCCGCGCGGCTCAGCCGCGCAGCGCCTGCAGCCGCTGCGCGAGCTTCTTCGGCGAAACCCCGCCGCGCGCGCCCAGTTCCTGCGCGAACATCGACACGCGCAGTTCCTCCAGGTCCCAGCGCAGCGCCTGCCATTCCGGCCGGCCGGCCAGGCCGTCGTCCGCGGCCCGCCGCAGCGCGTCGGCGAACGGCTTGATCTCCAGCATGCGTGCCTGGTCCCGGGCCGGGTCGCGCTTGGCGCGCTCGGCGCGCAGCGTCATCGCCTTCAGGTAGCGCGGCAGTTGCGCCAGCGCGTCGGCCGGCGTGGCGCGCAGGAAGCCCGGCGGCACCAGCGCCGCCAGTTGCGCGCGCAGGTCGTCCAGGTTGCCGCGCGCCCAGCCCATCAGCGGCGCTTCCAGCGCCGGCTTCAGTTCCGCCACCGCCGACAGGATCGCTTCGGCCAACGCCAGCCGCTCCATCGCTTCGCCGAACAAGCGCCTGCCGGCTTCGTCGCGGCGCCGTTCGAAGGCGGCGCGATCGCGGATCTCGCCCAGGCCGTCGGCCAGCACCGCGTTGGTGGCCGCCTCGACGATGTCGCCGCGCAGACGGTCCTGGCGCGCGGAGGCGTTGGCCGGCGCGCCGGCATCGAACTCGTGGATGGCGGCGTACAGCAGGCCGGTCTTCGGCGACACCGGCAACTGCTTGCGCGCCTGCTTGGCCTTGTCGGCCAGGGCGATCTCCAGCAGCCGACGCACGCCGCGTGGATGCGCGGCGTCGGCTTCGGCGCGGTCGGCGAACACCTGCAAGGCCACGCTCTCGCCGTCGTCGCGCAGCGCCGGATAGGCGGGCACGCCGGCTTCGCCCGGCACTTCGCGCGGGATGGGGTTGGCGGGGAATTCGCGCAGCCCGGTCGCCGCCATCGCGCGCCCGGCGCGCGCGGCGAACGCCTGCCCCGCGCGCGCGCCGAAGCGCGCGCGCAGTGCGTCCAGGTCACGCGATTCGGTCAGCACGCGCGCGTCGCCATCCTTGCGCCGGCCCTCGCCGGCGGGGTCTTCGCGCAGGCGCAGGTTCATGCGCAGGTGCGGCTCCAGCGCGGCCTCGTCGAAATCCAGCGCCGCCACCGCCACGCCGGTGGTGCGGGTGAGGAAGCGCGCCAGCTCGCCGCGGATGTCGTCGGCGGTGGGCTTGGGGAACGCCTCGAAGAAGGCGCGGCCGAAATCCGGCGCCGGCACGTAGTTGCGCCGCATCGCCTTGGGCAGGCTGCGGATCAGCCCGGCGGCCTTGTCGGCGACGAAGCCGGGCGCCAGCCACGACAACCGCGCCGGGTCCAGCGCGTTGAGCAGGTGCAGCGGCACGTCCAGGGTCACGCCGTCGTCGGTCGCGCCGGGCTCGAAGCGGTAGTGCAACGGCAGGCGCGCATCGCCCAGGGCCAGGTATTTCGGATAGCGGTCTTCCTCGCTGCCCTCGCCCGGCAGCAGGTCGTCCAGCGACCAGTGCAGTGCGCGGCGCTTGTCCGCCGGCACGCCCTTCCACCAGGCATCCAGGCCGGCGGCGGAATGGATCTCCGGCGGCACCCGGTCCAGGTACCAGCGGGCCTGCCAGTCCTCGTCGGCGACCAGGCCGGCGCGGCGCAGCTTGGCTTCCTCTTCGCGTGCGCGCTCCAGTGTCTTCAGATTGTCGGCGACGAAGCCCGCGCGCGTATCGATCTCGCCGGTCACCAGCGCCTGCCGCACGAAGAGGTCGTGCGCCTCCTGCGGCGCGATGCGGCCGTAGTGCACGGGCTTCTTCGGCGCCAGCACCAGCCCGAACAGGCTGATCTGCTCGGAGGCCAGCACGTGCCCCTGCGCGCGCGACCAGTGCGGATCGAAGTGCCTGCGCAGCAGCAGGTGCGGCACTTCCTGGATCACCCAGTCCGGCTCGACCGCCGCATTGGTCAGGCCCCACACGCGCTGGGTGTCCAGCAGCGCGGCGCTGAGCACCCACGGCGGCGGCTTCTTCGCCAGCGCGGAGCCGGGGAACAGGTGGAAGCGGCGCTGCCGCGGCGCCAGGTAGTCGCCCTTCTCGGTGCGGTGCCCTACCTGCGTGGGCAGGCCGGCGACCAGCGCGCGGTGCAGGGCCACGTAGGCGGCCTGGCGCGCCTTTTCCGTCGCGCCCTCGGCCAGCAGCGGGCTGTCCTCGCCGAGCGGCCAGCCCATGTCCTCGCACAGCACCACCAGTTGGCGGTGCAGTTCGCGCCACTCGCGCATGCGCAGGAAGCCGAGGAAATGCCGCTCGCACCAGTCGCGCAGCCTGGACTGGGTGAGGTCCTCGTGGGCCTGCCGGTAGGCTTCCCACAGCCTGAGGATGCCGACGAATTCCGAGCGCGCGTCGGCGAACTTCGCGTGCGCGTTGTCGGCCGCCTCGCGCGCCTCCGGCGGGCGCTCGCGCGGGTCC
This sequence comes from uncultured Pseudoxanthomonas sp., assembly GCA_937975725.1. Lineage (GTDB taxonomy): Bacteria > Pseudomonadota > Gammaproteobacteria > Xanthomonadales > Xanthomonadaceae > Pseudoxanthomonas_A. The sequence continues at coordinate 1,694 of CALJUL010000098.1, read as the reverse complement.
TGGATGCCGAGGAGGGCGGCGATCGCCAGCATTTCGCGCAGGCAGCGGTGTTGCTGCGCGGCCACCAGCATGCGCGCCAGCTTCACGTCCACCGGCAACCGCGCCATCTGCCGGCCGATGGCGGTCAGCTTCCTGTCCTTGTCGATGGCGCCCAGTTCGGCGAGCTGCTGCCAGCCGTCGGCGATGGCGCGCTCGTCCGGCGGCTCCAGGAACGGGAAGTTTTCGATGATCCGGGACGAGTCCTGCGTGCTCGTCCCGGATGCGCGTTCCGCCGGAGACGGAACACGGCCCTCGATCCGCCCCAGCCCCAGTTGCAGCATGCGCAGGATCACCCCGGCCAGGCTGGAACGGCGGATCTCGGGATCGGTGAATTCCGGCCGCGACAGGAAGTCCGCCTCGGAATACAGCCGGTAGCACACGCCCTCGGCGACGCGCCCGCAGCGGCCCTTGCGCTGGTTGGCGCTGGCCTGGCTGATCGGCTCGATGTGCAACCGGTCCAGCTTCTGCCGCGGGCTGTAGCGCTTCACCCGCGCGTGGCCCGGATCGACCACGTAGCGGATGCGCGGCACGGTCAGCGAGGTCTCGGCCACGTTGGTGGCCAGCACCAGCCGCCGCTTCGGCCCGGGATTGAACACCCGGTCCTGGTCGCGCGCCGACAGCCGCGCGTACAGCGGCAACACTTCGGTCTCGCGGTACTTGCGCCGCTCCAGCGCCTGGTGCGCATCGCGGATTTCGCGCTCGCCGGGCAGGAACACCAGCACGTCGCCGCGCGGGTCCTGGCGGGTGATGTCGTCGATGGCTGCGACGATGGCGTCAGTGATCGTGAAGCCGGGGCCGGAGGCCAGGGGCCGGGGACCGGCGGAAGCCCGTGGCCTCGCGGCATCATCGCTTCCCCCCGGCCCCTGGTCTCCGGCCTCCGGCCTCTGCTCCTCCAGCGGCCGATACCTCACCTCCACCGGATACGTCCGCCCCTCCACGCTGATCACCGGCGCGTCGTCGAAGTGCCTGGCGAAGCGTTCCGTGTCGATGGTGGCCGAGGTGACGATGACCTTCAGGTCGCGGCGCTTGCGCAGCAACTGCTTCAGGTAGCCGAGCAGGAAATCGATGTTGAGGCTGCGCTCGTGCGCCTCGTCGACGATGATCGTGTCGTAGGCCGACAGCCAGCGATCGCTGGCGATCTCCGCCAGCAGGATGCCGTCGGTCATGAATTTGATGTGGGTGTCCTCGCCCACCTGGTCGTTGAAGCGCACCTGGAAGCCCACGCCGCGGCCGACCTCGGTCTTCAGCTCCTCGGCCACCCGCCGCGCCACCGCGCGCGCGGCGATGCGGCGCGGCTGGGTGCAGCCGACCATGCCGGCCACGCCGCGGCCGGCGGCCAGGCACAGCTTGGGCAACTGGGTGGTCTTGCCGGAACCGGTCTCGCCGGCGATGACGACCACCGGGTGCCGGCGGATCAGTTCGACGATGCGCTCGCCCTCGCGGGCGATGGGCAGGGCTTCGTCCAGGGTCACCGCCGGTACGGCGGAGCGGCGACGTTCGCGCGCGGCGACGGAGGCTTCCAGCGCCTGCTCGAAGGCCGCCCGAGCGGCGGCATCGGCCGGCCGGCCCTGCCAGCGCGACCACAGGCCGTGCAGGCGGCCGCGGTCGCGGCTCAGCGCGCGGTCGAGGGCGCGGCCGCCTGCACGGCCTGTGGT
>CALJUL010000097.1 GCA_937975725.1 uncultured Pseudoxanthomonas sp. | reverse complement strand
CAGCGGCACCAGCGTGCCGCGCGACTTCGTCGAATACCCCTCGCAGGTCAACGAGATGTGGGCCGACTGGCCGAGCATCCTGGCCAACTATGCCAAGCACCACAGGACCGGCGAGCCGATGCCGCAGGCGCTGCTGGACAAGGTGATCGCCGCATCCAAGTTCAACCAGGGCTTCGGCACCACCGAATACCTGGGCGCGGCCATGCTGGACCAGCGCTGGCACCAGATCACCGCCGACCAGGTGCCCGACGCCGCCGGCGTGATGAAGTTCGAGGCCGACGCGCTGGCCGCCGACGGCATCGCCTACGCGCCGGTGCCGCCGCGCTACAAGACGCCGTACTTCAGCCACATCATGGGCGGTTACTCGGCCGGCTACTACGCCTACATCTGGTCGGAAGTGCTGGACGCCAACAGCGTGGAGTGGTTCAAGCAGCACGGCGGCCTGAAGCGCGAGAACGGCGACCACTTCCGCAAGACCCTGCTCTCGCGCGGCGGCAGCGAGGACGCGATGAAGCTGTTCCGCGACTTCGCCGGTCACGACCCGCGGATCGAGCCGCTGCTGGAGAAGCGCGGCCTGACCGTCCCCGGCACGGCACCCGCCGCCGGCGCCAAGTAAGCGACCTCCTCGTCGCATGCACCACGCCGCCTCCGGGCGGCGTGGTTTTTTGTGCGTGGAACATCGCCCCGGCGATGACCCTGTCGCGGCCGGCTCACAGGCAGGTTTTCCACAATCCGTGTGGATGAAAGCTGCACGAATCTGTGGATAACCCTCGCACCGCCTTGCGCCACGGCCCTGTCAAGCCCTATGGCGAAAATCTCGCCACGTCGGGCGCGCGCTGCGCACTGCCACGGCACCCGCGACGTCAATGACGGTGGATGGAAAGGCGTGGTGCGCCGGGGCGCACCCTGCGGGTCAGGCGTCGAAGGCCTTGGCGAGCTTGGCGTAGGCCTTGCGCTGTTCTTCGGTCTCGGCGCGCGGGGCGGTGATTTCCAGTTCCACGATCTGGTCGCCCGGAGGCGTGCCGGGCAGGCCGCGGCCGCGCAGGCGCAGCTTGCGGCCGGTGTCCGAATCCGCAGGCACCTTCAGCTCCACCGCGCCGCCCAGGGTGGGCACGCTGAGGGTGGCGCCCAGGGCCGCCTGCCACGGCGTCACCGACAGCACATGGATGATGTTGCGGCCGTCCACCTCGAACTGCGGGTGCGGCGCGTACTCCACTTCCAGCAGCAGGTTGCCGCCGTAGGTGCCCTGCCCGGCCAGGCGGATCACCTGCGCCGGCTTGACGCCCTTGGGCACGCGCACGTCCAGTTGCCGGCCGTTGACGTTCACCCGCACGCTGCCGCCGTCGTGCACAGCCTGCAACGGCACCGCCAGCTTGGCACGGGTGTCGCGCGGCGGTTGCGGGCCGCGCGGCTGCGCGGCGTCGGGACCGCGGCCGCGGCGGCCGAACAGCCCCTCGAAGAAATCGCTGAAACCGCCGCCCCCGCCGCCGGCGCCACCGAAGATCTCCTCGAAATCGAAATCCGGCGCCCCGGGCCCGCCGCGCCCGAAGTCCGGCGGCGGCCGGAACTCCTCGCCCGGCCGGTAGCCGCGCGCGCGCAACTGGTCGTAGGCCGCGCGCTTCTGCGGATCGCGCAGCGCCTCGTAGGCTTCGTTGACGGCCTTGAACTGCTCCTCCGCGCCGGGCTCCTTGCTGACGTCGGGATGGTACTTGCGCGCCAGCCGCCGGTACGCCGTCTTGATCTCGGCATCGCCGGCGCTCGGCTCTACGCCCAGCACCGCGTAATAGTCTTTGAACTGCATGGATACTCCGTCCAGACCGCGCCGCCATCGCCGGGCACGGGAAAACAAAAGGCCCGCGACGCGGGCGCCACGGGCCGATTCTATAGGCAGGCGGGCCCGCGCACCTCCCGGCGCGCGGGGCGCGGGACGGTGCGGGCGGCGCCTTACTGCACCTGGATGCGGCGCGGCGTGGTTTCCGGCTTCTTGGGGATGTCGATCTGCAACACGCCGTGCTTGCCGCTGGCAGTGATGCCGTCGGCGTTGGCGCTGTCCGGCAGGGCGAAGCGGCGGTAGAAGGTGCCGTGCACGCGCTCCACGCGCGAGAAGCGGGCGCCCTCCTCCTTCTTCTCCGACGCGCGCTCGCCGCGCAGGGTCAGGATGCCCTTGTCCATGTGGATCTCGATGTCCTGCGGATCGACGCCGGGGATGTCGGCCAGGATGACGAAGCGGTCGGCGTCCTCGCGGATGTCCACGCGCGGCGCCCACTGGCTGGTCACCACGTTGGACTGGTCGGCGTCGGCTTCGCCGAGGAAGCGGTCGAACACCTGCCGGATCTCGTCCTGCAGGCCACGGGCGTTGCCCCACGGGTTGTACTGCACGATGCTCATGTCGGTTCTCCTCTGCAAGAGGCGCCGCGCGCGGCGGGCGCCGATGACCGGGAAATAGGCGCGGGCCCGGCGTTTTCAAGCCCGTCACGGACTCGCCACGCCGACGCGCTACACTGCGTTCAGTTTCCCTCCACGCAGGCACCCACGATGAGCATCCAGGTTGGCGACCGCATCCCCGAAGTGACCCTCAAGCGCATCCGCGACGGCGTGGAGACCATCGACACCATCGCCCTGTTCGACGGCCGCAAGGCGGTGCTGTTCGCCGTCCCCGGCGCGTTCACCCCGACCTGCTCGGAAAAGCACCTGCCCAGCTACGTGCGCCACTTCGACGATTTCCGCAACCGCGGCATCGAGGTCTTCTGCGTGTCGGTCAACGACCCGTTCGTGATGCAGGCGTGGGGCCGGACCCAGCAGGTGCCGGACGGACTGCAGATGCTGGCCGACGGTAACGCCGACCTGGCCAAGGCACTGGGCCTGGAGATGGATGCCAGCGCCTACGGCATGGGCGTGCGCGCCAAGCGCTTCGCCCTGTACGTGGAGGACGGCGTGGTGAAGCACGTCTTCGTCGAAGCCCCGGGCGAATACAAGGTCTCCGGCGCGGAGCACGTGCTGGCGCAGCTTGGCTGAGCGACGCGCTCCCCTGCAGGAGGGGCTTCAGCCCCGATCCGATCCATCCGCAATCCACGGCGGGAATGATCCGGTGATCCGATGAACCAGTGCCAAGGCGCGCTGCGGCACGCTTGATGTCATGGCTGTGCAGAGGTTCATCGGGTCGGGGCTGAAGCCCCTCCTACAGACAAAGACGGCCCACTGCGCGGTCACCGCAGCACATTGAACCTCGCCCGCGTCCACGCGCCGCTGTCGGCCAGGGCTGTCAACTGGTGGGCGCCGGGCTGGTCGAAGTCGTGGGCGAACGCCTGCGCGCCGCGGGTCTCGGCGATCCAGCGACCGTCCAGCAGCCATTGCACGCGCGCGTCGGTGCCCAGCGCGCGCAGTTGCAGGCGCACACCGTGCGGACTGCCCGGCGCGCGGGCCAGGGTAGCCAGGTCGTTCAGCCCTTCGATCCGCAGTTCCTCGGCCGCGTCGCGCCCGTCGGGCTGGCAGTCCGGCGACAGCGGCGGCAGGCGCGAGGCCGCGCGCGTCTGCGCGGACAACCAGGGCGAAGCCAGCGCCGGCCAGCGCGCGATCTCGGCCTCGCGCACCGCGTGCGGCGCGGCGCAGTCGGCGGACAGGCGCAAGCCGCTGCGCGCGTCCACCTGGAAACGCTCGCGGCCGGCGCTCCACAAACGTGCGTCACGCTCGGCGAACGTCGGCGGGATGGCGCCGCCCAGAGCCCAGGCCGTGCGGCGGCGCTGGCAGAGCTGCGGCGCCTCCGGTTCCGGCGGCAGCCCCAGCGGCCAGCAGATCTCCGCCACGTCCACGTCGCGCGGGCGGGGACGCGGCCCGGCGTCGCCCTGCACGCGCGGCAGGCTGTCGATGATCTCGAACATCAACGGCAGCGCGGTCACCGCGCCGTACTGCCCGGGCAGCGGCGTGCCGTCCGGCCGTCCGACCCACACGCCGACCGTGTAGCGGCGCGTGCCGCCCAGTGCCCAGGCGTCGCGGAAGCCGTAGCTGGTGCCGGTCTTCCAGGCCACCCGCGGCCGGCCGGCGGTGTCGAGCACATCGCCGCCGTAGCCGGGGCGCGGGTGCGCCTCCAGCACTTCGCGCACGATCCAGGCCGCGCCGGGCGACAGCAGGCGCCGGTCCGAGGTGGGGTCCTGCGCGGTGTAGCGCACGCGCCCGGACAGGCCGTCGCGGTTGAGCGCGGCGAAGGCGCCCACCAGGTCCTCCAGCCGCGCGCCGGTGCCGCCGAGGATCAGCGCCAGGTTGGGCTTGGCGCCGCGCGGATAGCGCAAGGCCAGCCCGTTGTTGGCCAGCCGCGCCGAGAAGCGCTCGGCGCCCACCCGTTCCAGCAGGTCCACCGCCGGCACATTGAGCGACAGGCGCAGCGCGTCGGCGGCGCCGACCGGGCCGTTGAAGGCGGCATCGAAGTTGCCCGGCCGGTAGCCGCCGAAGGACTGCGGCGCGTCCACCAGCAGGCTTTCCGAATGGATCAGCCCGTCATCCAGCGCCAGTCCGTACAGGAACGGCTTGAGCGTGGAGCCCGGCGAGCGCCACGCCCGCACCATGTCCACATGGCCCAGCCGCTCGCGGTCGCCGAAGCTCACCGACCCAATGTAGGCGCGCGCCTCCATGCTGGCGTTGTCCACCACCAGCAACGCCGCCGAGGTGCGCGCCGGGAGTGTGGAGAAATACGCCTGCACCCGTTCCTCCAGCGTGCGCTGCAGGCCGGCGTCCAGGGTGGAGACGATGCGCCCGGCGTGCGGCTGCTGCCGTCGCAGGCGTTCGGCCAGCAGCGCGGCCTGCAGGGGCGGCCGCAGCGAGCGCGCCACCACCGGCTCGATGCGCGCGTCCTCCACCGCGGCCCGCGACCACACGCCGCGCACGGCCATGCGGTCCAGCACCTTGTCGCGGGCCGCGCGCGCGGCCTCCGGGTGCCGGTCCGGACGCAGGCGGCTGGGCGACTGCGGCAGCACCGCCAGCAACGCGGCTTCGGCATGCGACAACTGCCGCGCCGGCTTGCCCAGGTAGGCCCAACTGGCGGCCTCGACGCCTTCGATGGTGCCGCCGAACGGCGCGCGCTCCAGGTAGAGCGTCAGGATCTCGTGCTTGGACAGGTGCACTTCCAGTTGCACCGCGCGCAGCATCTGCTTGGCCTTGCCCCACGGCGTGCGCGAGTGGCGGTCCAGCATGCGCGCGACCTGCATGGTCAGCGTGGAGCCGCCGGACACGACGCGCCCATGCCGGACGAATTGCCCGGCCGCACGCAGCAGCGCCCACGGGTTCACGCCCGGGTGCTTCCAGAACCAGCGATCCTCGTATTCCAGCAACGCCTGCAGGTACAGCGGCGAAACGCTCTCGGGCGTGGCCGGGTAGCGCCACACGCCGTCGCGGTCGGCGAAGGCGCGCAGCGGCGTGCCGTCGCGCGCGGTGACCAGGGTGCTGGTGTCGCGCGCCTGCGGCAGCGGCGGCGGGAACGCCAGGTCCAGCACCAGCAACACGGTCAGCACCGCGGCGGTGCCCCAGCGCAGCCAGGCCAGCCAGCGGCGGCGCCCGCCTTCTCCATGCCGGCCCAGGCCGGACTCCGTTTTGCTGCTGGACAGTACGGTCACGGCCTGCGGGTGCGGAAGGTCAACAGGAACCCCGGCTTCCGCCGGGGCAACGATCAGGGAAACGCATTCTCACTCCACTCCCCGCCTTCGCCATTCCTGCGCAAGCCGGAATCCATCTGCCTTCGAACAATGCGGTCACGGCTGGCGACTGTGGAATGTCAAAAGAGAGTCCGGCTTCCGCCAGGATGACGAAAGTGGAGGTTCGCTCCCACTCCCGTCATTCCGGCGCAGGCTGGAATCCATGCTCTTGGGCAATGCGGTTCACGGCCGGCGATTGCGGAAGACCAAAGGGGAGCCCGGCTTACGCCGGGATGACGGCTGCGGGAATCCCACTCCCATCTCCTCTTTCCTCCTCCCTTCGCCATCCCGGCACAGGCCGGAATCCATCCGTTCCCGGGCGATGCGATCACCGCAACGCCCATGGAACGGAAGACCGAGGCGGACTGCCCCGCTTGCGCCGGAACAGGGACATGAATCCCAGCGCCTACGGCTGCACCACCGTGATCGCCGCCGGCGAGGACTTGCCCACGCCGCGGATGTCCGGCCGGTACATGTCCTCCACCAACGGCGGCGGCACCGTGTACGTGCCCGGGGTGACCGCGCGCACCAGGTAGAACAGCTTGGCGGTGTCGCCGCGGTCCAGCTTGAGCGCGGCCACGTAGCGGTCGTCGCGGAACTCCTCGTGCTTCACGTCGGCGGCATCGCCGCGGTCGCTGATCGCGATGCCGTCCACCACCACCTCCGCCCATTGCTTGGCGTCGCCTAGGTTGAAGTTCTCGATCTCCAGGCCGGCCGGCAGCAGGTCGGTGAACAGCGCGTCCGGCATCGCGACGCCGGCGGTGATGCCCACCCGCACGATCAGCGCGTCGCCCTCCTTCAGCGTGCCGCCCTTCCACTCCTTGCCGTCGGTGGTGTAGTAGCGCCGCTCGATGCCGACGCGGCGGTCGTCCGGCGCCGGCGCGCTGCGCGGCACGCCGGCGACTTCCAGCGTGGCGTACAGCGGCGGGCTGCCTTCCGGCACGAAGCGCACCCCGCGCGCCAGCGCGGCATGGTCGAAGCTGCGGCCGAACATCCGTGCCGGCGCGATCGCCTGCTCGTCGCCGCCGGCGCTCCAGCTTCCCGACACCAGCTTCTTCTGGTCGGCCATCAGCGCCTTGCCCAGCCGCGCCAGCGCCACCTGCTCCTGCGTGCTCAACCACAGCCAGCCGCTGTTGCGGCGCGCGTCCAGCTCGCGCCCCAGCGACACCACGCGGCGGTCGTATTCGGGCTTGGCCAGCTTGTGCTCGTGCACCAGCGCGATCATCAGCGCGTCGTCGCGCAGCCGGGTGCCGTAGTCGCCCAGGTATTCCGGGCGCTCGCCGGTCTTGGCGAAGCCTTCATCGATGGCCTTGGCGCCGCGGTTGCGGTCGCCCTGCAAGGTCAGCGCGATGCCCAGGTGCACCAGCGGCAGCCCGGTCAGGCTCTTGCCGCGCTCGTTGTCGTACAGCGCGCGCAGCGTGCCCAGCGGGGCGCGGTTGACCCGCGCCAGCGCATAGCCGGCATAGGCCTGGTTGGCGAAGCGGAGATGCTCGCGGCGGTCGTAGCCGTAGAACGGCGCGCCGCCGGCCAGCAGGTCTTCGTTGAGCCGCGACAGCGCCTTCTGCAGCACCGCGTCGGGCACGGCGAAGCCGGCCTGCCTGGCGTCCAGCAGGAACTCGACCACGTAGGGCGTGAGCCCCGGGTTGACGTAGCCGTCGTCGCCCCACATCGAGAAGTGGCCGTTGGCCACCTGCATCGAGGCCAGCCGGCCGAACGCGCCCTCCATGCGTTCGCGGCGCTTCTTCGCGTCCAGCCCGTCCACGCCCAGCATCGTCGCGGTGGCGTCGTCCAGTTCCAGCGCGGCGTAGCCCTTGCTGGTGGTCTGCTCGGCGCAGCCGTAGGGATAGTTGAGCGCGCCCTGCAGGGCGCTGGCGAACGGGATCGGCGGCAAGGCGCTGACCGTCATGCGCGCGCTCACCGAGCCGGGCATCAACCCGTCGGCGAAGCCCGCGCCCATCTCCACCGGCGCCAGCGCGTCCAGCACCCGCGTCTGCGAGCGCAGCACCGACGGCCAGCCGGCGCGCACCGGCACGTCGTAGCGGCGGTCCACCTTGAAGCCGTTGCCCTCCACCCGCACCCGCACCTGGGCGGTGGTGTAGCCCTCGCCCGCGGTGACCGGGAAGGTCAGCGTGCGCTTGGCGTCCACGGGCAGGTCGGTACTGCGGCTGCCCTCGCCGATCGCCAGCGGCCCTTCGCCGTTCACCAATACCTTGAAGGCGCCGGCCTTGCCGGTGAAGTTCTGCACGTCCAGCGTCACCGTGCTGCGGTCGCCCGGCGCCAGCACGCGCGGCAGGCTGGCTTCGGCCACGATGGGCGCGCGCACCAGGGTCTCGCGGTCGCGGTTGCCGTAGCGCGTGTCCGAATACACCAGCGCCGACACCCGCAGCGTGCCGTTGAAGTCCGGCACCCGCAGCGCGATCCGCGCGTTGCCCTGCGCGTCCAGCTTCACCGGGCCGGAGAACAGGTCCACCGTCTGCACCCGCGAAGTCGGCCGCTTGGCCTGCGGCAGCGCCGCCAGCGCCATGTCGCCGCCGAAGCGGATGCGCGCGCTTCCGCCCTCGAAGCTCTCGATCACGCGGCCGTAGATGTCGTAGGCGTCCACGCCCAGCCGGCGCTGCGCGAAGAACTGCGCATTGGCGTCGGGCACCGGGAAGCGGGTGATGTTGAGGATGCCCACGTCCACCGCCGAGACGGTGACGTGCGCGGCCTGCCCGGCCAGTTCCGGCACGCTGACGGTGGTGCGCAGGTCCTGTTCCGGCCGCATCTGCTGCGGCACCGACAGGCCCACCGCCACGCGCCGCGCGCGCCGGTCCATCGGCACGTGCGCCACGCCCACGGCGCGCGCCGGGGTGATCTTGCTGGGCGCCGAGCCACCGCGGAACACCAGCGCGGTGACGTAGACGTCGTGGCGCTCCCAGTCCTGGGTGACCGGGATGGAGAAGGTGCTGCCGGGCTTGGCGTCGATGGCCTGCACGTACAGCATGCGGTCGGCCTCCACCATCAGCAGGCCCTTGCCAGCATGCGGCGGCGTGACGGTGACCTTCATCGTATCGCCAGCCTTGTAGGCGGTCCTGTCCAGCGCCAGCTTGACCTTGTCGGGGCGCGCGTCCAGGCCGCGGTTCTGGTCGTCCCAGCTCCAGCCGGCGCGGAACGGATAGCGCGCAGTCAGGCCGGTGGCCGGGTCGAACACGTCCAGCCGGTACTCGCCCCACTCCACCGGGAAGTCGATGCGCGCGGCGGTCGCACCCACATCCAGCGTGCGGGTCTCCTTGTTCTCGTAGCGGCGGGTGAAGTCGTAGTCCCAGCCGCCGTCCTCGGCGTAGTTCCAGTGATAGTCGCGCAGTTCGCGCACCAGCGTGACCTTCAGCCCCTTGGCCGGCTGCGGCCTGCCGGCCGCGTCCACGCGCACCAGCTCGAAGCCGGCGTTGGCATTGGCGTCGGCGCCGTCCTTGTCGTCGAACAGCGGGCGCACGCCCACCAGCGCGGCGGCCGGCCACATCACCCGCTTGAGGGTGCGGTTGACCGTACGGCCGCCGGTCTCGTACACGCTGCCGGTGAGGATGGCGGCCACCGGGCTGCGCGGCTTGGCCTCGTCAGGCAGCGCGATATCCTCCTGCAATACGCCGTCGGCGCCGAGTTCGGTGTCGATGACGTCCTTGGCTTCCCGCGGCAGCTCCATGGTCGGATCGCCGAAGAAGTAGCCGGGCAACTGCTCCAGCGGATGCTGCTCCACCGCCACCGCCAGCTTGGCGGTGAAGCGGTTGCCGGCAGCCGGCGCGCCGTACAGGTAGGCGGCGCTGGCCTTGAGCTTCAGCGGCTCGCCCGGCTTGAGCGTGGCCTGGGCGCTGTCCAGGTCCAATTTCATGCGCTCGGGCAGGAACTCCTCGATCCGCAGGGTCATCCCCTGCACCGCCTCCTTGCTGGCCGGGTCGGTGCGGAATTCCACCTGCCAGCGCCCGGTCGGCGCCTCCACCGGGATGGCCTGCTCGAAGCCGAAATACCCCTGCGCGCCCGGTTGCAGCCGGGTCTCGCGGAACACCTTGCCGTCCGGCTGTTTCAGCCGCAGGTACACCGGCTGCGCGCCGCCTTGCTTGGGCGCCGGCACCGGCCGGCCGTCGAAGTCGCGCAGCAGCGCCGAGATGCGCACCGTCTCGCCGGGCCGGTACAGGTCGCGCCCGGACCAGGCGAACACGTCGAACCACGCCTGCTCGCGCCCCGCCACCGCGAACTCGGACAGGTCCAGCGCCGGCTGGTTGAACGGCAGCATGGACACGTCCTTGCCGCGGGTGGCGACCAGCACGTGGCCGGCGTCCAGCGTGTACTTCAGCAGCGCGTTGCCGTTGCCGTCGGTCTTGCCGGTCAGCACCGTCTCGCCGCGCGCGTCCAGCACCTTCAGCTCGGCGCCGCCCGCGGCCGAGCCGTCGTGCAGCGAGGCCGTGTGCACGAACAGCGTGTCCTTGTACGCGCGTGTGTGCAGGCCGACGTCGCTGACGGTGAAGAAGGCGGTGTCGAAATCGCCCGAGTAGCGGCCGGTGCGCTTCATCACCGCGAAGTAGAGGCCGGGCTCCTGCAGTTCCTTGATGTCCTGCACCGGCAGGTAGGTCAGCATGCGCTCGTTGGGCTTGCCGCCCAGCACGAAGCGGTTGAGGTAGACCGGCTCGGCCAGCCGGCCGATGGGGGTGTTGTCGCCGTAGTCGCTGTCCAGGTCCCAACTGCCGCGCCGCCCGCCGCGCTGGTACTCGGCGAAGAACTTGGGCAACTGCTTCTCCGGCACGCGCAGGAATTCCACGTCCACTTCCGCCACGTTGATCGACACCACCGGCAGGCCGCGGCTCTCGCGCGCCGGCAGCACGCTGCCCTGCGAGGCGAAGCCCACCGCCGGCTCGATCTCGCCGGTATGCACCTTGCGGGTCTCGTCCTTGCCCAGCGTGGTGCCGTCGGCGGCGGACAGCCCGGCCTTCAGCGTCACCTCGTAGTCCTTCGCCGCCTCCACCGAGGGGAAGCGCAGGATCGCGCCCTTGTCGTCCAGCACCCAACTGCCCTGCACCGCGGCGCCGTTGGCGTCCTTCACCGCCAGCAGCGCGTCGAAGTCCTGCGAGGACACCAGCGGCCGGCTGAATTCCAGGGCGATGGCCAGGCTGCCGTCGCGCTGGTCCGGGTAGGCGCCGACCAGCGCGAAGCCCTCCACCGCCTCGCGCTGCGCCTTGACCGGCTCACCGCTGGGCTCGGGGAGTTGCCCGGTCTCGTTGCGCTTGCAGCCGGCGACCGCCAGCAGCGCCAGCGTGGCGATCAGGAACGCCCGGGCGAAAGGCCCGGCGCCGCGCCGGCGGCCGGGGGACGGGCCGCCGGGGAGGCGGTCCACAAAAAACGCGCGTACCCGGGAGGTACGCGCGTCGCCGGGGGTCTTCGCTGCCGATTCCATGTGCATGTCCCTGCCTCGTTTATGCCGGCAGTATAGAACGCCGAAGTCGAGCCATCGGGGTCGTTCCGGACCGGTGTTCATTCCCTGCACGGGCGGCTTCGGTCATGGCGGCAGGCGACGCAGGCGGTTGTGGCGATTCGCCTGCGCAATGCTTAGATCGGCGTGTCCATCGGAGTGACGGCGCGAAGGTTCTCTGCACGCACGTGTGATGCGAAGCCTGCTCACACATGCGGGTTTCGATGCATACCGATAAATCGCGTACGTACCGAGGTTTGCCGCGTCGGGGCTGAAGCCCCTCCTACAGCGGATGGCGGCGATATGCGGGCAAGAAAAACCCCGGCGCCGCCGGGGTTTTTCCTGTCGCCGCGGACCCGGATCAGGTCTGCGGCTGGTCTTCGGCCGGCGCTTCCGCGGGGGATGCGGGCGCGGCCTCCACGCCGCCGTCCTCTTCCTCGTCCAGCGAGGCGTCCAGGCGTTCCACCGCCTGCAGCGTCTCGCCCTCGGACAGGCGTATCAGGGTGACGCCCTGGGTGTTGCGGCCCACCTGCGAGATCTCCGCGGCGCGGGTGCGCACCAGGGTGCCGCCATCGGAGATCAACAGCACTTCGTGGTGATCGGAGAGCTGGATGGCGCCAACCAGGCGGCCATTGCGCTCGGTGGTCTTCAGCGCGATCACGCCACGGGTGCCGCGGCCCTTGCGCGGGTAGTCGGCCACCGGCGTGCGCTTGCCGTAGCCGCGCTCGCTGGCGGTCAGGATGTCGCCGTCGCCGTCGACCACGACCAGGCTGACCACTTCCGAACCGGCCTCGGCAGCGACCGGCGTGCCGTCGGCATCGCCGGCCTCGCCCTCGTCCTGCTCGCCTTCGGCGTCCGCATCGGCGCCCTCGGCCAGGCGCATGCCGCGCACGCCGGTAGCGGTGCGGCCCATGGCGCGCACCAGCGATTCGGAGAAGCGCACCGCGCGGCCGTTGGAGGCGAACAGCATGACGTCGCGCTCGCCGTCAGTCAGCGCCACACCGACCAGCGCATCGCCCTCGTCCAGGTTGATCGCGATCTTGCCGCGCGCCAGGCGGAAGGCGAACTCGGTCAGCGGGGTCTTCTTGACCGTGCCGTGCCTGGTGGCGAAGAACACGTAGCGGCCTTCCTCGTATTCGCGCACCGGCAGCACCGCCTGGACCTTCTCGCCTTCCTCCAGCGGGATCCAGTTGATGATCGGACGGCCGCGGGCGTTGGAGCCGGCTTCCGGCAACTGGTGCACGGGCAGCCAGAACACCTTGCCGCGGCTGGTGAAGGTCAGCAGCATGTCGTGGGTGTTGACCAGCCATAGCTGGTCGATGAAATCCTCTTCCTTGGTCGCCGCCGCGCTGCGGCCGCGGCCGCCGCGGCGCTGGGCGCGGTAGGCGCTGGCCGGCTGGCGCTTGGCGTAGCCGGCGTGCGACAGCGTGACCACCACGTCTTCCGGCGCGATCAGGTCCAGGATGTCCAGGTCTTCCTCGCTGTGGCGGATCTCGCTGCGGCGCTCGTCGCCGAACTCGGCCTTGACGTTCAGCAGCTCGTCGCGGATCACCTGCAGCAGCACGTCCGGGTTTTCCAGGATGCGGATCAGGCCGGCGATGGTCTCCAGCAGCAGCTTGTATTCCTCGGTCAGCTTTTCCTGCTCCAGGCCGGTCAGGCGGTGCAGGCGCATCTCCAGGATCTGCGTGGCCTGCGCCTCGCTGAGCTGGTAGCGGCCGTCGACGAAGCCGATCGAAACCGGCAGGTCCTCGGGGCGCGAGGCCTCGGCGCCCGCGGCGGCCAGCAGCGAGCCCACCAGGCCCGGCTCCCAGGTCTTGGCCAGCATGCGCTCGCGCGCTTCCTGCGGGTTGGCCGAGGTCTTGATCAGCTCGATCATCTCGTCGATGTTGGCGAGCGCGACCGTCAGGCCTTCCAGGATGTGGGCGCGGTTGCGCGCCTTGCGCAGTTCGAAGATGGTCCGGCGGGTCACCACCTCGCGGCGGTGGCGCACGAACGCTTCCAGCATCTGCTTCAGGTTCAGCAACTGCGGGCGGCCGTCGACCAGCGCCACCATGTTGATGCCGAACACCGATTCCATCGGCGTCTGCAGGTACAGGTTGTTGAGGACGACCTCGGCCGATTCGCCGCGCTTGACCTCGATGTAGATGCGCATGCCGTCCTTGTCGGACTCGTCGCGCAGCTCGCTGATGCCTTCGAGCTTCTTCTCTTTCACCAGCTCGGCGATCTTCTCGATCAGCCGCGCCTTGTTCACCTGGTACGGGATCTCGGTGACGATGATCGACTCGCGGCCGTTGTCGTCGTTGACCTCGATGTCGGCCTTGGCGCGCATGCGCACGCGGCCGCGGCCGGTGCGGTAGCCGGCGACGATGCCGGCGGTGCCGTTGATGATGCCGCCGGTGGGGAAATCCGGGCCGGGAATGAACTGCATCAACCCGTCGACGTCGATCTCCGGATTGTCGATCAGCGCGATCAGGCCGTTGACCACTTCCGACAGGTTGTGCGGCGGGATGTTGGTGGCCATGCCCACCGCGATGCCGGCCGAACCGTTGACCAGCAGGTTCGGGAAGCGCGTCGGCAGGACCGTCGGCTCCTGTTCCTTCTCGTCGTAGTTGGGCTGGAAGTCGACGGTTTCCTTGTCGATGTCGGCCAGCAGTTCGTGGGTGAGCCGCGCCATGCGCGCCTCGGTGTAGCGCATGGCTGCCGCGGCGTCGCCGTCGACCGAACCGAAGTTGCCCTGGCCGTCGACCAGCATGTAGCGCAGCGAGAACGGCTGCGCCATGCGCACCAGCGTGTCGTAGACCGACTGGTCGCCGTGCGGGTGGTATTTGCCGATCACGTCGCCGACGATGCGGGCTGACTTCACGTGCGGCTTGTTGGCGTGGTTGCCCAGTTCGTTCATCGCGAACAGGACGCGCCGGTGGACGGGCTTCAGGCCATCGCGGACATCCGGGAGCGCGCGCCCCACGATCACGCTCATGGCGTAATCCAGGTAGCTGCGGCGCATCTCGTCTTCGAGGTTGACGGGGATGATTTCCTTGGCGGTATCGGCCATTCGGGTTCCGTGTTTCTCAGGTTGTCTTTGCCCGGAATCCGGGCCAAAGCGGGCCTTGCCGGGGCGGGCCGGCGAGGCAGCGACAGGCGGGGAATTCCGGCGGGTTCTGCAACCTGCCGAGTGTATCACAACCGCGCCGTCCCAGGCCCGGTTTCACCCTGCGAAACAAGCACTTATGGCGCCGTGGCCGACCGCCCTGCGGGCCAGGAAACATGCGCGCCGGCGGCGCCCGCGCGGATCGGCCCGCGCACCAACGAAAAAAGCCCGGCGTGGCCGGGCTTTTCGTGGAACTGGTGGGCGGTACAAGGTTCGAACTTGTGACCCCTGCCGTGTGAATGCATTTGGCCGCCCTTATCGATCAAGTGCCTGCCTTAAAGAACAACAACTTAGATTCCTATTGAGTTCCGTTAGATACCGCTATATGGTCAAAAGTGCACCACAGGACGCACCACAGACCGATGCCCGCACTCACTCAAGCCCGAATCGAGACCGCCCAAGCGAGCCGTTCACCGGTCGATCTCCGTGACTCGAAGACACGTGGACTGCTATGTCGTGTTCACCCTTCCGGCCGGCGCGTGTTCTACGTCGAATGGAAGCGCGGCCAACGCTATCTGATTGGGGACTACCCGGTCACGACGCTGGCACGCGCCCGCGCCGTCGCGACCGAAGTACTGGCTGACTACCTAGACCGGCAGCGTCACAGCCGGGCCGGTGGGCCTGAGCCGGTCCCTGAACTTGTGCTCTTGAAGCGCGGCCGGGATGCGGCCGACAAGGGCAACACGGTCGAGACCCTTCGCGACCTGATCTCGGGCGACTATGGGGATTGGGCCGAAGCCAATCGCAAGAGCGGCAAGGAGACCCGGAATCGGCTGCTATCTGCCTTCGCCAGTGTGCTCGATACCCGGCTTGCCGATGTGAACCCCTTGCAGTTGGAGCGGTGGCGGCGGGATCGCCTTGCGGATGGCATCTCGCCCGCGACCGTGAATCGCGACTTTGCGGCGCTTCGTGGTGCGCTCTCCAAGGCGGTCGAGTGGGGACATCTTGAGGCCAACCCAATGAGGGCGGTCAAGGCGAGCAAGGAGGACAAGCTCACTCGTGTTCGCTACCTGTCAGCCGAAGAGGAAAAGCGACTTCGCGACGTGCTGAGTGCACGCGACGCACGGCGTCGGCAAGAGCGTGCTAATCGCAATGCATGGTGCAAGTCGCGAGGCATGGCACCACTGCCCGTAATCCCTCTGCATGGCTATCCCGACCACCTCACGCCGATGATCTTGCTGGCGCTCAATACCGGGCTGCGGCGCGGCGAGTTGACCGCGCTCACGTGGGCTGACTTCAACGAAGCGCACAAGATGATCACTGTGCGCTCAGCCAACGCGAAGAGCGGTAAAGCGCGACACGTGCCGTTGAACAAAGATGCGATCCGGGTCCTAGTCAATATGAAGGCCGGGCAGGAGGCGCCAGCGTCGAACGAAAAGCTCTTCAACGTGCACTCAATCAAAACTGCATGGAAGGCCATTGCCGATGCAGCGAAGTTGAAAGACTTCCGATTCCATGATCTCCGGCACCACTTCGCTTCTAGCCTTGTCATGGGTGGAATCGATTTGAACACTGTCCGCGAATTGCTAGGCCATTCATCGCCAATCATGACGCTTCGATACGCGCATCTCGCGCCGGATCATTTGGCGGACGCGGTTTCCGTGCTCGACAAAAGACGAGTGGTGACATGACCCATGCAGGTCTAGTTCCGGTTCGCTTTCGGCTTCGAGACGTTGAAGTTTTCGTTAGTGTCGCGCCTCGCTTTCGAGACGAGGAACTTCGCGGCTTCATGGATGATGCGGGCACCATCACGCTGCGGGGAGCCATGACATCGAGGATCGGATTCTCAGTCGTCTTCGGAGATCGCCGGGTGCTTACGTACTTGCCGGCGGATCAAGACTGGCACGAGCTATGGGCGGCATCTAAGCTCGGCGATATGGCGTATTTCGGCATCGAAGCACTCAAAGCGTTCATTCACGTCTCGAAACTAGAGCACTCCAAGTCTCGCGGAGATCGTGGAGATGGAAAGCACGATCAGTCGAAGATCGATGCAATTGTCGCGATAACGATCGCTGAGTGGCGCTATCTCAAGTCGAAAGGCGGCAGGCAATCAGGGCTGGGCACTGCTGCGATGGTAGTTGCGACCCGAAGGGATGTGCCTGTTCCTAGTCGATGGACAGGCGACTTCGAGAACACGCTTCAAGTCAAGGTCAAGCGAGAGATCGCCAAGGCGGACCGTGCTGCGTCAAAGGTAAGTGCGTCCGCCTGATTTTTTGTACCTAGTCGATGATCCGGCAGCGTTCAGAGTGGACCCGTTGTCCACCAATTGAGCCGGTCCGATGTCAAACAAGCCAACTCAGCGCGAGCCGACACGCCTTAGCTACTCCCTCGCGGAGTTCATCGAAGCAACGGGCCTGACCCGCACGGCCGCCTATGAAGCGGTAGCCGATGGATCGCTTCGCACCTTCAAGCACGGCCGCAGGCGCTTCGTGAGCGTACAGGCGGCGCAAGAGTGGATTCGCGCCCACGAGGGCGGGTCTGCTGCGCGATCTCGCGCGCGCTAAAAAGAGAAAGGGACGGCGCCAGTCCCCGTGAGCCGGTCGCCGTCCCTTCCAGTTTTGACTCTACCACCGGCAACGGGGAGCAACCGTCACCATGTCCGACCGTATTGGGTATGTGCTGAAAGATCAAGCCGCTGAGCTAAGCGCCGAACGCCGGGCACGGTTCCGCATTCCATCGCGAGTTCCGTCGCTCTTTGAGAGCGGCCGGCTTTCCTACGGAATCTCCGTTGTCGAGGTTCGCGACAATCGCCTGACAAAGCGCCTTGCATCGGCCAACACAGGCCATTTTATCCCTCCCAATCCCGCTTATGGAGTGCGCGACATCGAGCGCGCCTTCCGTGCGTTCGAGAGCAACGTCAGCGCAATCGGCATTGGCGTCATCCTAGGCGGCGGCAGCGGCTTGATCTGTGTCGACTTCGATCATGCCCTTGATCCTTTTGATGGCTGGCACCCATCGCTACTCGACTGGATCAAGATGTCAGGATCATTTGCGGAGGTCTCATCGTCTGGCGAAGGCGTGCATCTCTTTGTAGCTGAGTCGAATGCTGAGACTGACTACCCAAATCGTGGTCGCCGTAGCTACAACGGCCTGCATATCGAGCGCTACTCGTCGAAGCGATATATCAGCCTCACGTTCGATCTGTTCCCAGAGAGTGGCGACGAGATCGCTAACGGATGTCTCGTGCTTAGGGACATCGAGAGTGCAATCGGGGAGACTTCGGATAGGAATGCGCTTGCATCGGTGGGGCTGGCTTCAAGCATCGAAGAGATTCCCTACCCGCGAATGGCCGGCAAGCCGGAGTTGCCGGACCAGCACATCGTTTCGATCTGCCGGCGAGCAAGCAATCGGAACAAGTTCAATGCTCTTTTCGACAAGGGCGATCTGAGCTACTTCGACGGCGATCATTCTCGCGCCGATCAAGCCCTGATCAGCATGATTGCGTTCTATGCGCAAAGTGCGGTGCAGATCGAGCGAATCTTCGGAATGTCCGCGCTCGGGAAGCGCGACAAGTGGCACGCTCGCGAAGACTATCGAATCCGCTGCATCTCGTTTGCGATCCGCCAGAACGAGAGGCGCGCATGAGCGACTATTTACGCCCCGTCTACACGCCAAAGACGCACGAGACGGCATTCGAGCGACTCGAAGAGGGTCGCGCCTCGCCTCTGCCGTCGCATGATGCGGCGCGTGGAGCGATCAAGCTCGCGTGCGCTCCGAAGCCAAGGCAATACCTTGTCTCCGGCCTGCTTCCGCATCCGATCTGCGGCCTGATCATTGCGCCCGGAGGAACGGGCAAGAGCTTTCTCACCCTGTCTCTTGCGGTTGCGATTGCCACCGAGCGCGAATTCATCGGCGAAGCCATCGAAGAGCCGGGAAGTGTTGCGATCATCGCAGCCGAAGACGATCTCGACGAGTTGCATCGCCGGCTAGTCCCCATCGTGCAGCATGAGGTCGAGTTCCTATCTGGTGACGAAGAGTCGAAAGTCGTTTCGAGCGCACAGGGGCGCATCTATGTCGTCGCGCGCGTTGGCGATGATAGCCGCCTGCTGCGTCGCGACCCGGAGACGCGCGCGCTGGCCCGGACGGCATTCTTCGAGCAACTCTGCAACTGGCTTTGCGACATTCCCGATCTGCGACTGATCGTGCTCGATCCGCTGTCGCGGTTCAGTGGCGGCGAAGAGAACAGCGCGGAGGATGCGACCCGCGTTGTCGAGATGCTAGAAACGCTGAGGAAGGCGACCGGTGCGACCGTGCTTGCGGTTCACCACGCGAACAAGGGTGCGATCCGTGCGGGTGACGGGAGTCAGGCAGCGGCGCGCGGCAGTTCCGCATTGACGGATGGTGTGCGCTGGCAGGCTCAGTTGCGGGGCATGACGGTCGACGAGGCGCCGGACTACGGTTTGAGCGCGGACGATGCCCGGCGCTTTGTGCGCTTTGACGTGACCAAATCGAACTACGCGCCTCCCCGTGCACCGCAATGGCTTGAGCGTCTCGCTGGCGGCGTACTGGCGCCTGTATCGCTTGCGCTTGCCGGCGATGCGGCCTTCCGTGTCGACGCCGGCCTGATCGTCGATGCGGTGCGTGTTTCTGAAACCGAGGGGAGGCGCTTCACGAAGAATGCCTTCATCGAAGCGCACGGGGGTAAGGGCGGGAGGCTAGGTGTCGCTGAAAAGCGTATGCGCTCTCTGATCGCGTCGCTACTGGCGACCGGTGAGCTTGTGCTTGTGCCCGGTGTCGACGCCCGCAACCGGCCGGCGGAAGTGTTGTCGGCCAATGCCGGGGAGTTCGAGTCGTGACCCGGAACGCATGGCCGGCAGCCCCGGAATCGTGGCCGGCATGTCCGGCAGATGCCCGGCAACGGGCAGTCCGGCACGTGTCCGGCAGCCAAGTTGCCGGCCATAAGCCATTGATTCCATTGGAGTCTATGTCCGGCACGCAGGCAACGATTTTGCCGGACATAACCCATTGATTCACAAGGGAAAAGATGTCCGGCAAATCGCTCCCCCCTACGGGGGGATTGGCACGTTTGCCGGCCATCCCCTGTAGGGCGTGACCGGGCAAGGGCGCCGGTCAAGCCGACACACCACCGGCCCACAAGGAACTGATCATGAGCACTGACTACGTTAAACAGATTCAATCCCTACAGGCGTACATCGCGCAGATCGATGGCGATCTCGCCCGTGTCGCCGGGCGACTCGAATCGTTCTACCCGGAACGCGCCGAACTGGAAGCCGATCTCGAACGCCTTGCATCTGTGCGCTCCGAACTCGTGGCGATGGCGGCACATAGCGACGAGGCGTACGCCAAGCTCCGGCCACATGACCGCAGCGTCGCCGAGTTGGTGCAGCGCAAAGACGATCTTGACGCGATGATCGTCCGGCTGGAAGCGGAGCAGCAATCCGCCAACGCAGCGAGAGAGGAACGATGCAACTCGCTTCGCCGTCTCGAAGAGTTGCATCTTGACGCGCTGGCGATGGCTGACCTCCGCGCGATGGCAGCAGAGTTCGAGCAACGTCTTCGCCGGATCGCCTATGGCATCCGTTTCGGGGGTAGTCACCGGAGCATGAGCTTCGTCCGAGACCGCTTTCTCGATGCCCTGACCCCCGTCGATCCGGTCGGCCTGCCGTCTGCCGAGCGGGAGGCGATCCGCCGTGAGTTGACTGGCGGTCTGCTGGGAACCCCTGTGGCGCAATGAGCACGCCTACACGGGGCGAGCGTGGGGCTGCTGCGGCTACCCCACGTCTCGCACCTAAACACGGCTTGTAGAGCGTTACGGCGCGTCGCTGTTTAACGATGACACTTGATCGAGAATGGGTCCCTCTCGCCGGAGAGAGGGCACCGGGGGTCGCGCTGAGCGCGGTTCCGCACAATTTTCCTATGCGCTAGGCGGCCCCTAGCCACAGGCCAACGCGCGCGCGCGCGAGTGGACCGCTTCAATACTCTCGCTCTTCCTCACTGCGGGCGCGTTCGATATCGCTGTTCAAGTAATTGATGAAGTCCATCAAAAAGGCTTTGACCTTGGTTGACGTCGTCATAGCTAACCACTCTCTAGCCTGTTCACGTTGACGTTCATGGTGAGCACTTCTCGGGCCGCTGAACGATCCTGACCAAAATCTTGCATACAAGCCATTGGAGAAAGTCGACTGGTCTCCAAATCGATCTAGAGCGCGTTGTGTAAGCCTGCCGGCGGGGCTTTCGTCAAGAGTCTTGGGAAGGATGTGAGCAAGAATACTCAGTCGCTCTTTACTCGCACTAGCCCACTTCAAGATTTCGTCGAAGTCGAGAGCTAGAAGAATTTCTCTTGCGCGGTGATTGTGTTCACGATCCGTCATCCATGAGAACACATCCGAGAATGCGGTGCTGCTTTTCTCAAGAGCGGAGGCAAGGATGGGCCATGCCTCTTTTGGATGCTTAACAACTATCTTTTCAGCTATCCCTGCAGGCGACTCCGCTCCCCTGTAAGGAGAGAGAGCGTCATCAACTTCAATTATTCTATCAAGTAGCTCTAACGACATAGTGTCATCATGCTCTATGAGAGCGTTAGCCACTCTCGACCAATGGAACGATGTCATATTGTCTTCTCTGTCGACTAACGAGGACTTAGACCAAAGAAGTTCGCTTACCAAGCTCCAGTCTTCAATCTTTTCAGGTGATTTATCTATGAGATGGTCGACGAATGATAGAGCTTCGCGCATAGAGGGCTGATCGCCTCGATCAATAAGCGATCTCAAGATAGATGAAATGACGACATTGGAGTTGAGCGAAAAGTCTCGGAATCCAACAAGCTGGGAAGCACTAAAATGAGACTCAGAGAACCGCTCAATAGCTGCTATTGCTCCGTCGTCAGACAAGGGGAGTCCAGAAATTAGCGCGCCAAGATAAGGAGATGGATTCTTTCGCTTTATGAGCGGAACGAGTTCCTTTTCGTATCTCGCGGGCGATGATTCTCGAAGCTGATACAAGTATCCACGAGCGATGTTGACATCCCCTGCGGGGTTGCTTCTTAGTGCCGTAAGAAGCTTGCTAACAACTAGCCTTTTCTTATCGAGCTTGCCTAGAATTCGGCCAAAATGGAACGACCTGTGCGATAAGGTTCTTGTGGCGAATCCGATCCTTCTTCCCATGCTTCCTTGCGCTGAAAGAAGTTCCTTGGCTAGAACTGTCAGCCGTTTCTCTGGAGTTCTGTCCTTCTCCGCCTTGTCGCGACGGAAAATGTAGTCTTCATCCCAGCTTGAGTAAGAGCACCATCTTTCGTATCTGCTTTGCCATGTCGTTCCCGTGACAATCTTATCAAGATTGGAAATTACCCTCTTTATTGACGTAGATTTCTTCTCGCTCGGATGGCGCATTAGTCCAATGGTTGCTCTTACTGCCTTCTCGCGATCGACAAGGCGATCA
Source organism: uncultured Pseudoxanthomonas sp. (assembly GCA_937975725.1). GTDB lineage: Bacteria > Pseudomonadota > Gammaproteobacteria > Xanthomonadales > Xanthomonadaceae > Pseudoxanthomonas_A. The sequence continues at coordinate 5,930 of CALJUL010000097.1, read as the reverse complement.
CTGCACATCATTGTAATTCCGTCCATGATCTCCGAGGACATGGAAGGGATTTGCAATATGGAAGGGGCGACCTCCATGAGCTTCTCAAGAATAAGTCCTTTTTCGTTCCTCGCTGAATCGTTGAATGAGGCAATGAGTATTCGCCAGACATCTGTCATGAGCGAGAAAATCTCACCGTATGTCTTGGGCCTCCAAAATCTGATATCTGGCCTCGCGCCTTGATGTTCGGCGCCAACAATTCGCATTCCTCCATGCAGACGAAGCCAGTTGATGCCAAGTTCGAGGCCAAGCTCCCATTCTTTTGGGTTGCTGGAAGCGAGTAGCTCGGATATGAAAGGGACTCGCTCCTGCGCGCTTACCTGCGTTGGCGCCCATCCCTCGCCAAGAAGGAAAAGGTCTTTTACGACGCCTCTCGCGTTATTGGAATTCTTGGCGGTTGTCGTGGTCGCCAAACGGACAAGGACTCTAAACGTCCTTGAAAACGTTTCGTTCCAGACTGCTAGCTTTTCTAAAGCCCAAACGACATTTTGTTGCGTATCGGACCATTCCGAAAGCCAATCGTCCGGCTTATCAGAGATGAACTCCTCAAGGACGTGCAATGTCGCTTGGGGGACTGCCTCCGATAAGTTCCTAAGTAGTTCTGCACCAAACTTCGAAGTTACAAAGTCGGTGGTTTTTCCCTCCCTAACTATGTTCTCCAAGTAATTCGTCGCAACTGCTGTAGCGACTGGAGATATGTGGGCGAGGTTGAGGTTCCTTGTGAACCATCCTTGCATTGACTTTGGAATTCTTGAGATCAGGTCGCCAAGGTCGATACCTCGCCCATGACTGGCCCAGAAGTCTTTCCAAAGATAAATTTGTAAGGCTTTAGGTACCAAGAATAGTGTCTTGTCGCCTTGTATGATTCGTCTCTTTCGATAGTGCTGGATGTGATTCTGAAACTTTGCCCAAGTAATAGTCGGCTCAGCTTCTTGAACAAGTGATGATATGAACTTTGCCTCGTGCGAGTAAGGCTCTTCGAAACCAAACTTGTGGAACAACGCGATATGGCGAAGCAGTAGACGTCCATCGTCGTTCGAGTTTCTGTTGTATCCATCGATGAATCTGCCCCAGATGTCAACTTCGTCTGGTGTTTTCAGCACATCATCTGGGTTGCTTTTCAGGTTGTCACCAACGGCGTGTGCAACCCTTGGCGATCCGCTGCACCACTCCGCCCATCTATGAAGTGATGAGTGGTCACCAACATAAGCTGCCAGTATTTCTTTTATTTGATCCTCCGGCAGAGGAGGGCATTTAAGTGAGCGAATTTGATGTCCATCATGGGCATCTGTTCCGTGATCCATTGTTATGAGCTTGTATGATTCAAGCCCCTTGATGGATTTCCAGATGTCGATTCTGTCTCGTTCATCGCAGTCATCTATAACGATGATCGCTTCATAGTCTTCTGGGGAAGAAATGATTGCGGAGAAGAGGTCGCTCGATTGAAACTCACTGCTGCTTTCGAAATAGATGACGGAATTTCTAAGGTCATCAGTGTCGAGTGCTTCTAGCACCAACCTTGTTTTCCCAATTCCTGGCTCGCCCACAAGGCGTATGTATTGCGAATCATCACTGCGCACATGACTGCGAATTTTTTCGATGAATTTTTTCTGTTCATCAGCCAACATCAGTTCTGGACTCATTTGAGAGTCCTTCTTCCAAGTTCTTAGCGAACGAATTCTTGATGTGGTCCTGCCCAGCATGGAGATTGGCAATGCCGGGTGAGTGTTAACGAAGCCGCAAAGTTGACCTTGGCCAAGGACTTTGATCTTCGGTGTGTCATAGCCGCACTGGCCAAATAGATTTTCTAGGTTCTTGATTGACTTGCTGTGCTGATCAGGTGTCAGGTCATGCCCGAAGGTCACTACGCAGTAAACTTCATTTCGATCTAGGCAGTGACGAACTGCGTCTCCTAGGGAGTTTTTGGATGCCTTCCCACTTCCGAAGAGTTCTTTCCGGATACTTGCTTCTTGCCAAGGTTTGAAAGCAGTTCCGCTCTTGATCTGAAAGTGAGTTGTTTCATCGATCAGGCTTGCCAGTGAGTGAGAATTCGAGCGTGTAACTTTTGCGTCTATACCACCATCCGGAGTATTTGTGGTGCGGCTTATTACAACCTCGGAGATTGATATTTTTGACTGCTTTGCTTCGCAATAGAGAAGCCGCTCCATTAGATCAATGCTAGTGTTTTGATCTAAACGTCCTAATGCACTTGGATTGGTTTGCCATATCGTTGCCATGAAGCCCCCCGGCGCTGTCAGTCCTCATCTGTGCGTATAAGTTAGCGGACTGCTGAGTGGGCTGCCTAGTGGTTCCACTGGCCCTCAGTTTTGTACGTTGATCTCGTCCGCCAACATCTTGAGTGCTTTGTATGCGGGGTGCTCTTTCCCGTCCCGGACAGGGCAGTCGTAGACTCGTTGCGGAGTCGTCACCCGGACCCACAAACGCTTGGCGCTAACGATCTTCGTCATCTGTTCCCGCGTCGCAACAAAGCTCCGCCCGACCTCAACCCCGTGGAAGGGGGAGGATTGAACATTCGGATAGCTCAGCGGGGCAGACAGCTCGATTATTTCGCCATCCGCATTGAAGCTAACAGTCTCTGGAACATTCGCGCGAGCCAAGGTAACTCCGATTGCTATTACATCGGGTGTGGCGCTGTTCCAGCGCCCCGATAGCTGCACGCTTTCCAGCTTGACCATGCCCGTGACATGGGGCGCGACGTACAGTGAGCGTGTGCCATCGAAGCCGCTGACTTCTTCGTGCACTTTGGTCTTCGCCTGCACCTGTGCGCTAAGCGCACACAGCACGATCAGGACTAGTGTCAAGGTTCGCATTGAGACCCTCCATTAGGTATAGGTTCGCTCTAAATAGTCCATTTTGGACTATTCCGCTACGGACTTTAGCGTGCCGTGACCCCTTGGTCACGACACGATGGCGCTTTCGACCCACAACACCGACTACCGGCTACTGCTGACCGTCCTTAGGTCGGCCAGAGAGCGGTCGGGTGTCTCGCAGGTTGACTTGGCGGCCCGGCTGGGGAACACCCAAACCTTCGTTTCGAAATGCGAACGAGGGGAGAGGCGACTCGATATGGTTGAGTTCGTCGAGTTCGCCGAAGCACTGGGTCTTGACCCCGCGTCACTCCTGCAAGAGTTCCTCGCCTTGCGTAGTCCGGGAGCCGGTTCTAAGACAAGGCGGCGGGGCTAAGGAGCCGCAGGGCATCGTTAAATGCACCACATATGCACCACAATAGAGAAGCCGGCGCTAGGCCGGCTTCTCTAAGTTCTTGATTTTATGGTGGGCGGTACAAGGTTCGAACTTGTGACCCCTGCCGTGTGAAAGCAGTGCTCTACCGCTGAGCTAACCGCCCGAATGTTTCGGGGCGCGCATGATAAGCGCGGACCGGGGATGCGGTCAACGCATGCGGGCCGGCGCCCGCTCCGCCGGTCAGCGCAGCTTGCTGTCGCGGAGCGCGGCCACCCGCGGAGGCGGCGCGAAGCTGTCGCTGCGGGCGTCGGCCCAGAAATCCCGGAACACCGCGTGCGCCGGTACCCGGTCGAGCAGTTCGCCCGGCTCGACGAAGCGGTACAGCGCCGCCAGCGAGCGCACCTCGGTCGGCGACACCCGGCGCAGGATGTGCTCCGGCCCCAGTTGCCGCGGATGCTCCAGCCCCGCCGCGCACAGCAGGTCGCGCAGCGCCTTGAGCGTATTGTCGTGGAACTGCTGCACCCGCACCGCCTTGTCGGCCACGTCCAGGTGCTTCCAGCGCCCGGGGTCCTGGGTGGCCACACCGGTCGGGCAGCGGTCGTTGTGGCAGCTCTGCGACTGGATGCAGCCCAGCGCGAACATGAAGCCGCGCGCGGCGTTGCACCAGTCCGCGCCCAGCGCCAGCGTGCGCGCCATGTCGAAGGCGCTGATGATCTTGCCCGCCGCGCCGACGCGGATGCGGTCTCGCAGGCCCAGCCCGACCAGGGTGTTGTGGACCAGCAGCAGCGCCTCGTGCATCGGCACGCCGACGTGGTCGATGAACTCGGCCGGCGCCGCGCCGGTGCCGCCCTCCGCGCCGTCCACCACGATGAAGTCCGGCAGCAGGCCGGTCTCGTGCATGGCCTTGGCGATGCCGAACCATTCCCACGGATGCCCGATCGCCAGCTTGAAGCCGGTCGGCTTGCCGCCGGACAGTTCGCGCAGGCGGGCGACGAACTGCAGCAGCCCGACCGGCGTGGAGAACGCCGAATGCCGGGCCGGCGACACGCAGTCGTGGCCCATCGGCACGCCGCGGGTGGCGGCGATCTCGGCGCTGACCTTGGCCGCCGGCAGCACGCCGCCATGGCCGGGCTTGGCACCCTGGGACAGCTTCACCTCGATCATCTTCACCTGCGGCGTGCATGCGTTCTCGACGAAGCGCGCCTCGCTGAACCGCCCCTGCTCGTCGCGGCAGCCGAAGTAGCCCGAGCCGATCTCCCACACCAGGTCGCCGCCCTTCTCGCGGTGGTAGGGCGAGATCGAGCCCTCGCCGGTGTCGTGGTAGAAGTTGCCGCGGCGCGCGCCCTCGTTCAGCGCGCGCACCGCGCTGGCCGACAGCGCACCGAAGCTCATCGCCGAGATGTTGAACACGCTGGCCGAATACGGCTGCGCCGTGCCGGCGCCGATCTCCACGCGGAAGTCGTGCGAATCCACGCTGGCGGGCGCCAGCGAATGGTTGATCCATTCGTAGTGCGCGTCGTACACGTCCTGCTGGCTGCCGAACGGCACCACGTCCATCACGCCCTTGGCACGCTGGTACACCAGCGAGCGCTGCTGGCGCGAGAACGGCACCTCGGCGGTGTCGCCCTCGATGAAGTACTGGCGGATCTCCGGCCCCACCGATTCCAGCCCGTAGCGGAAATGCGCCAGCACCGGATAGTTGCGGCGCAGGGTGCTGCGCGTCTGCAGCAGGTCCCAGGTGCCCAGCAGCGCCAGCAGGCCGAAGGCCGCGGCGGCCCATCCCCATTGCGGCCAGACCGTCGCCAGCGCCAGCGACAGCACCGTCAACAGCACACACGCGGCGTAGGCGAGATAGCGCTCCATCGTCTGGGGTCCTCCTGGGGATGGCCTGCGTCCGATTCTAAGCCACGCCCCCGCGACCGCACGTCGCAGGCCCGGCGAAGGCGCCCGCGCCGGTTGATCCGGATCAATGCCGCGCCCGGGCCGGCACGCGAGAGTGGGGCCACATCCAACGGGGAGACACGACGATGCATCCGATCCTGCGCGAAATCCTGATGGAACCGGTGGGCTGGCTGGCCATCGGCGGCAGCATCCTCATGGTCGGCATCGGCCTGGCGGTGGCGATCTTCGTGCGCCGCAAGGTGCGCGAGGAAGAGAACAAGCGGCGCTGAGCAAGACGCACCGGGGCCGCAGGGGGCGGGGCCGGTGCCGGAACGGGAAACCCGGTGCAGTGCCCCGGGTGGCGTTCCGGTTCCCGGCTGCGCACTCGATACCGGACGGCGCGTGATGCGCCCCGGGAATCGATGGGGGCGAGGAAGCCGGGTACCCGGAGCCGGACTCCGTATCGGATGGCATTCCGTCAGCGGAGGCACATCCGATGCCATCCTGCCCGCGAATCGCCTCAAAACCAGGGGCGACAAAGGCTTGTGGTGCCCGGAGCCGGAATCGAACCGGCATGGCCTTGCGGCCGGCGGATTTTAAGTCCGATGCGTCTACCAGTTTCGCCATCCGGGCCCGTGGATAGCCTGCCTCAGTCCCGCCGCGTTGGAAAGCGGCGGGCGCCGCGCCCGCTCTGCCACGGAAAGACGGAAGCCCCGCGTGCGGGGCTTCGTCCGTGCCCGTGACGGGCGGATTGGAGCGGGAAACGAGACTCGAACTCGCGACCCCGACCTTGGCAAGGTCGTGCT
>CALJUL010000096.1 GCA_937975725.1 uncultured Pseudoxanthomonas sp. | reverse complement strand
CCGTTGTGATGATGGCGAGGCCGTCGCAACGGCCCCATGCAACGAATAGCCGCCTAGCTTCAGACTTCCAGCGAAGCCAGATCGCCCTTGGTCTCCAACCAGGTCTTGCGGTCCGAGGCCCGCTTCTTTGCCAGCAGCATGTCCATCAGCCCGCGCGTCTGCAGGTCGTCGTCGACGGTCAGTTGCACCAGGCGGCGCGTGTCCGGGTGGATGGTGGATTCGCGTAGCTGCGCCGGGTTCATTTCGCCTAGGCCCTTGAAGCGGGTGACGTTGACCGCGCCGCGGATCTTCTCGCGCTCGATCTTCTCCAGCAGCAGGCGTTTCTCCTCCTCGTCCAACGCGTAGAACACCTGCTTGCCCACGTCCACGCGGAACAGCGGCGGCATGGCGACGAACACGTGGCCGGCGGCCACCAGCGCAGGGAAGTGGCGCAGGAACAACGCGCTCAGCAGGGTGGCGATGTGCAGGCCGTCGGAGTCGGCGTCGGCCAGGATCACCACCTTGCCGTAGCGCAGGCCGGAGATGTCGTCCTTGCCCGGGTCGCAGCCGATGGCCACGGCCAAGTCGTGCACTTCCTGCGAGGCCAGCACGCTGCCGGAGGCCACTTCCCAGGTGTTGAGGATCTTGCCGCGCAGCGGCAGGATGGCCTGGAAATCCTTGTCGCGCGCCTGCTTGGCGGAACCGCCGGCCGAATCGCCTTCCACCAGGAACAGCTCGGTGCGCGACAGGTCCTGGCTGATGCAGTCGGCCAGCTTGCCGGGCAGGGCCGGGCCCTGGGTGACCTTCTTGCGTACGACCTGCTTTTCGGTCTTCAGGCGCGCGCTGGCGCGCTCGATGGCGATCTGCGCAATCTTCTCGCCGAAATCCACGTGCTGGTTGAGCCACAGCGAGAACGCATCGTGCGCGGCGCCCTCGATGAAGCCGGCCGCCTGGCGCGAACTCAGGCGTTCCTTGGTCTGGCCGCTGAACTGCGGGTCGGTCATCTTCAGCGACAGCACGAAGGCCACGCGGTCCCACACGTCCTCCGGCGCCAGCTTGACGCCGCGCGGCAGCAGGTTGCGGAAGTCGCAGAACTCGCGCAGCGCGTCGGTCAGGCCGCTGCGCAGGCCGTTGACGTGGGTGCCGTGCTGGGCGGTGGGGATCAGGTTGACGTAGCTTTCCTGCACCAGTTCGCCTTCCGGCACCCAGGCCACGGTCCAGTCCACGACTTCGCTGTCTTTCTTGAGCTGGCCGACGAACAGCTCCGGCGGCAACAGCTCGCGGCCGGCCAGTTCGCCCTTCAGGTAATCGCGCAGACCGTCCTCGTAGTGCCAGCGGTCGCGTTCGCCGGTGGCCTCGTCATGCAACGTGACCTCCAGGCCGGGGCACAGCACGGCCTTGGCGCGCAGCAGGTGACGCAGCGCGCGCAGGTTGAACTTGGGCGTGTCGAAATACTTGGGGTCCGGCCAGAAGCGCACGCGGGTGCCGGTGTTCTTCTTGCCGACCGTGCCGACCACTTCCAGTGGTGTGGCGCGGTCGCCGTCGCGGAAGGTGATGCGGTGCTCGCTGCCTTCGCGCTTGATGTGCACTTCCACCAGCCTGGACAGCGCGTTGACCACGCTCACGCCCACGCCGTGCAGGCCGCCGGAGAAGGTGTAGTTCTTGTTGCTGAACTTGCCGCCCGCGTGCAGGCGGGTGAGGATCAGTTCCACGCCGGGAATCCTCTCCTCCGGATGGATGTCCACCGGCATGCCGCGGCCGTCGTCGCTGACTTCGCAGCTACCGTCCTTGAACAGGACGACCTCGATGCTGCCGGCGTGGCCGGCCAGCGCCTCGTCCACCGCGTTGTCGATGACTTCCTGCGCCAGGTGGTTGGGGCGCGCGGTGTCGGTGTACATGCCGGGCCGGCGCTTGACCGGGTCCAGGCCGGAGAGGACTTCGATGTCGGCGGCGTTGTAGCGACTGCTCATGGGGCGGTGTGTTCTTCCTGGTGCGGGCCGGGTGCGCGGAAGCGGAAGGTCCGCGGCCGGCCCGGCGACGGCGCAGTGTGCCGCCTGGGGCGGGTTTTTTCCATGTTCAGTCGCGGGCCGGCCAACGCGCGCTAGCCTTGGCGCGTGGACAGGGAAGCCCTTGGAAACGCGCCCCGCGCCCCCAGATTCCGTCCATCCACGAGGAGTATCGCCATGAAGTCGCGCAACCTGTTGCTGCTTTCCGCCGCCATCGCCGGCGCGCTGTTCGCGGCCCAGGCCTTCGCCCAGGCCCGCACCGGCGGCGAGGTCGACAAACCGAAGCAGGATCAGCCCCAGACTCGCGATCCGGCCGATCCGGAAGCCAAGGCGCGCCGCCGCGCCGCCAACGAGGCCGCCGCCAAGCAGCGCAAGGCCGAGGAAGGCCAGCAGAAGAAGGCCGGCGAGGAAGAGGAAGAACGCAAGCCCTGACCGCCGGTTGCCGCCCCGGAACCCTTGTCCCGCAAGGGTTTCGCGGCGCTTCCGCGATTCCCGGCGCCCCGCTTCGGCGGGGCGTCGCGCTTCCGGGCGACGGGCGTTGCCTGTAGACTACGGCTTTCCGGAGCCCCGCCCATGACTCCCCTGATTTTTGTTACCGGCGGCGTTGTGTCCTCGCTAGGCAAGGGCATCGCCGCCGCTTCGCTCGCCTCCATCCTGGAGGCGCGTGGCCTGAAGGTCACGATGATGAAGCTGGACCCCTACATCAACGTCGATCCGGGCACGATGAGTCCGTTCCAGCACGGCGAGGTGTACGTCACCGACGACGGCGCCGAGACCGACCTGGACCTGGGCCACTACGAGCGCTTCGTGCGCACCCGCCTGAGCCGCAAGAACTCCGTCACCACCGGCCGGATCTATGAGAACGTGATCCGCAAGGAGCGCCGCGGCGACTACCTGGGCGCCACCGTGCAGGTGATCCCGCACATCACCGACGAGATCCGCCGCTGCATCGACGAGGCCACCGAGGGCTTCGACGTGGCGCTGGTGGAGATCGGCGGCACCGTCGGCGACATCGAATCGCTGCCGTTCCTGGAGGCGATCCGCCAGATCCGCACCGAGCGCGGCCCGGAGAAGGCACTGTTCATGCACCTGACCCTGGTCCCCTACGTGGCCGCGGCCGGCGAGCTGAAGACCAAGCCCACCCAGCACTCGGTCAAGGAACTGCGCTCCATCGGCATCCAGCCCGACGTGCTGCTGTGCCGCTCCGAGCAGCCGATCCCGGATTCCGAGCGCCGCAAGATCTCGCTGTTCACCAACGTGCCCGAGCGCGCCGTCATCAGCGTGCCGGACGTGGACGTGCTGTACCGCATCCCGATGGGCCTGCACGTGCAGGGGCTGGACGACATCGTGCTGCGCCAGTTCCGCATCGACAACGCGAAGGCCGCCGACCTGTCCGAGTGGGAGGCCGCGGTCGATGCCACGCTCAACCCGCTGGACGAAGTGACCATCGCCGTGGTCGGCAAGTACGTCGACCACCAAGACGCCTACAAGTCCGTCGGGGAAGCGCTCAAGCACGGCGGCCTGCGCCAGCGTACCCGCGTCAACCTGAAGTGGATCGAGGCGCAGGACCTGGAAGGCACCGACATGGCCCTGTTGCAGGACGTGGACGGCATTCTGGTGCCGGGCGGCTTCGGCGACCGCGGTTTCGAGGGCAAGGTGCTGACGTCCAAGTACGCGCGCGAGCACCGCGTGCCGTATTTTGGCATCTGCTACGGCATGCAGGCGGCGGTGGTGGACTACGCCCGCCACGTGGCCGGGCTGGCCGACGCCAACAGCACCGAGAACGACAAGCAGTCGCCGCATCCGGTGATCGGCCTGATCACCGAATGGCGCACCGCCGCCGGCGAAGTCGAGAAGCGCGACGAGAAGTCCGACCTGGGCGGCACCATGCGCCTGGGCCTGCAGGAGCAGCGCCTGAAGCCGGGTACGCTGGCGCGCGAGCTGTACGGCAAGGACGTGGTGGCCGAGCGCCACCGCCACCGCTACGAGTTCAACAACCGCTACCGCACGCAACTGGAAGACGCCGGCCTGGTGATCGCCGCCAAGTCGATGGACGACCTGCTGGTGGAGATGGTTGAACTGCCGCGCAACGTGCACCCGTGGTTCCTGGCCTGCCAGGCGCATCCGGAATTCCTGTCCACGCCGCGCGACGGCCACCCGTTGTTCGTCGGCTTCATCCGCGCCGCGCGCGAGAAGAAGGCGGGCGGAAAACTGCTCAAGGAAGCGCGCGCTTGATGGGATCCGCAGGAGGGGCTTCAGCCCCGATGCTCTTCCTGATCCCGGTCGGGGCTGAAGCCCCTCCTACACATTGAGGAATCGGCTGCAATGAAACTCTGCGGATTCGAGGTCGGCCTGGACCAGCCCCTGTTCCTGATCGCCGGCCCCTGCGTGATCGAGTCGATGCAGTTGCAGATCGACGTCGCCGGCCGGCTGAAGGAGATCACCGGCAGGCTGGGGATGAACTTCATCTTCAAGTCCAGCTTCGACAAGGCCAACCGCACCTCCGGCACCAGCTTCCGCGGCCCCGGCATGGAAGAGGGCCTGAAGGTGCTGGACGCGGTGAAGCGGCAGGTCGGCGTGCCGGTGCTGACCGACGTGCACGAATACACCCCGATGGACGAAGTGGCCGCGGTAGTGGACGTGCTGCAGACGCCGGCCTTCTTGGTGCGGCAGACCGATTTCATCCGCAAGGTCTGCTCGGCCGGCCGGCCGGTCAACATCAAGAAGGGCCAGTTCCTGTCGCCGTGGGACATGAAGCCGGTGGTGGAGAAGGCCAGGTCCACCGGCAACGACGCCATCATGGTCTGCGAGCGCGGCGCCAGCTTCGGCTACAACAACCTGGTCAGCGACATGCGCAGCCTCAGCGTGATGCGCGACACCGGCTGCCCGGTGGTGTTCGACGCCACCCATTCGGTGCAGTTGCCGGGCGGGCAGGGCAGCAGCTCCGGCGGCCAGCGCGAGTTCGTGCCGGTGCTGGCGCGCGCGGCGGTGGCCGTGGGCGTGGCCGGCCTGTTCGCCGAAACGCATCCGGACCCGTCCAAGGCTCTGTCCGATGGGCCGAATGCCTGGCCGCTGGACAAGATGGAAGCGCTGCTGGAGACCTTGCTGGCGCTGGATGCGATCACCAAGAAGCACGGTTTTCTGGAGTCGCAGGCTTGATCTTCCGCGCGATCGCCATCCTCTGCGGCTTCGGTCTGCTGGGCGTGGCCGGTCAGAGCGCGGCATGCAGCCGGGTGGGCGGCCCGCCCACGCTGGAAGCGTCCATCACCGACGCCGATGAGATATTCGTCGCGCACCTCGATTCCGCCGCCGAGAAGACGCTGCCGGTCGAGCCGGGCGCGGACCTCAACGAGGACGACCTGTTCGAAATGCAGGGCGTCGAGGGACGCTACACGCTGATCGAAGTCCTGAAAGGGGCGCCGCCGGCGAAGGGTGTGGTCGACGACCTGCCTTTCGGTCTCGGCAATTGCAGCCTGGGCTTGATGCCGGGCTGGGATTATGTATTTTTCGTCAAGCACGATGCGCGGCGCCCGGAATACCGGTGGGTCGGCATGTTTTCAGGCAGTTTCCCGCTGGGACCCTATCGCCGGCCGGGCGAAGAGGAGCCCGGACTGCAGGAACTGAAACAGAAGATCAACCAACAGACGACGACTCCGACACCATGACCACCATCGCCAAGATCCACGCCCGCGAAATCCTCGACTCCCGCGGCAATCCCACCCTCGAAGCCGAAGTCACGCTGGCCGACGGTTCCTTCGGCCGCGCCATGGTGCCGTCCGGCGCGTCCACCGGCACCAAGGAAGCCGTGGAGCTGCGTGACGGCGACAAGACCCGTTACCTGGGCAAGGGCGTGCGCAAGGCGGTGGAGAACGTCAATGGCCCCATCGCCAACGCGCTGCACGGCTTCGACGGCGCCGACCAGGAAGGACTGGACCGCCGCCTGATCGACCTGGACGGCACCGAGAACAAGGGCCGCCTGGGCGCCAACGCGCTGCTGGGCGTGTCGCTGGCCAACGCGCACGCGATGGCCGCGTCGAAGAAGCAGCCGCTGTGGCAGTATCTGTCCGACATCGCCGAATCGGACGTGTCGCTGCCGGTGCCGATGATGAACATCATCAACGGCGGCGCGCACGCTGACAACAACGTGGACTTCCAGGAGTTCATGGTGCTGCCGGTGGGCTTCGACTCCTTCGCCGAGGCGCTGCGCGCCGGCACCGAGATCTTCCATTCGCTCAAGTCGGTGCTGAAGGGCCACGGCCTGAGCACGGCGGTGGGCGACGAGGGCGGCTTCGCCCCGGACTTCCGCAGCAACGTGGAAGCGCTGGACACCATCCTGGAAGCCATCGGCAAGGCCGGCTACACCGCCGGCGAGGACGTGCTGCTGGGCCTGGACGTGGCCTCCAGCGAGTTCTACGACAACGGCAAGTACCACCTGGTGGGCGAGAACAAGCGCCTGACCAGCGAGCAGTTCGTCGACTTCCTGGCCGACTGGGCGGCGCAGTACCCCATCATCACCATTGAGGACGGCCTGGCCGAGGACGACTGGGCCGGCTGGAAGCTGCTGACCGACCGCATCGGCGGCAAGGTGCAACTGGTGGGCGACGACCTGTTCGTCACCAACCCGAAGATCCTCAAGGAAGGCATCGAGTCCGGCACCGCCAACGCCATCCTGATCAAGGTCAACCAGATCGGTACGCTCAGCGAGACGCTGGAGGCCATCGCTATGGCGCACCACGCCAACTACGCGGCCATCGTCTCGCACCGCTCCGGCGAGACCGAGGACACCACCATCGCCGACATCGCCGTGGCCACCACGGCGACGCAGATCAAGACCGGCTCGCTGTGCCGCAGCGACCGCGTGGCCAAGTACAACCAGTTGCTGCGCATCGAGGAAGCGCTGGGCGGCAAGGCCCGCTATGCCGGCCGCAACGCCTTCGTGTCGCTGAAGAAGTAAGCGATGCGCGCAGTGCGCTGGCTGCTGCTGGTCCTGGTGCTGCTGCTGGGTTGGCTGCAGTACCGGTTCTGGTTCGGCGTGGGCAGTTCCGGCCAGGTGGTCGCGCTGGAGGCGCAGGTCCAGGCGCAGAAGCGCGAGAACGCCGGCCTGCAGGAGCGCAACGACGCCCTGGCCGCCGAAGTCGAGGACCTCAAGTCCGGCGAATCGGCGGTGGAGGAGCGTGCGCGCAGCGAGCTGGGCATGATCAAGCCGGGCGAGAAGTTCTACCGCGTGGTGGAACCGGTGCCGGCGGCGCCGGCCGCCGCCGCGTCCGGGCCGGCCACGGAACCGGCGCCCTGATGTCCGGCGTCTGGGCGGTGGTTCCCGCCGCGGGCCGCGGCACGCGCTTCGGCGGCGAACTGCCGAAGCAGTACCTGCAGGTCGCGGGGCGTCCGGTGATCGCGCACACCTTCGCTGCGCTGTTCGCGCACGAGGCAGTGCAGGGCGCGGTGGTGCCGGTCGCCGTGGACGATGCCGACTGGCTTGGCTGGACCGAGTTCGATGGCCGCCCGCTGCGCACCTGCACCGGCGGCGCGACCCGCGCGGCCTCGGTGCTGGCGGGGCTGCGCGCCCTGCCGGACGAGGTGCGCGTGGACGATTTCGTGCTGGTGCACGACGCCGCGCGGCCGAACCTGTCGCGCGAGGATCTGTCGCAACTGCTGGAGCGCGGGCGCAACGATCCGGTGGGCGCCATCCTGGCCGCGCCGGTGCGCGACACGCTGAAGCGCGCCGGCGATGACGGCGGCATCGACGGCACCGAGCCGCGCGCGCGGCTGTGGCGCGCGTTCACGCCGCAACTGTTCCGGCGCCTGCAACTGACCCGTGCGCTGGAAGCCGCCACCGCCGACGGCGTGGAAGTCACCGACGAGGCGATGGCGATGGAGCGCCTGGGCCTGCGGCCGCTGCTGATCGAGGGCGCCGAGAGCAATTTCAAGATCACCACGCGCGCGGACCTGGAGCGGTTCGAGTTCGAGCTGCAGAAGCGGGAACGGGGAGCCGGGAACCGGGAATGAAGGTTGCCGTACTGTCCTGGACGCTTCCCCCGCATGCCGAAGACGCAACGTCGCTCCGGTACTCCGCATTCCCGGTTTTCTATTCTTCGTTCCCGCTTTCCTCCTGACCCATGCCCACTTCCTCCGTTCCCCCCGCCGTCCGCATCGGCCAAGGTTTCGACGTCCACGCTTTCGGCGACGGCGACCACGTGATGTTGGGCGGTGTACGCGTGCCGCACGAGCGCGGCGTGCTGGCGCACAGCGACGGCGACGTGGTGCTGCATGCGCTGTGCGACGCCATGCTCGGCGCGCTGGCGCTGGGCGACATCGGCCGGCATTTCCCACCCTCGGACGACCGCTGGAAGGGCGCGGACAGCCGCGCCTTCGTGCGTCAATGCAATGCGCTGATCGGCGAGCGCGGCTGGCGCGTCGGCAACGCCGACGTCACCGTGGTCTGCGAGCGGCCCAAGGTCGGGCCGCATGCTGACGCCATGCGCGCCTGCGTGGCCGGGGACCTGGGCATCGACGTGGATGCGGTCAGCATCAAGGCCACCACCAGCGAGAAGCTGGGCTTCACCGGCCGCGGCGAAGGCATCGCGGCGCAGGCGGTGGTGCTGCTGGTGAAGGCGTGAGCGACGGCCTGCCGCGCGCGTTCGGCGCGCCCGTGCTGTCGGCGCGCATCCGCAGCATGCCGGAGGATTTCTTCGTCGAGGAACTGCCGGGCTTCGCCGCGAGCGGCGAAGGCGAACACCTGCTGCTTACCGTCGAGAAGCGCGGCATGAACACCGCGTTCGCGGCCAGGCGCATCGCCGCCTGGGCCGGCATCGCCGAGATGGGCGTGGGCTATGCGGGGCTGAAGGACCGCCACGCCGTGACCCGGCAGCGTTTCAGCGTGCACCTGCCGAAGAAGATCGCGCCCGACCTGGCCGGGCTGCGGTCGGACGACCTGGACGTGCTGGAAGCGGCCTGGCATTCGCGCAAGCTGCCGCGCGGCGCGCTCGCCGGCAACCGCTTCGTGCTGGTGCTGCGCGGCGTGGCGGGCGAGCGCGATGCCATCGAGGTGCGGCTGGCCGCGATCGCGCGGCACGGCCTGCCCAACTGGTTCGGTGAGCAGCGCTTCGGCCGCGACGGCGGCAACGTGGGCGCGGCGCTGGCGATGTTCGCCGGCAAGCGCGTCCGCCGCGAGCAGCGCTCGCTGCTGCTGTCGGCCGCGCGCTCGGAACTGTTCAACCGCGTGCTGGCGGCGCGCCTGGCCGACGGTAGCTGGAACCGCGGGCTGGACGGCGAAGTGTGGATGCTGGCCGGCAGCCGCAGCGTGTTCGGCCCGGAACCGTGGAGCGAAGCGCTGGCGCAGCGGCTGGCGGACTTCGACATCCATCCCACCGGCCCGCTGTGGGGCAGCGGCGAGCCGCGCACCACGGGCGAAGCTCTCCGGTTGGAAGCGCAGGCGTTGGAAGGCGAAACCGCCGCGGCGCTGCGGCAGGGGCTGGAAAAGGAAGGATTGCGCCAGGAGCGTCGTGCACTCCGGCTGCGTCCGGAAGCGCTGGCCTGGGAGTGGCTGGCGGACGACGCCCTGCGGCTGGCGTTCTCGCTGCCGCCCGGCAGCTACGCCACGGCCGTGCTGCACGAGTTGGGCGAGGTGGCCGACGTGCAGTGAGGCGCGCCGCGGCGCCGTTCGTCGGAAAGCATCGCCGGGCACTGGTGGCCCGCGGCGGGCGGCGTATAAGCCGGAATCGGGCCGTCCGCGCGGGGTGATCGCCCGCGCCGTGCGGCTCCGTCCGTCACCAGGCACCGGAGGAACCGCCATGAAAGCCGTCGTCCACATCGCCCTGGCATCGTCCGTGCTGGCGTTGCTCGCAGGATGCGCCGGCACCCACGAGATGACCAAGGCGCCCGCGCCGCAGCAGACGCTGACCGCCGAACAGCAATACATCGCCTACGTCGAGCGGATCGCCAAGCGCCGCGGCATCCACCTGACCTGGGTCAATCCGCCCAAGCTGGCCGACAAGGCCGCCGCCCAGCAGTAGCCGCGCGCGCCGGTGCGGGAACGCGAGGGCCTCCCGGCAACGGGAGGCTTTCGCGTTTCAGCGGTGCGAGTGCGCCAGCAGCACCAGCACCGCGCCGGTGCCGCCCTGCGCGGGCGGAGCGGAGTGGAACGCCATCACGTCCGCGCGCTGCCTGAGCAGGCGGTCGACCAGGTTCTTCAGCACCGGCGCATCGCGCTGGCCGCGCCCGCCCTTGCCGTGCACGATCCGCACGCAGCCCCGCTCGTGGTCGCGCGCTTCGGCGAGGAACTGCCGCAGCATGCCTTCGGCCTGCAGGGCGGTGGCGCCGTGCAGATCCAGTTCGTCCTGTACCGAGAACTGGCCGCGCTTCAGGCGCTGGAACGCACGCGGCGACAGCGCGTCGCGGCGGTGGCTGAGCACGTCGCCGGCGGCCAGCGCATCCAGCACGTCCAGGCCCTGGCGGAATTCGCTGCGCGCCTCCTGCTCGTCGCGCTCGGCCATGCGCGCGGCGGGGCGGGGCGGCGGCTTGCGCGGGGGCGCCGGCGCTTCTTCCAGCGGGCGCACCGGGCCGATCGCGGCGCGGAACAGCGCGGCATCGTCGTCGTCGTCGGGCGTGCGGGGCATGGGCAAAGACTAGCGGCATCGGCGCGCGGCGCAAGCGCGGGAAGCGGCCGCCGGCTTCCGGTATCATGGGGCCGTTCCCGAGGAAACCCATGCGCGTACTGGTCAGCAACGACGACGGCGTCGACGCCCCCGGCATCCGAATCCTGGCAGAGGGCCTGCGCGACGCGGGCCACGAGGTGTACGTGGTCGCCCCCGACCGCGACCGCTCCGGCGCCAGCAATTCGCTGACGCTCGACCTGCCGATCCGGCTCAAGCGCATCGACCACTACACCTGCAGCGTCGCCGGCACGCCGACCGACTGCGTGCACCTGGCGCTGACCGGCATGCTGGAGTTCGAGCCGGACATCGTGGTCTCGGGCATCAACAACACCGCGAACATGGGCGACGACGTCATCTACTCCGGCACCGTGTCGGCGGCGATGGAAGGGCGCTTCCTGGGCCTGCCCGCGGTGGCGATGTCGCTGGCCACGCAGAACCACGACGCCAAGCACTACGAGACCGCCGCGCGCGCCGCGGTGGAAATCGTCGCGCGGCTGAAGTCGGACCCGCTGCCGGCCGACACCATCCTCAACGTCAACGTGCCCGACCTGGCGTGGACGGACGTGCGCGGCTTCGAGGTCACCCGCCTCGGCAACCGCCATCGTTCCGAGCCATGCGTGCCGCAGCCCGATCCGCGCGGCCGCACCGTGTACTGGATCGGCCCCGCGGGGCGCGAGCAGGACGCCGGCCCCGGCACCGACTTCCACGCCGTGCGCACCGGCCACATCTCGATCACCCCGATCCACGTCGACCTGACCCGCTACCAGGCGCTGGAAAAGGTCGCCGGCTGGGTCGGCGGGCTGACCGCCGCGCTGGAGGCGTCGGCATGACGCCGCGGTTGCGGCTGCAGCCCGAGGCGGTGGGCATGGGCATGACCTCGCAGCGCGTGCGCGACCGGCTGGTCGAGCGCCTGCGCGAATCGGGCATCGCCGACGAGCGCGTGCTCAACGCCATCCGCACGCTGCCGCGCCACCTGTTCGTCGACGAAGCGCTGGCCACGCGCGCGTACGAGGACACCGCGCTGCCGATCGGCCACAGCCAGACCATCTCCCAGCCGTGGGTGGTGGCGCGGATGACCGAGGTCCTGCTGGAGACCGCGCCGAAGAAGGTGCTGGAGATCGGCACGGGCTCGGGCTACCAGGCCGCCGTGCTCGCCGTGCTGGGGCTGGAGGTCTACACGGTCGAGCGCATCGGCGACCTGCTCCGGCAGGCGCGCAAGCGCCTGCGCCAATTGGGCTTCAACGTGCGCAGCAAGCACGACGACGGCCGCATCGGCTGGCCGGAGCACGGCCCCTACGACGGCATCATCGTCACCGCCGCCGCGCCCGCACTGGTGCCGGCGCTGGTCGGCCAACTGGCCGTGGGCGGGCAACTGGTCGCACCGGTCGGTGGCAGCGGTTCGCAGTCGCTGGTGCGTCTGGTCAAGCGCGAGGACGGCAGCGTGGAGGAAACCACGCTGGCGCCGGTGGTGTTCGTGCCGCTGCTGGCCGGCACGCTGGATTGACACGCGGTATGGACGGAAGGGAAAACCCTTGAAGATCTTCGGGCCGTTGTACGCACGCGCCATCCAGTGGGCCCGCCACCGGCGTGCGCCGTCGCTGCTGACCGGGCTGAGCTTCTTCGAGGCCATCGTGTTCCCGGTGCCGCCGGAAGTGATGCTGGCGCCCATGTCGCTGGCGCAGCCCAGGCGCGCGCTGTGGTTCGCCACGCTGAGCCTGGCCGGTTCGTTGGCGGGCGCGCTGATCGGCTACGCGCTCGGCCATTTCGCCTTCGCCGCCGTGCAGCCGCTGATCGAGTGGCTGGGATGGAGCGAGCGCATCGACGCGCAGGTGGCGCACCTGCGCGAGGTGGTGGCGCAATCGCCGTGGCAGGCGTTCTGGCTGCTGGTGCTGGCGGGCTTCACCCCGATCCCGCTCAAGATATTCACGTGGGCCTCAGGCATCGTGGGCGTGCCGCTGCTACCGTTCCTCGCCAGCATGCTGGTGGGGCGCGGCAAGCGCGTCTACCTGGTGGCCGGCGCGATCCGGCTGGGCGGTGCGCGCGCCGAGGCGGCGCTGCACCGCTGGATCGAGCCGGTGGGCTGGATCGCCATGGTCCTGCTGGTGGTCCTGGCCGGGTGGGCGGTGCTGCACGCTTCGGCGTGAGCGCGGCGCGCTGGTCTTCGCAATCCATGGTGGAGTAGGCGGACGGATGAGGATGGCAGTAAGAACAATCGCGCTGGCCGCGGCCGTCGCCTCGCTGGCGGCCTGCAGCACCACTGTCGTGCGCGAACCCGGCGTCGGCGGCGGCAAGGCGTCTTCTCCCGCCGCCGCGCCGCGCGTGTCGCAGGCCAAGCCCGGTGCCACCGTGCGCGTGCAGCGGGGCGACACGCTGTATGGCATCGCGTCGCGCAACGGCATCCAGGCGGCCGACCTGGCCGCCTGGAACGGCATCGCGCCGCCGGACTACACCATCTATCCCGGGCAGACCCTGCGGCTGTATCCCGGCGGCGCGCGCACCGGCAGCGCTTCCGCACCGGCCACCGCGCCTTCGGCCGCCACCCGCCCCGCCACCACGCCGCCGGCCGGCGGCATCGTGCGCTCCACCGCGACGCCCACGCCTGCGCCGGCGGCGCCCGTGGACAGCGGCATCCGCTGGCGCTGGCCGGCCGACGGCCACCTGCTGGGCCGCTACGTGGCCGGCGACGCCACCCGGCAGGGCATCGACATCGCCGGCAGCGGCGGGCAGCCGGTGCGCGCGGCCGCCGACGGCGTGGTGGTGTATTCCGGCGCCGGCCTGGTGGGTTACGGCGAACTGGTCATCGTCAAGCACAACGAGCAGTGGCTGTCGGCCTACGGCCACAACCGCAAGCGGCTGGTCAACGAAGGCCAGAATGTGAAGGCCGGCCAGCAGATCGCCGAGATGGGCAGTTCCGGCGCGGCGCGCGAGATGCTCCACTTCGAGATCCGCTACAACGGCAAGCCGGTCGACCCGCAGCTCTACCTGCCCGCGCGATGAGCGGGCGCCTGTCTGTGGTGGGTGCATGCGGCAGGCCCGCTTGCAGCGACGGTTCCGTAGACGCGCATCGGCCTTCCGGCCTGCACGCACACCGAGATACGACGATGTCCCCGATGAAACGCTGGTGGTTGCCGTTCGCCCTGCTGGGCCTGCTGTCGATGGCCGGATGCGCGTCCGCGCCGCCGGCGCCGGAGGCGAAGGCCACGCTGGACGTGGTCACGCTGAACCTGTGGCACGACAAGCAGGACTGGCCGCACCGGCAGGACATGATCGTGGCCGAACTGCGCCGGCTGGCGCCGGACGTGATCGTGCTGCAGGAAGTGCTGCAGCACGAAGCGCTGCCCAACCAGGCGCAGGTGCTGGCGCAGCGGCTGGGTTACCAGTACCGGTTCTTCTCCGCCGACGCGGAAGGGCAGGCGCGGCGGTACGGCAACGCCATCCTGGTGCGCACGCCAATCGAACAGACGCGCGGCACCAAGCTCGAACCGCTGGACGACTACCGCACCGCCGGCTGGGTGCGGACCACGGTGCACGGCCGCGCGCTGAACGTCTACGCCACCCACCTGCACTACAAGCCGGAGGGCGACGCGATCCGCGCGCGCCAGGTGGCCGGCCTGCTGGACTTCATCGGCGCCACGGCGAGCGGTGCGCCGTCCATCGTCGGCGGCGACTTCAACACCCGTTCCGACACGCCGGGGCTGACGGCGCTGCGCACGCGCTTCACCGAAGCCTATGCCGCGGCGCACGCCGGGCAGGACGTCGACGCGCCCGAGCGCACCACGCTCAACACTCATCTGGGTCACCCGCCGATCCGCATCGACCACGTGTTCGCGCAGGTGGACGCGTTCGACGTGCTGGATGCGCGCATCATCCTGGACCGTCCCGATGCCGGCGGGGCATGGGCCTCGGACCACTACGGCGTCTGGGTGCGGCTGGCGTTCCGGCCCGATTGAGGCGGCGCCACGCACAGCGACGTGCCGCGGCGATGGTCGCTGCCCCAGGTGCGGTGCCCGGCGGTGTCCACGTGGATGCGCGTGGGCGTGTAGAAGCCCAGTCCCATCTGCCGGCGGGCGCCTTCGCGGCGCCAGAAGCGGCATAGCGCCTCGACGCCGGCGGTGTCTGCCGACAGGTCGAAATCCAGTGCGCGGTTCTCCAGGTGGCGGCTGCGTGGACTGCCGCCGGAGCAACGGTTGAGGGCGGCGTCGCGGTAGCCGGAGCGCGCGTCCTGCGCGCGCAGCAGGCCGCGCGCCTGGAGTTCGGCGACCAGCTCGAGGGTCGGAGCGATGGCGGCCATGCGCGAGGCCGGCGGCAGCAGGAATTCCGGTGCGTCGCAGGCCCGCCAGCGGCGGCTGGAGCGCAGCAGCGCCGGCATCGGCACGATGTCGGCCACGCCTTCGGCGGCGAGCCGCTGCCGGTATTGGGCGACGCCCGTGGCGGCGCTGCGCTGCCAGGCGGCGTAGCGTTGCCCGGGATCGTCGTCGGGAGGGGCCGGGGCGCAGGCGGCCAGGGCGAAGGCGAAGGCGAGAACGGACGGCAGGCCGCGGTGCAGGCGTCGCATGCCGCGCGGCCGGCGGATCAGCGGCCGTCCAGCAGGAATCCCGCCACCACGCGCCTGGCTTCGCCGGCCAGCACGTTGTAGGTCCGGGCGGCGGCGGCGTTGGTCATCGCTTCCAGGCCCACGCCCTGGCGCAGGCAGGCGGCCATCACGGCGGCAGGCGGGAACACCTGGCGCTCGCCGGTGCCCAGCAGGATCACTTCCGGTTGCAGGGCCAGCAGCGGGGCCAGGTCTTCGACGGTGAGCGCGGCGCTGTCGCGCACCGGCCAGTCTTCGACCAGATGCTGCGGCGAGAGGATGAAGCTGGCGGTCAGCAGGCGGTCGTTGACCCGTGCGCTGCGGCCGTCGGCGGCGCGCAGGGCGTAGGCGTAGTCGGGCAGCTCGTGGCTGAGTTGCATGCGGATGCCTCCTGCGGGACGCTCAGCCGCGCGGCAGCACGATCTGGCGGCGATCCTTGCTGGGGCGGTAGAGCACGGCGGTGTGGCCGATGCGCTGCACCAGCACGGCGCCAGTCTGCTCGGCGATGGACGCGATCATGGCGTCGCGGGCATCGCGGTCCTCGCCGGCGACCTTCACCTTGACCAGTTCGTGATGCTCCAGCACGCCGTCCAGTTCGGCGATGAACGCCGGCGTCACGCCCTTGCCCCCGATCTGCAGCAGGGCCTTGAGGTCGTGGGCCTGGCCGCGCAGGAAGCGGGTCTGGGCGGCGGTCAGCGCTAGGGGCATGCGGCGGAGTACGGGAGTCGGGAAGGGCGATCAGGGTATCATGGCCTCCCCCCAGAACGGCTCCGGCGGCCCCCGTCGCAGGGTGCCCGGAGACCCCGCCGCCCCATGGCCACCCGCAGCAAGAGCAGCCAGCGCTGGCTCAAGGAACACTTCTCGGATCCCTACGTGAAGAAGGCCCAGGCCGAGGGCCTGCGCTCGCGCGCGGCCTACAAGCTGGAGGAGCTGCTGGAGCGCGACCGCCTGCTCAAGCCGGGCATGGTGGTGGTGGACCTGGGCGCGGCGCCGGGCGGCTGGTCGCAGTACGTGCGCCAGGCCATGGGCGACAGCGGCCGGGTGGTGGCGATGGACATCCTGGACATGCCGCCGCTGGCCGGGGTGGACTTCCTTCATGGGGATTTCAGGGACGATGCCGTCCTATCCCGGCTGGAGGCCATGCTGGACGGCCGGCCCGTGGACCTTGTGCTGTCGGATATGGCCCCCAATAAGAGTGGTGTGGACGCGGTGGACCAGCCGCGGGCGATGTACCTGGCGGAACTGGCCATGGACTTCGCCGACCGGCACCTCAAGCCGGGCGGCGCGTTCCTGATCAAGCTGTTCCAGGGCACCGGCTTCGACGACTACATCCGCGAGCTGCGCCGCCGATACGACAAGGTGGCGATCCGCAAGCCGGACGCGTCCCGCAAGCGTTCGCCCGAGGTATACGCCCTGGGCCAGGGCAAGCGGGCCCAGATCAAGTAAGGTGACGTAAAGTGCGCAATACGAAAGAGGAACGCCGGAGCCCATGAGGATGAACGACTTGACCAAGAATCTGCTGCTGTGGGTAGTCGTCGCCGTCGTGCTGATGCTCGTGTTCCAGAGCTTCTCGCCGAAGGTGGGCGGCATGGCCACCACGGCGGGCACCACGTATTCCGACTTCCTCGACCAGGTCGACAGCGGCAACGTGCAGCGGGTGGAATTCGGCGGCGACGCCGCGCGCAGCGGCGTGGGCGAGATCACCTACACCCTGCGCAACGGCCAGAAGGCCACGATCAACGCTCCGTTCGACCGCGACCTGATCAACGACCTGCGCTACAAGAAGATCGAGATCATCCAGCAGGACCCGCCCAGCGGCATCAGCCTGACGGCGATCCTGTTCAACTTCCTGCCGGTGCTGCTGATCATCGGCTTCTGGATCTTCATCATGCGGCAGATGCAGGGCGGCGGAGGCGGTGCCAAGGGCGCGATGTCCTTCGGCAAGTCGCGCGCCAAGCTGCAGGGCGAGGACCAGGTGAAGGTGACCTTCGCCGACGTCGCCGGTTGCGACGAGGCCAAGGAGGAGGTTGGCGAACTGGTCGAGTTCCTGCGCGACCCGGGCAAGTTCCAGAAGCTGGGCGGTAAGATCCCGCGCGGCGTGCTGATGGTCGGCCCGCCCGGCACCGGCAAGACGCTGCTGGCCAAGGCCATCGCCGGCGAGGCCAAGGTGCCGT
>CALJUL010000095.1 GCA_937975725.1 uncultured Pseudoxanthomonas sp. | reverse complement strand
GTGCCGCCGATGCCGATGCCGAGCATGCCCGGCGGGCACCAGCCCGCGCCCATGGTCGGCACGGTCTTCAGCACCCAATCGACGATGGAGTCGGAGGGGTTGAGCATGGCGAACTTCGACTTGGCCTCCGAACCGCCGCCCTTGGCCGCGACGATCACGTCCACCTTGTCGCCCGGCACGATCTTCACGTTGATGACGGCCGGCGTGTTGTCCTTCGTGTTCGTCCGCTTGCCGGCCGGGTCGGCCAGCACCGACGCGCGCAGCTTGTTGTCCGGGTCGTTGTAGGCGCGGCGCACGCCTTCGTTCACCGCGTCTTCCAGCGAGCCGGTGAAGCCCTCCCAGCGCACGTCCATGCCGACGTCGAGGAACACGGTGACGATGCCGGTGTCCTGGCAGATCGGGCGGTGGCCCTCTGCGCACATGCGCGAGTTGATCAGGATCTGCGCCATCGCGTCCTTGGCCGCGGGCGATTCCTCGCGCTCGTAGGCGGTGGCGAGGCTCTTGATGTAATCGACGGGATGGTAGTAGCTGATGTATTGCAGGGCGTCGGCGACGGACTGGACGAGGTCTTCTTGCTTGATCGAAGTCATGGGGGGCGAAGGCCGGGGGCTGCCGGTGGGTAGCGGGCGGGAACGGCCATTTTAGGCCAAAGCGCGCGGCGGGCCGGCTGTCGCGCCCGGCCGCGCCGCCCCGTCTTTGGTCGCATGGGGACGGGAAACGCCTTCGACAGCCGCCAGATGCGCCCGTGCGGATTCGCTCGCCGCCTGCCGCCTGTGCCTGCGGGTCCACTGCCGAGCAGTCGCGGCCGGCATGGCCGGCGCACGAGGGCAGAGGCCCGGCTCGCTCCCCGCGCCGGCCACCGGCACAATGGCGGCATGGAAACCCTGGTCCTCGTCCTCGACCTGGTCGGCACCTTCGTGTTCGCGCTGAGCGGCGCCACCATGGGCGTGCGCCGCCGCCTGGACATCTTCGGCGTGCTGGTGCTGTCGTTCGCCGCGGCCACCGCCGGCGGCATCGCCCGCGACGTGCTGATCGGCGCCACGCCGCCGGCGGCGCTGAGCGACTGGCGCTACCCGGTGACCTCGCTGGCCGCCGGCGTGGTCACCTTCTTCCGCGCGCCGCTGATCGAGAAGCTGCACCATCCCGTGCGCATGTTCGACGCCATGGGCCTGGCGCTGTTCGCGGTGGCCGGCACACAGAAGGCGCTGGAACACGGCATCTCGCCGCCGATGGCCGCGGCCCTGGGCATGCTCACCGGCATCGGCGGCGGCATCGCGCGCGACCTGCTGCTGGCGCAGGTGCCGCTGGTGCTGCGCGCCGAGCTGTACGCAGTGGCGGCGCTGGCCGGCGCGCTGGTGGTGGCGCTGGGCCACTGGCTGGAGCTGCCCGCGCTGCCCTGCGCCCTGGCCGGCGCGGGGTTGTGCTTCGGCCTGCGGATGATGGCGCTGACCTACGGCTGGCACCTGCCGGTGGCGCTGCAATCCGGCGGCGACCGCGAACCGCCCGGCCCGATGCGCTGATCCCACCCCGGCGGCGCGCACCGCCGCGCTTGCGCCCAAGCGTGCCCGGACGCCGACGA
Organism: uncultured Pseudoxanthomonas sp.; assembly: GCA_937975725.1. GTDB lineage: Bacteria > Pseudomonadota > Gammaproteobacteria > Xanthomonadales > Xanthomonadaceae > Pseudoxanthomonas_A. The sequence continues at coordinate 1,913 of CALJUL010000095.1, read as the reverse complement.
ACCGTGCGGCAGCCCGCGCCCGCGCGCATTAGCATGGCGGCACCCACGCCGCCCCCGAGCTCGCCATGGCCATCGCCGCCTCCCGCCCGCTGGACCTGCCGCGCCAGCAGTTGTTCTGGCTGCTGCACCTGGGCGGCTGGACGGCGTACTTCAGCCAGGGCTACCTGGCCGCCCTCGCCCACGGCAAGCCGTCCGGCTACTGGATCGTGCCGCTGACCGCGGCCACCACCGGCGCCGCGGTGACCCTGGGCCTGCGCTACCTGCTGCGCGCCTGCTGGGGGCTGCCACCGAAGCGGCTGCTGGCGGTGATGGTGCTGCCGATCCTGGCCAGTTCGGCGGCGATGGACTTCACCACCCGCGAGGCGCTGGTGGAGTTCTGCGACACCTGCAAGCCGGCCAACCACATGGCCTTCGTCGCCTATTCGCTGGGCTACATCTACGTGGTGCTGGCTTGGGTGGGCCTGTACCTGGGCATCAAGTACTACCGCCAGTTGCAGGACCAGACCGAACGCGCCCTGGCCGCGCGGAGCATGGCGCACCAGGCGCAACTGAAGATGCTGCGCTACCAGCTCAACCCGCACTTCCTGTTCAACACGCTCAACGCCATCTCCACCCTGATCCTGGACCGCGACAACGCCACCGCCAACCGCATGGTGCAGGGCCTGTCGGCGTTCCTGCGCCACTCGCTGGACAACGACCCCATGCAGCGGGTCACCCTGCGCCAGGAGCTGGACGCGCTGACCCTGTACCTGGACATCGAGAAGATCCGCTTCGCCGAACGCCTGCGCATCGAGACCGGGATCGACGAGGACTGCTGGCGCGCGCTGCTGCCCAGCCTGCTGCTGCAGCCGCTGGTGGAGAACGCGATCAAGTACGCCGTCGCCAAGCAGGTGGCCGGCGGCCTGCTGCGCATCGAGGCCGAGCGCGACGGCGGGCAACTGGTGCTGCGCGTGATCGACGACGGTCCCGGCTGCGGCAGCCTGGAAGGCAGCGAACTGCCGCCGGGCAAGGGCGTGGGCCTGCGCAACACGCGCGAGCGCCTGGCCGTGCTGTACGGCGACGCCGGCGGCTTCTCGGTGCGCAACCGCGAGCGCGGGATCGAAGTGACCCTGCGCCTGCCGTTCGAAACCTCGCAGCCCGGTGGAGAGTGACGCCATGGACAGCGGCGACACGACGCGCCCCACCAGCACGCAGCGCCTGCGCGCACTGATCGTCGACGACGAGCCGCTGGCGCGCCGCGGCCTGGAGATCCGCCTGGACGCCCACCCGGACGTGGACATCGTCGGCCAGTACGGCGACGGCGCCGCCGCCATCGCCGGGCTGCGCGAGCATCGCCCGGACCTGGTGTTCCTGGACGTGCAGATGCCGGGAATGGACGGCTTCCAGACCCTGCGCGCCATTCCCGCCAGCGAGATGCCGCTGGTGGTGTTCGTCACCGCCTACGACCATTACGCCATCCGCGCGTTCGAGGCCTCGGCCACCGACTACCTGCTCAAGCCGGTGGAGGAATCGCGGCTGGCGCAGGCGCTGGCGCGGGTGCGCCAGGCCCGCGCGCAGCGCGAGGCCAGCGGCCACTGCGCGCACCTGCTCGGCCTGCTCGGCGAACTCAGCGGCCGCCCGCCGCTGGACCTGGACGAAGCGCTGAAGCCCGACGCGCTCGAACTGCTGCGCCGCGAGGAGAAGCTCGCCATCCGCGACGGCGGCCGCACCGTGCGCGTGGACCTGCACCGCATCCGCTGGATCGACGCGGCCGGCGACTACATGTGCATCCACGTGGACGGCGAGCAGGACGGCGCCGCCGGCGACACCCTGATCCTGCGCGCCACCATGCAGGGGCTGGAGAAGCAACTGGACCCGCAGCGCTTCCCGCGTATCCACCGCTCCACCATCGTCAACGCGCGCCGCGTGGTGGA
>CALJUL010000094.1 GCA_937975725.1 uncultured Pseudoxanthomonas sp. | reverse complement strand
CGGTCAGCGTGGTCGCGTCGGCGATGGTGAACGGTACGTTGAGCAGGCGCGCCAGCGTCTCGGCCAGCAGTGTCTTGCCCGAGCCGGTCGGGCCGACCAGCAGGATGTTCGACTTGGCCAGTTCGACGTCGTCGTTCTTCTGCCGGCTCTCGATGCGCTTGTAGTGGTTGTAGACCGCCACCGCCAGGGTGCGCTTGGCGCGGTTCTGGCCGATCACGTACTGGTCCAGGACCTCGAGGATCTCGCGCGGCTTGGGCAGGTGGCTGCGGGCCGACTGGGCCTTCTCCTCCAGCTCCTCGCGGATGATGTCGTTGCACAGCTCCACGCATTCATCGCAGATGAACACGCTGGGGCCCGCGATGAGCTTGCGGACCTCGTGCTGGCTCTTGCCGCAGAACGAGCAGTACAGGATTTTGGTGCTGTCGCCGGAACGGCCCTGACGATCTTCGCTCATGCTTGGATTACTCGGTCACTCAACCTGCCCGCGGGGGCTTGCGGTCGCAGAATAGCACACGGCCCCGCCTTGTCGGCGGAGGACGTGAATGGGGGAATTTGCGGCGGAAACCTGCCATCCGGCACGGCTCAGGCAGGCTGGATGGACTCTTCCGGGCGGCGCTCCAGCACCTGGTCGACCAGCCCGTAGGCCTGGGCGTCCGCGGCGCTCTTGAAGTTGTCGCGCTCGGTGTCGCGCTCGATGGTCTCCAGCGCCTGCCCGGTGTGGTGCGACAGGATGGCGTTCAGCTTGGCGCGCAGGGTCAGGATCTCGCGGGCATGGATATCGATGTCCGTGGCCTGGCCCTGGAAGCCGCCCAGCGGCTGGTGGATCATCACCCGCGAGTTCGGCAAGGCGTAGCGCTTGCCCTTGGCGCCGGCGGCCAGCAGCAGCGCGCCCATGCTGGCCGCCTGGCCCACGCAGATCGTGCTGACGTCCGGCTTGATGTACTGCATGGTGTCGTAGATGGCCATGCCGGCCGTCACCACGCCGCCAGGCGAGTTGATGTAGAGGCTGATGTCCTTTTCCGGGTTTTCCGCTTCCAGGAACAGCATCTGCGCCACGATGACGTTGGCCACGTGGTCGTCCACGCCGCCGACCAGGAAGATCACGCGCTCCTTCAGCAGGCGGGAATAGATGTCGTAGGCGCGCTCGCCGCGGCTGGTCTGCTCGACCACCATCGGCACCAGGTTGAGGGCTTTGGTTTCAATACTCATCGGTTCTCGCGCCTGTAGATGTGTGGGAGGGCCGGCCTAGGATAGCCGGCCTCCTGCCCGGGCGGGCCCGGCTCAGTTGCGGATGGCTTCCTGGAAGGAAAGCGCCTGCTCGGTGTGCTGGGCGCGCTCGGCGATCCAGTCGATCACCTGCTCTTCCATCACCCGGCCCTGCAGGCTGTTCATCAACTGGGGATCGTTGCGGTACAACTCAATGACCTGCTCCGGCTCCTCGTAGGTCGAGGCGATCAGGCGCAGGGTCTCGTTCAGGCGCTTGGGGTCCAGGCGCAACTGGCGGCGGCGGGCCACCTCGCCCACCAGCAGGCCCACCAGCACGCGCTTGCGGGCCGGGTCCAGCAGCCCTTCGTGGGCGTTGTCGGGCACCTGGCCGACCTGCTGGCCGTTGCGGCGGGCCTGCTCGATCTGCTGCGCCAGCATGGCGCGGGCCTCGTTCTCCACCAGGCGCGGCGGCATCTCGACGTGCGCGTAGGCGGCGATGAGCTGCTCGCCCACTTCGCGGCGCAGGCGGGTCATCAGCGCGCCCTTCAGTTCGCGCTCCAGGTTGCTGCGGATGTCGGCGCGGAACTGTTCGGCATCGCCGCTCTTCACGCCGAAGCTGCGGATGAACTCGCGGTCCACCTCGGGCAGCACGGATTCGGCCACGTCGGTGACCTTGACGTGCACGTCGACCTTCCGGCCGGCCAGTTGCGGCACGCGCCAGTCGGCGGGGAAATCGACGCTGACCGTCTTCTCCTCGCCCTTGGCCAGGCCCACCAGCGCCTGCTCGATCCCACCGAACATCACGCCCGAACCGATCAGGGTGGCGCCCTTCTCCACGCCCTCGGCGGGCATGCGCTCGTCGCCGGCCTGCGACCAGGTCTCCAGCGCCACGCGGTCGCCTTCCTTCGCGCCGCGCTCGACGGACTGGAAGGTGCGGCGCTGCATGCGCAGGTTCTCGATCATCTGGTCGATGTCGGCCTCGGTCACCTCGGCGGTGTGGCGCACGACGTTCAGCGTGGCCACGTCGATGTCGCCGAAATCGGGCACCACTTCGAAGGTGGCCACGAAGTCCAAGTCGCCCTCGCCCTGCTTCTCGATGCGCGGATTGCCCGCCAACTGCAGTTCCTGCTCGCGCACGGCGTTGTTGAAGGTCTCGCGCAGCAGGCCGTCCAGCGCCTCCGCGCGGACCTGCTGGCCGTAGCGCTGCTCGATGACCCTGGACGGCACCTTGCCGGGGCGGAAACCCTTGATGCGGGCCGTGCGCGAGAGCTCGCGCAGACGACCGTCGATGTGCGTGCCCAGGCGGTCAGCCGGCAGGCTGAAGCTCATGCGGCGTTCGAGGTTGCCGATCGATTCGACCGAAACTTGCATACTCACTGACTCCTGCGGCCACGGCATTGCCGGGGCGATGTTGATAATCCGGGGCGCCAGGGACGGGCACGGAGCCTGCCCGGCGGAACTTGCTAGTTTCGCCGATTCCGGGGCGGGCTGCCAGCATTCATGGCCCTGAGCGGGCCCGCATGGCCTTGGGCGGACCCCGCAAGGGTCCCGGGCGATTGGTCCCGGCCGGGAAGGGCCTCAGCGCCGGGGCCTTGCTTCGCCTTGCCCGTGCTTGCCCGGGAATGCGGATCGGGGCTGAAGCCCCTCCCGCATGGAAGCAGGGCGTGGTGCGAAAGGCGGGACTCGAACCCGCACGGGGGTTACCCGCTGGAACCTAAATCCAGTGCGTCTACCAATTCCGCCACTTTCGCAGGTGGCCGGCATTCTACCCGCCTGGCGACCGGGACCTGCAAGAAAAACGCCCGGGACGGCCGAGTGCCCCTGGTTGGGGGTTGGGCCCGGCAGGAATGCAACCGCACCCCGCTCTTGGCGGCCGAGGGCGCCAATCGTGCGCCAGAATTCCTTCGCAACGCGAAGAAAGAGCATTCGGACCCGGAGCGGAGCCGCCGCTCCCTCTACCTCTGCATCGCGGATACTGGTTCAGTGACAGCAGCATTCAATGGCGCCCCCCCCCCAGACTGCCGCCATCCAGAAGGGCGGTCATTCTTCTGTCATCAGCTTCAATACGCTGGCCCAGCATCAATTCCCTGGGGACACTGCATCACAAATCGGGTTTATCAATGACCTCACTGCGATGGCAACCCATCGCGACGTGCTCGTTTCGTTCGAGAGCTACAGCTATCGGAGCGGCATCGGCGTTGACGACGACGGCGTTGTCGAACCAGGGTGCGCTCTTATCCCATGCCGTCGCGAGATTGACCCCGCTGATCCAACTAATCAGTACTGGGTTTCGACTTTGACGCCTGACTGGCTAAATAGTGTTCCTCCAGCGCTGCCGAATCCGGACTCATATCCGGGCTTCTCTGCCGAAATCGTCGCCTATGACAAGGCCCGTTGGCAGCAGGAGCGCGACAGAGCATGTGGACGCTCGGAGCGCAACGCTCTTAAGCTATGGGGAAGCGTCATCGGAACGGGCTCATCCTGCCTTCTTGCCGAAACAATACTCGGTGCGGCAGGGTGCGCTGCCGGCCTGGGGCTGGTGGCTACCACAGCAGGCGATGGCGCGGATGATGAGGCCATGTGCAACAAGCCGTATCCTGGCCCTGGCAAGTGGTGACCGACCATGTTCGATATCGTTTGGGGCTGGGCCGCCTTCGTGGCTCTCGCGATAAGCAACCGCTTTGCCATTTCAAGGCTGAAAGATAGCGCGCAGAAGAAGGTGGCCAACACGGTATTCGCGGGCGTGCTGCTGGCACTGATCCTGATCAGGCTTGTCGAATCCATCATTGCGTAAGCTGCCCCGTGCTGCGCACTGCAAAATGGCCTCTCCCGGACGGCCATTCTGGTGGTCTTTCATGTACCCGGAAGCCGCCGTCAGGCGGCTTTCTTCTTGCCCGCCTGCTGCGCCCGGAACCGGTGCAGCATGGCCGCGACAGCAGCGCCGTGCGCAGCAACGCCCGGTGACTGAAGGAAGGACAGGGGGCGGTGCATGTCCCGGCTCCAGTTCGGCAATCGTGCTTTTCTGCCGCCGCGCCCATGCGCCGGCCTGCGCATGCACGGCAAACCACGCCGCGGTCGCGCCCGATCGATGAGGAGGAGCGGTTCAGTCTGCATGGGCTCAAGCACCGCGGCATCCCCGACACCCGGCAACATCGCCGGGAAACAGGACGCCGGCGGCCATGCGGACCGCCGGATGACCCTGCGCTACGCCCACGACCTGCCGGTGGTGCCGCCGCCGATCAGGCCCAAGCCGACCGGCACCGAATAGCCCGCAGCGCCCGTGGAACATCGCCGCGGGCGCGAATTTTTCCGGGAATTTTTCCGGAAGCAACAAAAAAGGCACTTAGGGGATACCTAAGTGCCTGTTTTATTTGGTGGGCCGTCAAGGATTCGAACCTTGGACCTATTGATTAAGAGTCAACTGCTCTACCAACTGAGCTAACGGCCCCGAAAACTGGGTGCGTAGTGTAACCGCATCTTCTATTTGTGTGAACCCCCGCGATGCACGGGCGTCCTGGAACAGTGGGGTGGCTGAGGGGACTCGAACCCCCGACATCTGGAATCACAATCCAGTACTCTAACCAACTGAGCTACAGCCACCACTGAAACCTTGCTTCCCGCCGCTTGCACCGGAGTGGCGCGCCCGACAGGACTCGAACCTGTAACCGCCGGCTTAGAAGGCCGGTGCTCTATCCGGTTGAGCTACGGGCGCCCGTTCCGGAGTTCCCGCCCCGCCCTGCCGGATGCGCCGGGCGGCGCGTCAGACTGGTCGGGGTAGAGGGATTCGAACCCCCGACCCTCTGCTCCCAAAGCAGATGCGCTACCAGACTGCGCTATACCCCGACGAGGGTCCCGGCGTGGCGTCTGGACGCCAACGAGGCCGCGTATTGTCGGAAGCCGGCGGCCCGCTGTCAAACGAAACCTTCGCGCCGCGGGCATGCGCTATGCTCAGGGCCTTGGGACAGCGGTCCGACACCACATGAGGAAACCATGCTACGCAGCGGCAATCCGGCACTGAAGGAGTCCACCTTCCTCGACCTGGGCAGCGGGACGGTGGTCTCGCGCGACGGCGGGGCGATGACCTTGAACGGCACCGTCAACAAGACCGGCATCCTGTTGCTGCTGACCGTGCTGACCGCCGCGTTCTCGTGGAACCAGGCGCTGGGGCCGGGCGGCGTGCCCGCCCCGGGCTTCGCCGTGTACCTGTGGGGCGGCGCCATCGGCGGCTTCATCCTCGCGATGCTCACCATCTTCAAGAAGACGTGGGCGCCGGTCACCGCGCCGCTGTACGCGCTGGTCGAGGGCTTCTTCCTGGGCGCGATCTCGGCGGTCTACAACGCGCGCTTCGACGGCATCGTGATGCAGGCGGTGATGCTGACCTTCGGCATCCTGTTCGCATTGCTGTTCGCCTACCGCAGCGGCCTGATCAAGGCCACCGAGAACTTCAAGCTGGGCGTGGTGGCGGCCACCGGCGGCATCGCCCTGGTCTACCTGGCGACCATCGCGCTGGGCTTCTTCGGCATCAAGATCCCGATGATCCACGAGTCCAACCTGTTCGGCATCGGCTTCAGCCTGTTCGTCGTGGTCATCGCCTCGCTCAACCTGGTGCTGGACTTCGACTTCATCGAGACCGGCGTCGAGCAGGGCGCGCCCAAGTACATGGAGTGGTACGGGGCGTTCGGCCTGATGGTCACGCTGGTGTGGCTGTACCTGGAAATCCTGCGCCTGCTGTCGAAGCTGCAGTCGCGCGACTGAGCCCGCCTCCGCGGGCCGGTACGGAAAAGGGCGCCTCGGCGCCCTTTTCCGTTGTTCAGCCCGATCCGTCGGCGGTTGCCGCCGGCACCATCCGCTTACGCGCCGGCCACAGCATGAACAGTACGGTCACGCCGGCCAGCAGCCAGCAGTAGTGCACCTTGCCCACCAGCGCCAGCGGCGACAGTCCGGCCAGCGACGCGGCCAGCAGGATCTGCGCGCCGTAGGGCAGCAGGCTCTGGACGATGCAGACGAAGATGTCCAGCACGCTCGCCGCGCGCGCGGGCGGCACGCCGTGACGGCCGGCGATGTCGCGCGCCACGCCGCCGCTGATCAGGATGGCCACGGTGTTGTTGGCGGTGAACACGTCGGTCAGCGAGGCCAGCGCCGCGATGCACCACTCGCCGGTGCGGCGGCCGGTGTTGCCGCGGGCGATGCGGGAAATCCGGCCCGCCAGCCAGTGCAGGCCGCCGCTGGCCTTCATCAGGGCGCCCAGGCCGCCGACGAACAGCGCGAGCAGGGTGATTTCCACCACGCTCTCGAAGCCGGCGTAGATGTCGTCGGTGAAGTTCGGCAGCCCGTAGTCCTGCGGCGCGAACCAGGCGCCGAACAGGCCGGCGACGACCAGCCCGATGGCCAGCACCACCAGCACGTCCAGGCCGGTGACGGCCAGCGCCAGCACCAGCACGTAGGGCAGCACCAGCCAGGGCGAGGCCGGTTCGGCCGCTTCCACCGGCGAGGCGTCGCCGACCACCGCCAGCAGGACCAGGGTCAGCAGCGCGGCGGGCAAGGCGATCCTGGCGTTCTCGCGGAATTTCTCGCGCACGGTGCAGCCCTGCGTGCGCGCGGCCGCGATGGCGGTATCGGAGATCACCGACAGGTTGTCGCCGAAGGTGGCGCCGCCGATCACCGCGCCCACCACCAGCGCGCGGTCGATGCCGGCCGCGTCGGACACGCCCAGCGCGATCGGCGTGACCGCGGCGATGGTGCCCATCGACGTGCCCACGGCCAGCGACAGGAAGCCGGCCACCAGGAACAGCCCCGGCAGGATCAGCGCCGGCGGCAGCGCGCCGACGCCCAGCGCGACTACCGCGTCCACCGCGCCGATCTGTTTGGTGACCATGGCGAAGGCGCCGGCCAGCAGGAAGATCAGGCACATCAGCACGATGTTGCCGTCGCCGATGCCCTGCAGCAGCGTGTCCATCGCCTTGACCCCGGCCCGGTGCGCGATCCACAGGCCCAGCGCGATGGCCGGCAGGATCGCCACCGGCGCGTGCAACCGGTAGAAGCCCATCGCATCGCCCTGCGCGGTGTAGTACAGCCCGGCGCCGAAGAACAGCGCGAGGAACAGCAGCAGCGGAGTCAGCGCGAGCGCGCTGGGACGGACGGACATGGCGGTGCCTTCGGCGTGGGGCCGCGGATTGTGCGTGCCCGGCGCAGGCCGGCCAACCCCATGGATGGGACACACGCCAACAAAAACGGGACGCTGCGCGTCCCGTTCCCGTGGCCCGCTTGGAGGACCGCTCAGACCCGGCTGGCGATCGCCTTGGCGAACGACATGGTATTGCCCTCGCCGCCCAGGTCCGGGGTCAGCGAATCCTTGGCTTCCAGCGTGGCGACGATGGCCGCACGCAGGCGCTCGGCCTTCTCCGGCTGGCCCAGGTGGTCCAGCATCTGCGCCGCGCCCAGCAACAGGGCGCAGGGGTTGGCGATGCCCTTGCCTGCGATGTCCGGTGCCGAGCCGTGCACGGCCTCGAAGATCGCCGCATCGGCGCCGATGTTGGCGCCCGGCGCCAGACCCAGACCGCCGACCAGGCCGGCGCACAGGTCGGAGATGATGTCGCCGAACAGGTTGGTGGTGACGATGATGTCGAACTGCTCCGGACGCATCACCAACTGCATGCAGGTGTTGTCCACGATCATCTCGTTGCACTGGATCTCGGGGTACTGCGCGGCCACTTCGCGCGCCACCTTCAAGAACAGGCCCGAGGTGGTCTTCAGGATGTTGGCCTTGTGCACCACGGTGACCTTCTTGCGGCCGGTCTTGCGGGCCAGGTCGAAGGCGTAGCGCACGATGCGCTCGGAACCCTTGCGGGTGATCTTCTGGGTCAGCAGCGCGGTTTCGCCGTCCTCGGAGATCGACTGGCCCTCGCCGATGTAGGCGCCCTCGGTGTTCTCGCGCACCGTGATCAGGTCCACGCCCGACGGGAAGCGTGACTTGGTGTTGGGGAACGACTTGGCCGGGCGGACGTTGGCGTACAGGTCGAAGTGGCGGCGCAGGGCCACGTTGATCGAGCTGAAGCCCTCGCCCACCGGCGTGGTCAGGGGGCTCTTGAGCGCCACGCCGTTCTTGCGGATGGAGTCCAGGGTGGCCTGCGGCAGCAGGTCGCCGTGCTTCTCCAGCGCGACCATGCCGGCGTCGGCTTCTTCGTAGGCCAGGCCGGCCTTCAACGCGTCGAGCACGTGCAGAGTGGCGTCCATGATCTCCGGGCCGATACCGTCGCCGCGGATGACCGTAATCGTCTGGGTCATTGAGTGGGGTTTCCGAACAGGGGGGCGCGCCGGCCAGGGCCGGAACAGGCGCCAGGGGGAAGAATGGTCCGCCGATTATGCCTGAACCGGCCCTGGGCTCCCAGCGACGTTGGTCGTAGGCGGTGGCGCGGCAGGCGACGGGAAGAGCAGGAGCTGGATGGATCCCGGCTTCCACCGGGATGACAGGTGACAGACAGGAATGGGGGAGTGCGAAAGATGGGAGCGTTGGCCGATGGCAAGAGGAATGACGCCGCAGCAAGACACGGGACCACATCTACCCGTCTCACTCCCTGACCCACTCTCCTCCTCACCCACCGCCCTCAGCCGTGGTCATGCTCCACTGGCGCTTCCACTTGCCCGCCTTCCAGCTGGTCCAGGAAATCCACCGCGCGCCGCAGGTGCGGGATGACGATGGAACCGCCCACCACC
>CALJUL010000093.1 GCA_937975725.1 uncultured Pseudoxanthomonas sp. | reverse complement strand
GTGTTGGGCGTGTGGCCGATGGCGACGAAGAAGCCGTGCACCGCGATCTCGCGCGTGCTGTCGTCCTGCACCGACTTCAGGCGCATCCCGGTCACGCCGCTGTCGTCGCCGAGTACTTCGTCGACGGTGTGGTGCCAGACCGGCTCGATCTTGCCGGTCTTGATCTTGGCGAACAGCTTGTCCTGCATGATCTTCTCGGCGCGCAGCGTGTCGCGGCGGTGCACCAGGTAGACCTTGCGGGCGATGTTGGACAGGTACAGCGCCTCTTCCACGGCGGTGTTGCCGCCGCCGATCACCGCCACGTCCATGTCGCGGTAGAAGAAGCCGTCGCAGGTGGCGCAGGCCGACACGCCGCGGCCCTTGAACTTCTCCTCCGATTCCAGCCCCAGGTACTTGGCGGTGGCGCCGGTGGCGATGACCAGGGCGTCGGCGGTGTATTCGCCGCTGTCGCCGATCAGCTTGAACGGGCGCTTGGACAGGTCGGCGGTATGGATGTGGTCGAAGATCACCTCGGTCTCGAAGCGCTCGGCATGCGCCTGCATGCGCGCCATCAGGTCCGGGCCCATCAGGCCGTGCGCGTCGCCCGGCCAGTTGTCCACCTCGGTGGTGGTCATCAACTGGCCGCCCTGTTGCAGGCCGGTGACCACGACGGGCTTGAGATTGGCGCGGGCGGCATAGACGGCGGCGGTCCAGCCGGCGGGCCCGGAGCCCAGGATCAGCAGGCGGCAGTGCTTCGAAGTGCTCATGTATACTCACGAAAAGGTGGATAACAGGCAGTCAACGATGCGTTGGCGCACCGACCGCAGGCGCATAGAGTGGCGGTGGGGGCGGGGCGAATCAAGGCACGCGGATGGAAAACGGTAGTGCACCGGCCTGTTCTCGTCGGCGAACCGAAGACGCTGCGCGGCACCGCGCGGCGTTTTTGCTGTCGGTCCACCGCAGCGGCCGTTCCGGCCCGACTTGGGTGGCTGCGGCCGCCCCATGATTCGTTTACTATCAACCACTAAAGCGATTTTCCTAAGGTCTGGTCGAAAGGTGGCGAAACAGCTTCCGGAAAGCGGCAAACCCAAGGGCGCCGGTGCGGCCGCCCGCAAGCAGCAGGCGGCCGCCAACCCGCGCCGCCAGCGCCTGTGGCGCGACCTGGCGCTGATCGCCATCGCGCCGCTGCTGCTCTACCTGCTGGCCAGCCTCTTCACCTTCTCGCCGCAGGACCCCAGTTGGTCGCAGTCCGGCAGCCTCACCGCGCCGGTGCACAACATGGGCGGGCTGGCGGGCGCCTATCTGGCGGACATGCTGTTGTACCTGTTCGGCTACGTCGCCTTCCTGCTGCCACTGATCCTGGGCGCGATCGCCTGGATCGCGCTGTTCGGCATGGACACCGACGGCGACGGCCACGCCGACCTGGGGCCGGCGCTGCGCCTGATCGGCATGGTGGCCTTCCTGATCTCGGCCACCGGCCTGCTGTACATGCGCGGCGTGCCGGCGGAACACTTCTCGGCTGGTCCCGGCGGCATCCTCGGCACGCTGGTTGGCAAGTCGCTGCTCAAGCTGTTCGGCGGGCTGGGCGGCAACCTGTTCCTGTTGGTGCTGTTCCTGGCCTCGGTGACGCTGGCCACGGGCTTGTCGTGGTTCGCGGCGATGGAACGCATCGGCGGGTACGTGCTGATGGTGCCGGACCTGTTCCGCCGCGGCAGCCAGCAGGCCAGCGAATGGCAGCAGACCCGCGCCCTGCGCGAGGAGCGCGAGATCGTCCGCAAGACCGACGCCGTCGCCCGCGCCCGGCGCGAGCCGGTGAAGATCGAGCCGCCGCCGGCGCCGGTGATCGAGAAGAGCGAGCGCGCCAAGCGCGAGCAGCAGATCCCGCTGTTCCACGGCACCGGCGGCGACGAGTCCGGCCTGCCGCCGCTGTCGCTGCTGGACGACCCCAAGCCGCAGACCAAGGGCTATTCCGAGGAAACCCTGGAGACCCTGTCGCGGCAGATCGAATTCAAGCTCAAGGACTTCCGCATCGACGCGCAGGTGGTCGGCGCCTACCCGGGCCCGGTCATCACCCGCTTCGAGATGGAGCCCGCGCCGGGCGTGAAGGTCAGCCAGATCAGTTCGCTGGACAAGGACATCGCCCGCGGCCTGTCGGTGAAGTCGGTGCGCGTGGTGGACGTGATCCCGGGCAAGTCGGTGATCGGCCTGGAGATCCCCAACACCAGCCGCGAGATGATCTTCCTCTCGGAACTGCTGCGCTCCAAGGAATACGACAAGTCCGGCAGCGTGCTGACGCTGGCGCTGGGCAAGGACATCGCCGGCCGGCCCACCGTGGCCGACCTGGCGCGCATGCCCCACCTGCTGGTGGCCGGCACCACCGGCTCGGGCAAGTCGGTGGCGGTCAACGCCATGGTGCTGAGCCTGCTGTACAAGGCCAGCCCGAAAGACCTGCGCATGCTGATGATCGACCCGAAGATGCTGGAACTCAGCGTCTACCAGGGTATCCCGCACCTGCTGGCGCCGGTGGTCACCGACATGAAGGAGGCCGCCAACGGCCTGCGCTGGTGCGTGGCCGAGATGGAGCGCCGCTACAAGTTGATGAGCGCGGTGGGCGTGCGCAACCTGGCCGGCTTCAACAAGAAGGTCAAGGACGCCATCGACGCCGGCCAGCCGCTGATGGACCCGCTGTTCAAGCCCAATCCGGAAATGGGCGAGGCGCCGCGGCCGCTGGAGCCGATGCCGTTCATCGTCATCTTCATCGACGAATTCGCCGACATGATGATGATCGTCGGCAAGAAGGTGGAGGAACTTATCGCACGCCTGGCGCAGAAGGCGCGCGCGGCCGGCATCCACCTGATCCTGGCCACGCAGCGGCCGTCGGTGGACGTCATCACCGGCCTGATCAAGGCCAACATCCCGACCCGCATCGCGTTCCAGGTCAGTTCCAAGATCGACTCGCGCACCATCCTCGACCAGTCCGGCGCGGAGACGCTGCTCGGCCACGGCGACATGCTGTACCTGCCGCCGGGCACCGCCATGCCCGAGCGCATCCACGGCGCCTTCGTCAGCGACGAGGAAGTGCACCGCGTGGTCGAGCACCTGAAGGCCAGCGGCAGCGCGGACTACATTGAGGGCGTGCTGGAAGAAGTGCAGACCATGGGCGACGGCATCGTCGTCGGCCCGACCGGCCTGCCGGAATCCGGCGGCGGCGCAGGGGACGAGTCCGACCCGCTGTACGACGAAGCCGTCAAGATCGTCACCGAGAGCCGCCGCGCCTCCATCTCCGGCGTGCAGCGGCGCCTGAAGATCGGCTACAACCGCGCCGCCCGCCTGATCGAAGCCATGGAAGCCGCCGGCGTGGTCAGTCCCCCCGAACACAACGGCGACCGCCAGGTCCTCGCCCCGCCACAGCCACGGTAAGCCCTCCCGCACCCCCTGTAGGAGCGACGCAAGCCGCGACCACGATCACGATCCAGAAGAGCATTCGACACGGATCAGGACGGATCAAAGCGGATCAACACGGATGAAGCGAAAGCCTGAAAGCTCTATCCGTGGTTATCCGCTTTGATCCGCGTCCAAGGCTTTTGGCCGTTGCGGTCGCGACTTACGTCGCTCCTACAGGGCGGACAGGGCAGGGGAACGCAGGGCTGAACGCTCCGCACATCGCCATTCCTCCCGTTCAGTTTTCCCCGGCCACACTTCTTTCCACTGTTTCCACCGGAATCCGCCATGCTTCGCACCGCGCGCCTCGCCGTCCTCGCCACCGCCCTGTTCGCCACCAGCGCCTTCGCCGGCGCGCGCGACGAGTTGAAGACCTTCACCGCCGGCCTGAAGGGCCTGGACGGCCAGTTCGCGCAGAAGGTGTTCGACGGCGGCGGCAAGTTGAAGGAAAGCTCCAGCGGCCGGGTCGCCTTGTCCGCGCCGCGCCTGTTCCGCTGGGAATACAACAAGCCCTACGAGCAGTTGATCGTGGCCGACGGCAAGCAGGTGTGGGTGTACGACCCCGACCTGCAACAGGCCACCGTGCGCGAGCAAGGCATTGAGGAAGAGAACAGCCCACTGGCCGCGCTGATCGACCCGGGCAGGCTGGACCAGCAGTTCAACGTCAGCGAGGCGGCGGGCGAGGGCGGCCTGCAATGGCTGGTGCTGACGCCGCGTCGCGAGGGCGACGCCAGCTTCCAGAGCGCGCGGCTGGCGTTCGCGCAAGGCACGCTGGTGAAGATGGAAGTGAAGGATGCCGTCGGCCAGCGCACCGAGATCGCCTTCAGCGGCCTGAAGCGCAACCCGGCGTTCGCCGCCGGCACCTTCCGCTACGCGCCCGGCAAGGGCGTGGACGTGGTCGGCGGTCCCTGACCGGACATCGGCCGGGCGGCGCGTCCGCCTTCAGTGCGTGCAGGTTTGCACTTCGATGTTGACGTGGTCCAAGCGCCTCCAGGTCCGACAGTCGCCGACGGTAGTGCGCCAGCGGCTGCGGTTCGTGGGTGACCAGCGAGACGAGGGCGGCGTGGTGGCCCGGGCCGACGCGCCAGGCGTAAGCCAGGCCGGCGCTGGACAGGGCATTCCGTGGTAGCTCATGGCCGCGGTGAAGAGCGAGCGGGGATGGTGCGATTCTGACGGCGCTACAATGGCGCGTGGCCCGAACCCGCACGCCCCTGGAACCGCAGCACGATCTGCTGAGCGTTGACAACACGACGCTGCGGCCGCTGGCCGAGCGCATGCGGCCGCGCAGCCTGGACGAAATGGTCGGCCAGCGCCGCCTGCTGGCGCCCGGCAGCGCGCTGCGGCGTGCGGTCGAGTCCGGCCGCGTGCACTCCATGATCCTCTGGGGGCCGCCCGGTTGCGGCAAGACCACGCTGGCGCTGCTGCTGGCGCAGTACGCCGACGCCGAGTTCCGCGCCATCTCCGCGGTGCTGTCCGGCCTGCCGGAGGTGCGGCAGGTGCTGGCCGAGGCCGCGCAGCGCTTCGCCGGCGGGCGCCGCACGGTGCTGTTCGTGGACGAGGTGCATCGCTTCAACAAGTCCCAGCAGGACGCCTTCCTGCCGCACATCGAGCGCGGCACGATCATCTTCGTCGGCGCCACCACCGAGAATCCCTCGTTCGAACTGAACTCCGCGTTGCTCTCGCGCTGCCGCGTGCACGTGATGGAGGCGGTGTCGGTGGACGATATCGCGCAGGCGCTGCGCACCGCGCTGATGGACGCGGAGCGCGGGCTCGGCGCACTGGGCCTGCAGGTGGACGAAGCGGCCCTGCGCGAGATCGCCACCGCCGCCGACGGCGACGTGCGGCGCGCGCTGACCCTGCTGGAGATCGCCGCCGAACTGGCCGCCGACGAGGGCGGTCGCATCACCCCGCAGACGCTGGCGCAGGTGCTGGCCGACCGCACGCGCCGCTTCGACAAAGGCGGCGAGCAGTTCTACGACCAGATCTCGGCGCTGCACAAGTCCGTGCGCAGTTCCAATCCCGATGGCGCGGTGTACTGGCTGGCGCGCATGCTGGACGGCGGCTGCGACCCGGCCTACCTGGCGCGGCGGATGACCCGCATGGCGGTGGAGGACATCGGCCTGGCCGATCCGCGCGCCCTGCAGATGGCCATCGACGCCTGGGACACCTACGACCGCCTCGGCAGCCCGGAGGGCGACTTGGCGCTGGCGCAACTGGTCATCTACCTGGCCAGTACCGCCAAGTCGAATGCCGGCTACATGGCCTTCAACACGGCCAAGGCCGACGTGCGCGAATACGGCACCCAGGACGTGCCGCTGCACCTGCGCAATGCGCCGACCAAGCTGATGAAGCAGCTCGGCTACGGCACCGGCTACCAGTACGACCATGACGCCGAAGGCGGCATCGCCCTGGACCAGACCGCGTTCCCCGACGCGATGGGCGAACGCGTGTACTACCAGCCGGTCGAGCGCGGGCTGGAGATCAAGCTGAAGGAAAAGCTGGACCGCCTGCGCGAAGCCCGGCGGCAGGCGCGGCGGCAAGCCGGGCCGGCGGCCGGCGAGGAAGACTAGGCTTCCCACAATGGGGCTTAGGGCTTGGCTCTTGCCTCATGCGAGCATCCGTAGAACAGACGGCATTGTTGGACCAGCCGGTCTTTTCGCTGCGGCTGCGAACGGATGCTGCGTTGGTCCGCCTAACGCCCCATCGAGCTGAAGAAACGCTGGGCCGGCAGTGCGAAACACGGCAGCACCGGCGCAGGCGCAACGGCAAACCCGAGCCACGCGAGAAGACAGTGTCTTGCATTGGACACCACCGACCGCACCGCAAGTGCACGGTCCCAACCGCGGACCGCCAGCAACCGCCACCGCTTGCGCGCCGGGCCGCAGGCGTGTGCTAGAGTCGCCGCCACGGGAGATGGCATGCCTCCTGCCCTGTTCCAGGGCGAACCGCCGATCCGGCTGATGATGCCTGCAACCACCCGAAACGACCGGGTGCATGCAGGCGTTGCCGGATTCCGACAAGCCGATGCGCGCGGTCCCAGACACGAGGCGCGCTTTCCGTGAACTTCATTTCAGGCATTGCCATCTTCGTAGGCGCCGGCTTCGGTGCGCTGCTGCGATGGGCGCTGGGGCACTGGTTGAACGCCCTGTTGCCGACGCTGCCGCCCGGCACGCTCGCCGCCAATGTTCTGGGCGGCTTGCTGATGGGGCTGGCGCTGGGCGCCTTCGTCCAGTACGAAGCGCTCCCGCCGGCCCTGCGGCTGGCGTTCACCACCGGTTTCCTGGGCGGGCTGACCACGTTCTCCACCTATTCGGCGGAATCGGCGACCCTGCTGCTGCGGGGCGAATTCCGCTGGGCTTGCCTGCACACTCTTGCGCACGTCGTCCTCTCGCTGCTGGCGACGCTGGCCGGGTTGGCCGGCATCCGCGGGCTCTTCAAGATGCTGGGAGGTGCGGCATGAAAGGCGTCCATCTGCGGTTCTACACCTGCGAGAACCGGCACCACCACGGCGTGCCGGTGTACCAGTGGCTGCTCGACCAGGCGCAGAAACTGGGCATCCCGGGCGGCTCGGCGTTCAAGGCGATGGCCGGCTATGGGCGAAACGAAAAATTGCACGAGCAGCATTTCTTCGAACTGGCCGGCGAAGTGCCGGTGCTGGTGGAGTTCATCGCCGACGAGGACGATGCGCGGCGCTTGCTCGAACGCCTCGCCGCCGAACGGCTGGCGCTGTTCCACGCCTGCCTGCCCACGGAATACGGGATCGTCGGCGAGACGCTGCAATCGCCGTAACCGATGGCGCCGCGTCAGCGCTGGCAATGCCGGCGCTTTTCGTCGTGCTTGGCCGGATTGCCGGGCAGTGAAGATGTGCACGCCTGCCTGGCCCGGGATGGACGGCAGCGCAGGCCATCCGCCTCGTTGATCACTGCACTTTGAATATCACCGGACGCAAGTCGGTCCGGCGGGTGACGACCCGCCTGCATCCATGCGCAGGACGGGTGGGGACAACCTGCGGAGCGAACCTCGCCCTCGCTATCCCGCAGCACTGCGGACGAACGGTCGGCGCCCAACGATTTCTTAACGTTTGGCCGGGAAGCGGCTAACGAATGCTGTGCAAGCGTGATGCGCGTCGCTCTTTAGGGGCTTCCCCTGGGCTCCGGAGCGGCCACAAGGAGACGCAGACATGTGCATTCGCAAGACACTCATCGCATCGGCGGTATTGCTCGCGCTCGGCATGACGGGACAGGCATTCGCACAATCGACCAACACGGAAAACGGACCTGGCAGCGATCTGCTGTTCGCATTGGACAAGAGCGACAACAGCGTCAACACGGACAACTCCAACAACAGCGACAACTCGGACAACAGCGACAACAGCACGCACGACGGCGACAATCGCGGCAACCGCGGGCGCGCCTCGGCCGAGGGCTTTGGTTCCACCGCCGCCAACAACGGCGGCACGGCCACGTCGTCCTTCTCCAATGCCTTCAACAACAGCAAGGCCGTCGCCGAAACCAAGCTGCTCGGCAGCATCACCGGCGTGACCGTGCACGACATCGGCAACATCGCCAACAACTGGGGCGACGCCAACGGCGGCGACGGCGGCAAGGGCGGTGCCGGCTACGGCGGCGACGGTTACGGCGGCCTGGCGGCGGGGGGCGACGGCCAGGGCGGCAACGGCGGGGACGGCGGCAATGGCGGCAACGGCGGCAGCGGCGGCAATGCCAACAACGGCAGCGCGTCGGCCGGCGATTCGTCCAACGGCAGCGCCAGCATCGGCGACGCCACCGCGGGCAACGGCGGGCGCGGCGGGCATATCTGGTTCGAATGCGTCGACAATCTCAAC
>CALJUL010000092.1 GCA_937975725.1 uncultured Pseudoxanthomonas sp. | reverse complement strand
GAAGAGAATTTTATTTTATTTAAGTTTTATTATATTTGTTTATTTTCATTAATGTCACTGTTGGCTTTGAGTTTTTATTGCGGAATTAGATTCACAGGATTTGATCTTGTCCCCCCGAGGGCGCTGGTGGTTGTGCTTTTCTGGATGATTTTTGGCGCTATAGTGTTTCTATATGTGTTCGGGCATTCGATGGATTCCTTGCGAAAGGCTAGGATTGTTCATCTTATCGTGGGTCTATATTTGTATTCGTTTTCTGCTTCGGCGATTTTTGGCAGCTTCTTTTCTGGTCTTGGATTTCGTTTGTTCTTGAATAGTCCTTTTACCTGGTTAAAGTATTTATTGATGAGGCAAAAGGGCGAACTTTGACGGGGTGCTCTGAGAGATGAGAAGCACAGCAATCCAAGGGTTGGCATGCATCCTTCCAAAAAAAGACCCCGCCTCGACGGACTCGATGGCGGGGGCGAAGTGACGCGTTGGAGGCGTTCGGGCCGCGTCAGCCCATGAGCTTGAACAGCGAAAGCGATTGCATCTGCATGAACACCGTCTGCGCGGCCTGCAGGGCGGTGTTCTCCATCTGGTAGCGGCCGATGGCCTCGGCCCAGTCCAGGTCGCGCAGGCCGGACACGGTGCCGCTCAGGGTGACCGTGTTGGCTTCCAGCAGGTTGGCGGCGTCCTCGATGGCCGACAGTTGCGCGCCGCCGCTGGCGCGGGCGTCGATCATGCGGTTCTGCGCGGTGGCGATGTCGCGCATGGCGCTCTGCAAGGTGTTGCGCATGGCGGCCTTGCCGGCGTCGCTCACCGGGTCGCTTTCCAGCGCGGTGATCAGGCCGTCCAGGGTGGAGAAGATGTCGCGCGTGGACGATGGGCCGATCTCGAAGGTGTCGCCCAGGGCCGGCGCGCCGGCGATCTTCACCTGCACGCCGGCGAAGGCGATGCTGTCGCCGGCCGTGTAGGTGCCGCCGGCCACGGGGTTGTTGCCGGCGTCGTACACGGTGTAGGCGTCGGCGGCGGTGAACTCGATGCGGTAGCCGGCGCCGTTCCAGGCGGTGGTGTCGGTGACGCCGAAGTCCATCAGCAGGCCGGTGCCCTGGTTGCCGCCGCCGGCGTGCGCGTCCATGCGGCCGTCGCCGGTGCGCAGGCGCAGGAACACCTCGCTGCCCGGCAGCGTGTCGGAGACGAACATGTCCGGCGCCACTTCCACCCGGCGCTGCACCTGATTGCCGGCGTAGACCACGCCGCCGCCGCCGACCGAGAAGGGCGGGCTGCCGTCGGCGGTGCCGCCGAACAGGTAGCGGCCGGTGCCGTCGCTGGTGTTGGCCAGGTCCAGCAGGCCGTCGTGGATGGCGCGCAGTTCGGTGGCGATGGCGTGGCGGCTGTCGTCGCCCAGCGCGCCGTTGTTGGCCTGCACGGTGAGTTCGTTGATCCGCGCCATGGCCTGGCCGACCGAGGCCAGCGCGTTCTCCTGCAGGCCCAGGCGGTTCTCGACCGTGGACGAGTTGAGCTTGAACTGCGCCAGTTCGGCCAGCGTGCGGTCCAGTTGCACGGCGGTGCCGGCGGCCACCGGATCGTCCTTGGCGCTGACCAGCCGCTGGCCGGTCGCCAGTTGCTGCTGGGTGCGCGCGATCTGCGCCTGCTTGGCCAGCATGGTCGAGACCGACTGCTGGTACATCATGCCGCTGGAGATGCGGAAGGTGCTCATCGTGCCACCGCGCGGAGGAGTGACTGGAACATGTTGTCGGCCGTGGAGATGATCTGCGAGGCGGCCTGGTAGGCCTGCTGCAGGCGGATCAGGTCGGCGGCTTCCTCGTCCAGGTTGACGCCGGCGATGCTGTCGCGCGCGGCCAGCGCCTGGTCGTGGATCACCTGCTGTGCCTGCGCCGAATACTCGGCCTGGCGCGCCGCCGAACCGACCGTGGTGGTCAGCCCGCCGATGGCGCCGTTGAGGGTCATGGTGCCGCCGTCCAGCACGCGGGCGTCGTCCAGGTTGGCCAGCCGGGTGGCGTTGCCGTTGTCGCTGGAACCGGCCGCGCCGGCGCGCACCTGGAACAGGTCGCCGGCCTGCGGCGCGCCGTCCAGGGTCAGGCTCCAGCCGTTGTGGCTGATGGTCTGGCCGGGCGTGTAGGCGAACGGCCCTGCGCCGCCCACGGTGTACTGGCCGGCGTCGATGAAGACGATGTCGGTGGCGGTGTGCAGGCCCGGGTCGGCCGGGTCCAGCACGCTCAGGCCGGCGACGATGCCGCTGCCGGTGTTGGCCACGTCGGCGGCGGCCACCAGCGGCGACGCGGCGGCGATGCGGCTGGGATCGGTGATGGCGACCTTCAGCGTGCCGGCGGCACCGGCCGTGGGTTGCAGCAGGAAGCGGTCGTTGGCCTGTGGCGTGCCGGAGGCCAGCAGCAGTTCCACGCCGTTGACCACCAGCGGGTTGCCCGTGGTGCCGTCGCCGGAGACGGTCAGCGCGGCGCCGGTGATCGGATCGCTGGCCAGCCATTGGCTGCCGTCGAAGCGCAGTAGCACGCTCTGTCCCTTCAGCGCGGCCAGGCTGCCGACCGCGGGTTCCAGCACCGCGTCGCCGTTGGACGGGTGCGCGGTCACCCGCGGCCCGTCGATGCTGAAGAACGCCGCGCCCATCTGGCCGTACTGGTCCATGCCGGCGGCATGGCCTTCGTTGAAGGTCTGCGCCAGCGACACTGCCACCCGGCCCAGTTCGGCCAGCGCCGGGTCCAGCACGGTGCTGCGGAATTCCAGCAGGCCGCCCATCTTGCCGCCCAGAGTGGCGTCGCTCAGGGTCACGCTGTTGCTGCTGGTCTGCAACGCCACCTGCAGGCGTTCGGGCTGGAAGGGATCGGACACAGTGGCCAGTTGGCTGGCCGCCGCGCCGACCACCAGCGGCTGGCCGCCCGCGGTGAACACGTTGATGTGGCCGCCGTCCTGCTGCACGGCGGTGCCGCCGGTGTAGCCGACCAGTTCGCCGATCAGGCGGTCGCGGCGGTCGAGCAGGTCGCCCGAGGCGCGGCTGACGTTGCTGCCGATGGCGGCGTTGAGCTGGGCGATCTCCTTGGTCAGGCGGTTGACCTCGGCCACGCTGGCCTTGAGGCCGCTGTTGACCTCATCGCCCAGCCGGTCCAGTTGCGCGTCGACCTGGTTGAAGCGCGAGGCCAGCGCCTTGGCCTGCGCCAGCACGTTCTGGCGGTCGGCGGTGGAGGCGGCGTTGGAGGACAGTGAACTGACCGCATCGAAGAAGCCCGACCACGGCGCCGAGATGCCGGTGGCCTTGTCGGAGAACAGGCTGTCCACGCGGTCGGAGAGGGTGGACAACTGCTGCAGCCGGCTCAGTTCGCTGCCGGCGTCCAGCAGGCGCGAAGTGGCCAGCGAATCGGCCATGCGGCGCACGTCGACGATCTGCACGCCGCCGCCCTGGTAGCCGTAGCCGTAGTTGCTGCCGGCGCGCGCTTCCAGCTCCACGCGCTGGCGCGAATAGCCCTCGGTGCCCACGTTGGCCACGTTGTGGCTGACGGTGGACATGGCGCGCTGGAAGGCGAGGAGCGCGGAGGTGCCGTTGGCGAGGACGTTGGACATTCAGGGCTCCTGGTCAGCGGGTGCGGACCTGTTGCAGCGCGGAGGCCACGGCACCGCCCACGCCGGCGCCGATGGCGCCCAGCACCTTGCCCAGGGTGGGGCCGTGGGCGATCGAGGCGATCTTCTGGGCATAGCCCGGGTCGGTGGCGTAGCCGGCCTTCTGCAGGCCGCGGGCGAAGCCGGCGATGTCCTTGCCGGCCGCCAGCGCCTGCCGGTAGCGCGGGCTTTCCTTCAGCAGGCGCACGTAGTCGGCGAAGCTCTCGGCGGGCGAGGCGTAGGCGCGGAAGTCGGCTGTTTCCGTGCGCCGGACGCCGTTGCTGTATTCGTGGGTGGCGGTGCGGGCGCGCTCGCCCTTCCAGCCGGCGGCCTTGATGCCGAACAGGTTGTGCGCGCTGCCGCCGTCGCCGGTCTTGATCTGGCGCTTGCCCCAGCCGGTCTCCAGCGCGGCCTGCGCGACCAGCGCGCGCGGGTCCACGCCCAGCTCCTTGGCGGCCTGCTTGGCGTGGTCCCAGATCTCGGCGACGAAGCGCTCGGGCGTGTTGCGCTCATATCGGGACGGATCGGCCGAAGCCACCTGCTCGACTTCGGCACAGGCCTCGCCCGGGCGCACGGTGATGGTGTCCAGGGTGACCGTGCCGGGCAGCGCCGCGCCTTCGCCGGCGCCGCCAATGCCGCGGCCGGCGATGGCGTCGAGCATTGCGCCAGCTTCCGCCGACGGCATCATGCGGCGGTAGGCCGACAGCGCGGTGCTGGCGGCGACCGGCGCGGGCGCGTCGGTGGCGCCCAACTGGCGCGCGATCATCGGCGCCAGGCCCAGCCCGCGGCCCTGGCTCATCGCCGTGGCGAGCTGCTGGTCGTACATGTCGCGGAAGATCTGGTTCTCGCCGGGGAACAGCGAATCGCCGAAGCCGGCCTCGCGCATGCACTTGATCATCATCTGCGCGAACTGCCCCTCCAGCTTGCGCGCCACGTCGTGGATGCGCGCGTTGTCGGGCTTGCCGACGGCGTCGGCCAGCGGCAGGGCGGGGTTGAGCGTTCCGATCGGCGAAGCGGCCATGTCAGATCACCTCCAGCTCCGCGCGCAGCGCGCCGGCTTGCTTCAGCGCTTCCAGGATGGCGATCAGGTCGCCGGGCGCGGCGCCGACCTCGTTGACGGCGCGGACGATCTCGTCCAGCGAGGTGCCGCCCTCGAACTTGAACATACGGTTGCCTTCCTGGCTGACCGAGACGTTGGACTGCGGCGTCACCACGGTGGTGCCGCCGCGCGAGAGGGCGCCGGGCTGGCTGACGTTGGCCGACTCGGTGATGGTCACGGTCAGCGAACCGTGCGTCACCGCCGCCGGCATCACCTGCACCTGCGC
This sequence comes from uncultured Pseudoxanthomonas sp., assembly GCA_937975725.1. Lineage (GTDB taxonomy): Bacteria > Pseudomonadota > Gammaproteobacteria > Xanthomonadales > Xanthomonadaceae > Pseudoxanthomonas_A. Next base: position 2,920 of record CALJUL010000092.1, on the reverse strand, counting down.
GCCGATCACCACCGTGCCGGTGCGCGCATTGACGATGACCTTGGCCGGCGCGCTGCCCGGGGTGAGCTCCAGGTTCTCCACCTGGGCCAGGAAGTTGACCCGGCGGCCGGGCTCGGACGGCGCGCGCACCGCCACCGTCACCGCGTCCAGCGCATAGGCGTTGCCGCTGCCAAACGCTTCCTCCAGCGCCGCGACCATGCGCGAGACGGTGGTGAAGTCGGCGCGGTGCAGGTTCAGCGTGACCGTGCCGTCGCCGCCGTCCAGTACGCCGGGCACCGCGCGCTCGATCGTGGCGCCGTTGGGGATGCGGCCCACGCTGGGCACGTTGACCGACACCTTGGAGCCGTCGCGGCCCTGCACGCCGAAGCCGCCCACCACCAGGTTGCCCTGGGCGATGGCGTAGACCTCGCCGTCGGCGCCGCGCAGCGGCGTCATCAGCAGGCTGCCGCCGCGCAGCGAAGTGGCGTTGCCGATCGAGGACACGGTGATGTCGATGGGCTGGCCGGGCTTGGCGAAGGCGGGCAGGTCGGCGTGGATGGCCACGGCGGCCACGTTCTTCAACTGCGGGTTGACGTTGGCCGGAACGTTGACGCCCAGCTCGCCCAGCATGTTCTTCAGGCTCTGCACGGTGAAGGGCGCCTGGCTGGTGCGGTCGCCGGTGCCGTCCAGACCCACGACCAGGCCGTAGCCCACCAGCGGATTGCTGCGCACGCCGCCGACCTGGGCCAGGTCCTTGATGCGTTCGGCACGCGCCGACGGCGCCAGGCACAGCAGCACCATGGCCAGCCATACCAGCAGGCCGAACAGGACGCGGCCGTCGAACCGGCGCGGCTTCGTCACCGGTTCCCCGTTCCCCGTTCCCGCTTTCGCCTTGAATCCGTCCATCGCACGCATCCTCAGTTCGGAAAGATCGGCGAATTGAAGAACCGCCCCAGCCAGCCCATCGAATTGGACTGGGCGATGGCGCCGCGGCCGCCGTAGGCGATGCGCGCGTCGGCGACCTTGCCCGAGGAGATGGTGTTGTCCGGGTTGATGTCGGCCGGGCGCACGATGCCCTGGATCTGCACCAGCTCGTCGCCCTGGTTCAGGCGCATGTTCTTCTGTCCCTGCACCACCAGGTTGCCGTTGGGCAGGCGCTGGATCACGGTGACCGTCACGCTGCCCTGCAGCTTGTTGCTCTGCGCGCTGGCACCCTTGCCGTTGAAACCGCGCTCGCCGTTGACCGAGGCGCTGAGGATGTCGCGGCCGTTCACCGTCAGCGGTGCGCCGGCGATGTTGGGCGCCGCCATCGCGATCTCGCTGCTCTTGTCCACCGAGGTGGTGGCCGAGGTCTGCGCGGTGGTGTTCTCCACCAGGTTGATGGTCAGCAGGTCGCCCACGTCGCGCGCGCGGCGGTCGGCGTACAGGTTCAGGCCCGGGCCGGCGCGGTAGATGGCGCCCGCGGTGGCCGGCGCCTGCGCGGCGACGACCGGCTGGATCGGCTGGATCGGCGCATACGGGCGCACGTCGCCGTAGTAGCGCGCGCAGCCGGGCAGCAGCGTCAGCGCGCAGGCGAGGGAAAGGGCGGACGTGGTGCGCTTCATGGCGGGCCTCGCGGGCGTGTCTCGGGGGGCGTCAGACGTTGTTGTTGAGGTAACCGAGCATCGAGTCGGTGGTGGAGATGGCCTTGGCGTTCATCTCGTAGGCGCGCTGGGTCTCGATCATGCTGACCAGTTCTTCCACCACGTTGACGTTGGAGCCTTCCAGCGAGCCCTGCACCACGCTGCCCAAGCCGTTGAGGCCGGGCGTGCCGTTCTGCGCCGGGCCGGAGGCGGTGGTTTCCAGGTACAGGTTCTCGCCCTTGGCCTGCAGGCCGGACGGATTCACGAAGTCGGTGAGGGTGAGCGAGCCGATCTCCAGCGCCTGCGCCTGGCCGGCCATGGTCACGCTGACGGTGCCGTCGTTGCCGATGGTCAGCGACTGCGCGCCCTCGGGCACCTGGATGCCGGGCTGCACGGGATAGCCGCTGTTGGTGACCAGTTCGCCCTGGGCGTTGATCTGGAACGAGCCGTCGCGCGTGTAGGCCGGCGAGCCGTCGGGCAGCAGCACCTCGAAGAAGCCGCGGCCGTTGACCATCACGTCCAGCGAGCGTCCGGTCTGCTGCGGGTTGCCCTGCTGGAAGTCCTTGGAAGTGGCCACCACGCGCACGCCGGTGCCCAGTTGCAGGCCGGAAGGCAGTTGCGTCTGCGAGGAGGTGGAGCCGCCGGGCTGGCGCACCTGCTGGTACAGCAGGTCCTCGAAGCTGGCGCGGTCGCGCTTGAAGCCGGTGGTGTTGGTGTTGGCCAGGTTGTTGGAGACCACGGACATGCGCGTCTGCTGCGCGTCCAGTCCGGTCTTGGCGACCCAGAGGGCCTGGTTCATGGCGTGGTTCCTCGCTGGTGGAAGGGGCGGGACCGCGCGGTGCGGTTCCTCGTCCCCTCTCAAGCAAGAGCTGTGCCGGAACGGGTGCCGTAAGTCCGGCGCGGGGGCGGGGGAGGGGCGGGATCGAGCCGGGATCGGGCCGTCCGGGCTGGGCCGTGGTCATGGTTGGGGTTGCCGGCTGCGGGAAAGCCGGCGCTGGCGCTTTGGAGCTTTGAAGCCCCTCTCCCTCCGGGAGAGGGGTTGGGGTGAGGGGCAACGAAGCCGTTGGCTCTGCGTTCCCGGATATGCACCAGAAGCGCGATGAGGTTGTGGGTCTTTGGCCCTGCCGGGGTGGTTTTTCTGTCGCGGACAGATGGCGCCGCTCGCCGCGGGGGCGTCACTTTCTTTGCTTGTGCAAAGAAAGTAACCAAAGAAACACACCCCAAGGCGGCACGCCCGGCGCGTAAGCGCCGGGTCCGCGAGGGGACCGGGAATTTTCGTAAGGCACATCCCTGTGCCATACGAAAACGGCGCGCATCGT
>CALJUL010000091.1 GCA_937975725.1 uncultured Pseudoxanthomonas sp. | reverse complement strand
GGCAGGCACGCCTGCGCGCACAGGAAGCTGCCGCGCGCGTTGACCTGCTGCATCAGGTCGAAACGCTTCATCGGCGTGTCCAGCGCGCCGCGCAGCCAGATGGCGCTGGCGTTGTTGACCAGGATGTCGATGCCGCCGAAGGCGTCCACGGTGGCGGCGACGGCGGCGCGCACGTCGTCCTCCTCGCGGATGTCGCACTTCAGCGCCAGGCCCTGCCCGCCCGCCTCGTTCACCGCCTGCGCGGCGGTGTGGATGGTGCCGGGCAGGCGCGGGTTGGGCACCGACGACTTGGCGGCGATGGCCACGTTGGCGCCATCGCGCGCGGCGCGCAGCGCGATGGCCAGGCCGATGCCGCGCGAGGCACCGGTGATGAAGAGGGTCTTGCCGGCCAGCGAGGTCATGGCGTGCTCCGTGTCGGGGAGCCGTCGCCGGCTCCGGGTGGATGTGCGGCCTGCCCGCGCAACCGCCGCGCGTAGCGCTGCAGCAGGTGGGGCACGATCAGGCGGTGGACCGGATCGACCGGCAGCATATAGAGCCGGCCGAAGGCGTTGGGCCGTTCGACCACCGTCGCACAGCACAGCGTCGGCGCCTCCGGCGTGCCGCCCAGTTGCAGCGACAGCGAGACGCTCAGGTGGCGATCGTCGTCGCCCAGCACGATCTCGTCCGCGTCCAGCCGGCGCAGGGTGAAGATGCCCAGCCGGTCGCCCGGCCGCGGCGCGCCTGACGCGCCCGCGTCGGCGATGCGGCCCAGGTCCTTCATGCCCAGCGCGCGCATCGTGCGGTTGCGCAGCGCCATCATCCCCTCGAACCAGCGCGGCGCCAGGGCGGCCAGGTCCAGATAGGCCTGCAACGCCGACGCCGGGCGCCGTGGCAGGCGGATACCGGCGCAGTGCGCGAAGTAGGCGCCGTCCTGAGCCGCGTGCAGGGCGTTGTCCTTGGGGATGGGGAGGGCGTAGGCCTTCATGGGGCGGAAGAAAGGCGGGAACCGGGAAAAGGGAACGGGAAATGGAGGACCACGGTGGCGTGCGGGTGGCGAGGCGGGGCGGTCGAGGGAGACGGATACCCGCGGACGAAGGAAACCCTGCCTTCCCCGTTCCCGGTTCGCCGTTCCCGGCGCTTCGGCTCACCGCTTCTCACGGCTTCGGCCCCTGTCCTTCATTGTCTTCCCACTTCAGCAGCCGGCGGGTGACGAAGCGGTAGACCGGCTTGCCGGTGCGGAACCAGGCGTCGCGCACCCAGGAGCGGCGCTTCAGCAGGCGGCGCTCGACGGGGGTCAGCGCGTCCGGGCAGTAGGTGCGCTTGTGCTTGAGCAGGTGGCGCAGGTCTTCGCGCGCCAGCAGGCGCAGCCAGCGCGAGCGCGGGGCGCCGCGCACGGCGAGCTGGAAGTCGATCAGCGCCGGGCGGCCGTCGGCCAGCACCAGCCAGTTGGCTTCCTTGGCCAGGTCGTTGTGGGCGATGCCACGGCGGTGCACCTGTTGCAGCAGGCGGCGGGCGGCGCGGAAATAGGCCACGTCGCCGCGCGGCGGCCGCTGGTACATGGCCGCGCCTTCCAGGTAGCTGCGATCCAGGCGCACGCCGTCCCAGCCCAGCAACTGCGGGGTGGCCTCCAGCCCGCCGAGCTGCGCGATGGCGCGCGCCTCGCAGCGGGCCAGCCGCCAGGCGGGGAAGCGCAGCCACCACGGCGAGGCCGACAGGTCGCGGCGCACGAAGGTGCCGCGCGCATCGCGCATCAGGGCGATGCGGCCGAAGCTGTCGGCCTTCAGGGCCGCGATCTCGACGGGTGCGTGCGTGTCCACCCGGCCATTCTACTTGCCCCCCGGCAGGCGCCGGTCATGTGACGCCACCTATAATCCCGCGATGGATTCCACCTGGTTCGATTCCCTGCTGGCCTGGATCGGTGCGCACCCCGTCGCGGCGGGGCTGGCGATCTTCGCCATCGCGTTCTGCGATGCGGTCATCATCCTGGGCGCCATCGTGCCCGCGCTGCCGCTGATGTTCGCGGTGGGCGTGCTGATCGGGCTGGGCGAACTGTCCGGCCCCTACGCGCTGGCCTGCGCCACCCTGGGTGCGCTGGCCGGCGACGCCACCAGCTACTGGGTCGGCCACCGCTGGGGGCCGCGGCTGCGCACGGTGTGGCCGTTCGCCAAGTACCCGCAACTGCTGGACCGCGGCGAACTGCTGTTCCGCCGCAATGCATGGAAGAGCATCTTCATCGCCCGCTTCGTCGGCCCGGTGCGCCCGTTCGTGCCGGCGGTGGCCGGCATCTCGCGGATGCCGCTGCGCCGCTATGGCGTGGCCAGCGCGGCCGCCTGCATCGCTTGGGCCGCGTCCTTCCTGCTGCCGGGCTGGGTGCTGGGCCACGCCTACGACGCGGTGGCGGCGGTGGCGGGCCGGCTGGCGCTGGTACTGGGCCTGCTGGTGCTGGTGCTGGCGCTGGCGTGGGCGGCGGTGCTGTACACCTACCGCTGGTTCGCCACGCACGCCGACGCGCTGCTGGCGCGCGCGCTGGCGTGGTCGCACGCGCACCCGGTGCTGGGGCGCTACACCGAGGCGGTGTTCGACCCGCACCGGCGCGAATCGGTGCCGCTGGCGCTGCTGGCCATTCTGCTGCTGGGCATCGTCTGGGTGTGGTTCGCCTTCCTGGTCATCGTGATCGGCCACGGCGAACCGCTGGCGGCCGACCTGGCGGTGCACGGGCTGATGCAGGCGCTGCGCAATCCGCTGGCCGACCAGCCGCTGGCGGCCATCGCCTCGCTCGGCGACGAGCAGGTGCTGGCGCCGGCCGCCTTGCTGGTGCTGCTGTACCTGGGCTGGCGCAAGCGCTGGATGGCGGCGGCGCACTGGTTGGCCGCGCTGGCCTTCGGCCTGGCGCTGACGGCGTGGCTGGGCGCGTCGGTGGACATTCCCAAGCCGCCCAGCGTCAGCAGCGGCTTCGGCTTCCCGTCCATCGCGGTGACCATGTCCACGATCACCTTCGGCTTCTTCGCCGTGCTGATCGCGCGCGAGTTGCCGGGGCGCACGCGGGTGTGGCCGTACCTGGTCTCGGGCGTGGTGGTGGCGCTGATCGGCTTCGCGCGCATCTACCTGGGCGCGCACTGGCTCAGCGACATCATCGGCGGGGTGCTGTTCGGGCTGGTGTGGCTGCTGGTGCTGGGCATCGCCTACCGCCGGCGCATGGTGCGCTCGTTCTGGATCAAGCCGCTGGCATGGCTGTTCTACGGCGCGTTCGCGGTGGCCGGCCTGTGGCACGCGCCGCGCAACGTGGACACGATGCTGGCGCAGTTCCAGCCGCCGGTGGTGGAGCGCCGGCTGGCGCTGCGCGACTGGTGGGCGCACGACTGGCAATCGCTGCCGGCGCGGCGCAACGAATTCGACGACGAACAGCGCTGGCCGCTGGACGTGCAGGTGGCCGGCCCGCTGGAACCGCTGCGCGCGGCATTGCAGGCGGCGGGCTGGCGCGAGCAGCCGCAGGCCGGCTGGCGCGAAGCGCTCAACCTGCTGGACAGCGACCTGGCCGACGACGCCCAGCCGGTGCTGCCCGCCACCCTGGACACCCGCGCCGAGAGCCTGCTGATGGTGCGCAGCGGCCAGCAGCCCGGCGAAATGCTGGTGCTGCGGCTGTGGCCGGCCGACACCCGCCTGCACCCCGGCGACGTGCCGCTGTGGATCGGCAGCGCGCAGATGCTGCAACAGCGGCGCGCGTTCAACCTCGTGCGACTGTGGCGGCCGCTGCCAGAAGCCGGCACCGCGCTGGACGCAGTGGCGGAGGCCGTCGCGCCGCTGGAACACGCTTCCGCGCCGCACCCGGATTCCGGCCTGCCCGTGCTGCGCATCCGCACCGACGGCGAACTGGCGCAGTGAAGTCCTCATAGGAGGGGCTTCAGCCCCGATGCTTTTCGTGCAGGTGTCCTGAATTCGAGATATCCGCGGTCGTCACGGTTTTCAACGCCTGGATGGCGGCCTCCGGCATCTCCTGCATGACGAGGCCACGGTCGGGGCTGAAGCCCCTCCTACAGTCCGGCTCGCGGCGGGGCCGGTTCTCGGGCTGGTCGGCCCTTGCTGAAATTCAGTCGATCCAGCCCAGCAGCAGGTGCAGGCGCGCGTGCGGGTCGTCTTCCTGCAGCAGGCGCAGGCGCTGCGGTGCGGTCAGCGGCAGCAGTTCGGCCAGGCGCCAGCCGACCCAGGCGGCCTGTTCGAACAGCCGCGGCGAGAGCGCGGACTGGTCGCCGCCGATCCGGTCCAGCAGGGTCTGCAACAGCGTGGCGAGGAAGCTGTGCTCGGGCCGCAGCGGGTCGCCGGGATCGTCGGCGCACCACGTCACGTCGGCCACCACCAGGCCGCTGTCGCGCACGCGCGTGGCGGTGGCGCGATAGCGGCGGCCGCCGCGCAGGCGCAGCGCCAGCAGGCCGTCCGTGCCCAGATCGAAATCCTCGATCACCGCCTCGGTGCCGTAGGCCGCCGGCGTGGCGGCTTCGCCGACTTCCTGGCCCTGCAGGATCAGGCTGACGCCGAAGGTGCCGCCGCTGCGGCCGCAGTCGCGCACCAGGTCCAGGTAGCGGCGCTCGAACACCCGCAGCGGCAGCGCCGCGCCCGGCAGCAGCACCGCGTGCAGCGGGAACAGCGGAAGGGATTCGGCCGTCGTCATGCAGGCCAGTGTACGGAACCGGCCCGCAAGGCGCGGCCCGGCGCATCCTCGTCATGTGCCAGCCAAGGTTCCCAGCCCCGTGATCCGCGGCGAATCACGGTATCGCTCCGCCGGGCGATCCCCTCGCATCTCGCGTGCGAGGGTGCGCCGCGGTGCACCCTACTGCGCCGCCAGGAAGCGCCGCGGGGCGCCGTCGAAGCCGCCATTGGACATGAACACCACGTGGTCGCCCGGCCGCACGATCTCCGCCAGCGCGGCCACCAGAGCGTCGGCGTCCGGCACCGTGCGCGCCTGTCCGCGCACGGCGGCGACCACCGCGCCGGCGTCCCACGGCAGTTCCGGCCGGTGCAGGAACACCACCGCGTCGGCGATGTCCAGCGACGGCGCCAGTGCCCCGGCGTGCGCGCCCAGCCGCATCGAATTGCTGCGCGGTTCCATCGCCACCACGATGCGCGCATCACCCACCCTGGCGCGCAGGCCCTCCAGCGTGGTGCGGATGGCGGTGGGATGGTGGGCGAAATCGTCGTAGACGGTGATGCCATTGCGCTGGCCCAGCACTTCCAGCCGCCGCTTGACACTGCGGAACGCCGCCAGCGCCGGCAGCACGCCGGCCACGTCCACGCCCACCGCGTGGCAGGCCGCCAGCGCGGCCAGGCCGTTGAGCACGTTGTGGTCGCCCAGCAGCGGCCATTCCACGGTGCCGATTTCGGCGCCCCGGCGCAGCACCGCGAAGCGGCTGCCGTCCTCGCGCAGCTTGCGCGCGCTCCATTCCAGCGATGCATCGAAGCCGAAGCGCTCCACCGGCGTCCAGCAGCCCATCGCCAGCACTTCGGCCAGGCGCGCGTCGTGGCCGTTGACGATCAGGCGGCCGCGCCGCGGCACCGTGCGCACCAGGTGGTGGAACTGGCGCTGGATCGCCGCCACGTCCGGGAAGATGTCGGCGTGGTCGTATTCCAGGTTGTTGAGGATGGCGACCAGCGGGCGGTAATGGACGAACTTGCTGCGCTTGTCGAAGAAGGCGGTGTCGTATTCGTCGGCCTCCACCACGAACTCGCGCCCGCCGCCCAGCCGCGCCGACACGCCGAAGTCCTCCGCCACGCCGCCGATCAGGAAGCCCGGCGAGCGCCCCGCCGCTTCCAGCAGCCAGGCCAGGATGCTGGTGGTGGTGGTCTTGCCGTGGGTGCCGGCCACCGCCAGCGTGTCGCGCCCGGGCAGCACGCGCTCGGCCAGCCATTGCGCGCCGGAGATGTAGCGCCGCCCCTGGTCCAGCACCGCCTCGACCGCGGGATTGCCGCGCGAGAGCGCGTTGCCGATGACGATCTCCTCGCAGTCCGCCGCGATGTTCTCCGGCCGGTAGCCCTGCGCCAACGCGATGCCCAGCGTTTCGAGCTGGGTGGACATGGGCGGATAGATGGCCTGGTCGCTGCCCTCGACGGTATCGCCGAGTTCGCGCGCCAGCGCGGCGACGCCGCCCATGAAAGTGCCGGCGACGCCGAGGATGTGGATCTTCAAGACTGCGGTTCCGTGGAATGTGCGCAGACTTTAGCCGAGCGCACCGGGTTCGGCACGCGGCGACCGGCGGACCACAGCCGGGTCTGCGCGGCGGGCACGGCGGCCGCCTGCGCCGCGGCCGCGCCCCGCCGTGGCGGGGCCGGCGCGGGGCTTGCGTGGGTCAGCCCACTTCCTTGGCCGGCGACAGCGCCTCGGTGATGCGGGTGAACACTTCGTCCAGCGTGCCCACGCCGTCGACCACGGTCAGTTCGCCCTGCTGGCGGTAGAAGTCGATCACCGGCGCGGTCTGGTCGGTGTAGACCTGCAGGCGCTTGCGCACGGATTCGGGGTTGTCGTCGGCGCGGCCCTCGGCCTTGGCGCGGCCGGCGATGCGCTCCACCAGCAGGTCGGTGGGCACGTCCAGTTGCACGGCGTAGTCGAACTTCTGCCCCAGCCGGGCCAGCAGTTCGCCCAGCGCGGCGGCCTGGGCCAGGTTGCGCGGGTAGCCGTCGAGGATGAAGCCGGCCTTGGTGTCGTCGCGCGAGAAGCGGTCCTCCAGCATGCCCAGCAGGATGGCGTCGCTGACCAGTTCGCCGCGCGCCATCACTTCCTTGGCCTGCAGGCCCAGCGGACTGCCGGCGGCCACTTCGGCGCGCAGCAGGTCGCCGGTGGAGATGTGGGGAACCTGCAGGTAATCCTTCAGACGCGCTGCCTGAGTGCCCTTGCCCGACCCGGGTGGGCCCAGTAGAACCAATCGCATTGTGTCACTCCCGAACTGGAATCCTGCGGGCGGTGGCCCCGCGCTGGCCCCTGGGCGCTGCGCTGCACCGCGTCATCTGTGTGAAGCTTACCGCATCCCGGCAACCCTGAACGAACCGAACATGGCCCAAGGCACCCTACTTTATGCGCAATCCGGCGGCGTCACCGCCGTCATCAATGCTTCCGCTGCGGCGGTCATCGGCGAGGCCCGCGCCCGCAAGGTCAAGGTCCTGGCCGCCCGCAACGGCATCCTGGGCGCGCTGCGCGAAGACCTGATCGACACCTCCCGGGAATCCGCCGCCGCCATCCGCGCCCTCGCCCACACTCCTGGCGGCGCCTTCGGCAGTTGCCGGGTCAAGCTGAAATCGCTGGAGGCCGACCGGGCCAGGTACGAGCGCCTGCTGGCGGTGCTGAAGGCCCACGACGTGCGGTATTTCCTCTACAACGGCGGCAACGATTCGGCCGACACGGCGTGGAAGGTCTCGCAACTGGCGCAGGCCTTCGACTATCCGCTGACCTGCATCGGCGTGCCCAAGACGGTGGACAACGACCTGGCCGTCACCGACTGCTGCCCGGGCTTCGGCTCGGCGGCCAAGTACACCGCGGTGTCGGTGCGCGAAGCCGCGCTGGACGTGGCGGCGATGGCTGAGACATCAACCAAGGTCTTCGTCTACGAGGCCATGGGCCGCCACGCCGGCTGGCTGGCCGCCGCCGCGGGACTGGCGGGCCGGTCGCCGGATGACGCACCACACATCATCCTGTTCCCCGAGCGCCCCTACGACGAGGCCGATTTCCTCAAGCAGGTGAAGAAGACCGTGGACCGCGTGGGCTGGTGCGTCGTGGTCGCCAGCGAGGGCATCCAGTACGGCGACGGCCGCTTCGTCGCCGATGCCGGCGGCGGCAAGGATTCGTTCGGGCATACGCAACTGGGCGGCGTGGCCTCGTACCTCGCCGGCCGCGTGAAGGACCAGTTGGGCATGAAGGTGCACTGGACCCTGCCCGACTACCTGCAACGCTCGGCGCGCCACATCGCTTCCAAGACCGACTGGGAACAGGCGCAGGCGGTAGGCAAGGCGGCGGTGCAGTTCGCGCTGAAGGGCCGGAACGCGGTGATGCCGGTGATCGTACGCACCTCGGATGCGCCCTACCGCTGGAAGATCGAGGCCGCACCGCTGTCGAAGGTGGCGAACCACGAAAAGAAATTCCCGGCGGGCTTCATCCGCAGGGATGGCTACGGCATCACCGACAAGGCGCGCGCCTACCTGCAACCGCTGATCCGCGGCGAAGCCTATCCGCCCTACGGCAGCGACGGCCTGCCCAGGTACGTGGCGTTGAAGAACGTCGCGGTGAAGAAGAAACTGCCCGCCTGGGAAGGGTGAAGCACACGGGAGCATCGCCATGGCCGTCCGCATCGTCCGCCTCGGTGCCCCGCGCGCGAAGAACGAAGGCCTGCGCATCGGCACCGTGCGCCGGCCGCCGCGCGGCGTGCCGAAGTCCGAGTTCGCCTCGCAGGACTGGTACGACGTCTGGTTCCCCAACCTCTCGCCCAGCGCGGACCTGGTGAAGCTGGCGCTGGCCGCGGAGACGCCGAAGCAGTGGGCCGCGTTCGTCCGGCACTTCAAGGCCGAGATGGCGGTGCCGGAGCACGCGCGCACGCTGGACGTGCTGGCCGCACTGTCCCACACCAGCGACTTCGCGCTGGGCTGCTACTGCGAGGACGAAGCGCGCTGCCATCGCTCGGTGCTGCGCGAACTGCTGGCCGCGCGCGGCGCGATGATCCGGGCGGAATGACGTCAGGCACCGGCGCCGCCACGGCGGCGGTGCCAGCATGCCGGTCACGTCCCCCGTCGCCGGAGCCTCCGCAAGCTGCCGATCGACCTGGTCGCCGTCGCCCTGGCCTGCGCCATCGCGGAATTGGGCTACCGGCTCGGCCACGTCCTGGCGCACAAGGACGATGCAGCGAACGGAATCCCAGCGCTGCCGCCGGCGCCTAACCCGCCGGCAGCATGACCGTCGTGCCACTGGCCGCGGCCTGCAGGATCGCCTCCATCATGACCAGGTCGGCGATGCCTTCCGAAGCATCCACCGGCGCCGCATTCCGCCCCAGGCAGGCATCGGCGAACGCGTCGTACATGCGCGGCACCTGGTCGCGCAGCGGGAACATCAACTCTTCGACACGGTTCGGCCCGTCCAGGCCCAGGCGCACCCGCTCGCCCATCGCGGGCGTGGCCGGGTCGATGTCGAGCCATGCCTGCTCGAAGCCCAGCCGCAGCCGGTTCTGCAGGCGGTAGCGCCAGCTGGCCGAACCGGTCGCCAGCACGCCGCCGTCGAACCGCGCCACCCAACCGATGTCGGATTCGACCTGCGCAAAGCGCGCGTCCCCCGCCTGGCGGTGCGAGATCGCGGTGACGCTGCGCGGCAGGCCGCCGCATGCCCAGCGTTGCAACTGCACGCTGTAGATGCCGATGTCGGTCAGGCAGCCGCCGCCGGACAGCACGGGATCGAAGCGCCAGTTGCTCGCCGGCTGGCGCAGGTGGAATCCCTTGTGCGCATCGACGCTCGCCAGCGCGCCGTGCGTACCGTCCCGGCAACGCCGCAGCGCGTCCTGCACGGCCTCGGAAAACCATGCGCGATAGGCCGGCATCAGCACCTTGCCCGCGACGCGCGCGGCCTCGGCCAGCGCGCGCGCCTCCGCCGCGGTCGCCGCCAGCGGCTTCTCGCACAGCACGTGCTTGCCGGCCGCCAGCGCCTTCAGCGCATGGGGTGCGTGCAGCCCGACCGGCAGGCAGATGTGCACGGCGGCGATGCGGGCGTCAGCGGCCAGGCGTGCGTAGTCGTCGTAGCCATGGATCGCGGTGTCGGGAATCCCGTAGCGGGCGGCGATCGCACGCGCCTTGTCCCTGGACCCGGTGACCAACGCGGCGGGATAGGCGGTCCGGCAGGTGGCCAGGCGCTCGAGCGCGAAGGCGGCGTACTCGCCCAGGCCGACCACCGCGATGCCCACGCGCGATGGCGCTTGCAGCGTGCGGGGCGGCGCGGCCTTCGCGCCCGATGCCAGCAGGCCGCCGCCCGCCAGCAGGCCGCCGATGACGCGGCGGCGTTGGATGTCGTGGATGTCCATGGGATGCGCTTCCGTCGAAAGCGCCATTCTCGGCGCCCGTGCGCGCATGCGCGCATCGCCGCCGCACGCCCGGCCGCGCCCTGCGCACGCCTCGCCGCAAGCGCGGTCCGCCAGCGCTCCCTTCCCCGCAATGTCGCCCGCGGGGCGGCGAGCGCGCAGTCGGATCGCACGGACGCGCGCGCGGCCGCTAAGCTGCCGGCATGGACGCATTGCTGGCCGAGCTGACGGCGCTGGAAACCGAACTCCACCATCCCGGCACGCGGTGCACGCGCGAGCGGCTGGAGCGCCTGCTGCATCCGGAGTTCCACGAAGTCGGGCGCTCGGGCGCACGCTACGCGCGGCAGGCGGTCATCGACTTCCTGGCCGTGCGGCGGTCCGTGCCGGCGGTGGCCGCGCACGGCCACCGCGTCGAACGGCTCGCACCGGACGTGGCGCTGCTGCACTTCCGCTCGCACGAGATCGCGCCCGACGGAACGGCCTTCCACGCCGCGCTGCGGGTCTCGGTCTGGCGGCGCACGCCGCTCGGCTGGCAACTGGCCTACCACCAAGGCACGCCGGAAGCGCCCGAGGACGCCGCCGGCTAGCAGGCCGCTAGCGGCAGGCCTTGCCCTCGACGTCCAGCTTCGCCGCGTACAGTGTCAGCGACGGCGCCTGCACCGCGGCACCCGCCTGTTCCTTGGCGTCCTGCAGGTAGATGCGCGACTGGCCCTGGCCGTCCAGCGGCGGCGGCGCGGCGCTGCCGGGCTTGCGCCACACGCGCAGCACCGCCTGCTGCGAGGGGCAGGCGGCGCTGGGCACGCGGATCAGGTCGTTGAGCTTCCAGCCCGCGGCCGGCGACGGCTTTGCCTTGTCGAAATCGACGAAGCGCGCGCGCGGCTGGCACTGCGGGCTGGTGCGCACCACGGCGAAGCGGTAGGGCGCGGCGGCATCGCCGGTGAAGGCGCCTTCCAGGCGCGCGCAGGCTTCGGGAATCTGGCGCAGACCGTGCACGCTGCCGACGGCCTGGGCGGTGGCCGGCGGGCGCTGGATCTCCGGCACGGGCTCGGCGGCGCGCGCCATCGGCGGCACGGCGGCGAGGCAGGCGACGAGCAGGGGAGCTGCGACCCGGGGACGCATCATGGCGGCTCCTTGGCGTGGTGGCGGCGCGAGGGCGCGGGAGCGCCAAGGTGGCACGGCGCGCCTGAACCGCGCGCCACGGCTGGCGGGCGGCACGGCATGGGGTCATACTCGGCGCGGCTCCAGGGATTTGTCTGAACACATCGGTTTCGCCTCCGCGCCGCGGGGGTCGCTTCGATCCGTCGTTCAACAGGCTCCACCAGGATCGGGTTTCGATGTGCATGCGTTCGCTGGACGACATCCATCAAGCTTGGGAGGGGACATGCTGGAACAACATGGCTTGACGCTGGCGCTGCTCTGCGCCGGCGTGGCGATCATCTACGGCGTGGTGGCGGCGCGCTGGATCCTGAAACAACCCGCCGGCAACAGCCGCATGCAGGAAATCGCGGCGGCGGTGCAGGAAGGCGCCAGCGCCTACCTCAACCGCCAGTACACCACCATCGGCATCGCCGGTATCGTGCTGTTCGTGCTGATCGGCTTCTTCCTGTCCTGGGCCAGCGCCATCGGCTTCCTGGTCGGCGCGGTGCTGTCGGGCGCGGCCGGCTACATCGGCATGAACGTCTCCGTGCGCGCCAACGTGCGCACCGCCGAGGCGGCCAGCAAGGGCATGAGCGCGGCGATGGACGTGGCCTTCAAGGGCGGCGCCATCACCGGCATGCTGGTCGTGGGCCTGGGCCTGCTGGGCGTGGTCGGCTACTACGCGATCCTGCACCTGCACATGGGCTACAGCCAGGCCGACGCGCTGCACGCGCTGGTGGGCCTGGCGTTCGGCTCCTCGCTGATCTCGATCTTCGCGCGCCTGGGCGGCGGC
>CALJUL010000090.1 GCA_937975725.1 uncultured Pseudoxanthomonas sp. | reverse complement strand
AAAAGATCATGCAGGACAAGCTGTTCGCCAAGGTGCAGGCCGGCAAGATCGAGCCAGTCTGGCACCACACCGTGGACGAGGTGCTGGGCGACGACGCCGGCGTGACCGGCATCCGGGTGAAGTCGGTGCAGGACGGCGGCACCCGCGACATCGCCATCCACGGCTTCTTCGTCGCCATCGGCCACACGCCCAATACCGGCCTGTTCGAAGGCCAGTTGGAAATGGACAACGGCTACCTGAAGATCCGTTCCGGCATCGAGGGCAACGCCACCGCGACCAACATCGCGGGCGTGTTCGCCGCCGGCGACGTGACCGATCAGCACTACCGCCAGGCCATCACCTCGGCCGGCTTCGGCTGCATGGCGGCGCTGGACGCGGAACGCTTCCTGGACAAGGACGGCTGACCGTCTGCGCCGATGAAGACCAACTACGTCCTCATCGATTACGAGAACGTCCAACCCGCCAACCTCGCGCTGCTGGCGGGTGATCACTTCCGGGTAAAAATTTTCGTGGGAGCCAGCCAGACACGGCTGCCGGTGGAACTTGCTATCGCCATGCAACGCCTTGGCGATCGCGCGGAGTATGTACGTATTTCTGGCAATGGATCCAATGCGCTCGATTTCCACATTGCCTACTACATCGGAAGAATCGCCGAAAAGGAACCCAAGGCGTTCTTCCACATCATCTCGAAGGACACCGGGTTTGATCCACTGGTAACTCACCTCAAATCTCAAGGCATTTTTAGCAATCGATCTGCCAGCCTGGACGGTATTCCTATCCTGAAGAGCCTTGTGGAGGCACCCAGGGACGATCAAGTGGATGCCGTGATCGAGAAATTAAAGGGCATGCCCAAGAGCAGGCCACAAAGAGAGAAGACCCTCCGCACGATGATCTCTGCCTGGTTCGGCAAGAACCTCGACGATGCGGCCCTTGAGCGCATCATCAAAGAATTGACCAAGCGCCAGATCATCGCTCTAGAGGGCGTCAGGTTGACGTACTCCCTTCCAGCCTGACTATGGCCGAAACCTACCGGATACGCTGGCTTCCGAACTTGTCGAGTACCCTGCGCGATGATTGGGACGCCCTGCACGACGGCCGCAATCCCTTCGTCCGCCACGCCTTCCTGCACGGGCTGGAAGCGCACGGCTGCCTGCGCGAGGACTGGGGCTGGACGCCGCACCACGCCACGCTGTGGGAAGGCGACGCGCTGGTCGCGGCCGCGCCGGGCTACCTGAAGGACAACTCGCACGGCGAGTTCGTGTTCGACCACGCCTGGGCGCACGCCTATGCGCGGCATGGGCTGGACTACTACCCGAAGTGGCTGGGCGCCGTGCCCTATTCGCCGGTGACTGGGCCGCGCCTGCTGGCGCGCCAGACATGCCAGCGCATGGCACTGCTGGATGCCATCCGCGACGAGGCGGCGGGGCGCGGGCTGTCCTCGGCCCACGTCAACTTCCACGAAGCCGTGGAGGACGACGCCTTCCCCGCCGGCTGGCTGCCGCGCGTGGACGTGCAGTACCACTGGCGCAATCCGGGGCATTGGACGGATTTCGACGGCTTCCTGGCTGATTTCGACCACAAGCATCGCAAGAACATCCGCCAGGAACGCGCCAAGGTACAGCGCGCCGGCATCCGCTTCCGCGTGGTGCACGGCGACGAAGCCAGCGACGCCGACCTGCAGGCGATGTTCGGCTTCTACCTGCGCACCTTCCGCGACTACGGCAATTCGCCGGCGCTGACACTGGCGTTTCTGCGCCACCTGGCGGCCACCATGCCGCGCCAACTGGTGATGTTCCTGGCCGACCACGATGGCCGTCCGGTCGCCGGCGCCCTGTGCCTGCGCGGCGGCGACACGCTGTACGGCCGCTACTGGGGCGCGGAGGCGACGCTGCCCGGCCTGCACTTCGAAACCTGCTACTACCAGGGCATCGAATACTGCCTGCACGAAGGGCTGTCGGTGTTCGAACCCGGCGCGCAAGGCGAGCACAAGATCGCCCGCGGCTTCCTGCCCGCCTTCGTCCGCAGCCGCCACTGGATCGCGCATCCGCAGTTCGCGCAGGCGCTGGCCGCCTGGTGCGCCGAGGAAACCAAAGCCGTCCAGCGCTACGCCGGCACGCTGGCGGCCCATTCGCCTTTCAAGCAACCGCCCTCCCCCTCCCTGTAGGAGCGACGTCAGTCGCGACCGCACGGCTGAAGAGCGAGAGGACACGGATCAAAGCGGATGAACGCAGATAACACGGATATGGCTTTGAAGGATTGATCCGCTTTATCGGCGTTTATCCGTGTCGATCCGTGGCTTACAGGCTCTTTCGAGTTTGCGGTCGCGACTGACGTCGCTCCTACGGCAGATCCTGCAATATGAGAGGGAGGACTCGAAGATAATCCACGCATGAGCCTGCGCCCTTTCCTGCTTCCGGCCGATCCGCATGCGCCGTTCCCGCCGGTGGAGCGGGCGCTGCGGCAGCCGGACGGGCTGCTCGCCGTCGGCGGGGACCTGAGCGTTCCGCGCCTGCTCAATGCCTACCGCCACGGCATTTTCCCGTGGTTTTCCGAGGGGCAGCCGCCGCTGTGGTGGTCGCCCGATCCGCGCATGGTGTTCCGCACCGACGGCGTGCGGCTGTCCTCGCGCTTCCGCCGCGCGCTCAGGCGGAGCGACTGGCGGGTGCGCGCCGACACCGCCTTCGACCAGGTGGTAGCCGCCTGCGCCCAGGCGCCGCGGCCCGGCCAGCGCGGCACCTGGATCACCGCCGGCATGCGCCGCGCCTATGGCGAACTCCACCGCCTCGGCCACGCGCATTCGGTCGAGGTGTTCGAGGGCGACCGGCTGGTGGGCGGCATCTACGGGGTGGCGATCTGCCGGATGTTCTTCGGCGAAAGCATGTTCAGCGGCAGCTCCGGCGGCTCGAAGGTCGCCCTGGCGGCACTCGCCTGCCGGCTGCGGGAATGGGGCTGGCCGCTGATCGACGCCCAGGTGGAGAACGACCACCTGCTGTCGCTGGGCGCCGAGAGCATGCCGCGCGACGCGTTCATGGCGCGGGTGCGGGAACTGACCGCGCTGGACGCTCCTCCCGGCTCCTGGACGGCGCGTTTTGGCTATCTGCCGGCCGCCGGACTGGCCTGAATCCGGGCGCCATAACGGAATTTTTGCGCCAGCGCCAACTCCCCGGTAGAATACCGGGCTTTATGGCGCCCGCCATTCCCACGCGGCACAGCACAGGCTTACATGTCGAAAGACGATTCCATTGAATTCGAAGGCACCGTCATCGAGACGCTGCCCAACACCATGTTCCGGGTCAAGCTGGAAAACGGGCATGAAATCATCGCCCACATCTCCGGCCGCATGCGCAAGAACTACATCCGCATCCTGACCGGCGACAAGGTAAAGGTGGAAATGACCCCCTACGACCTGACCAAGGGTCGCATCACCTACCGCATGAAGTAACTACGGTAAGTGATTGAATGGAAAGCGGCTTCCGGCCGCTTTCTTGCTTTCGGGCGGATCGTGCCGCCGCGCCGGGTGCGGCGCTGGGCCGATGGTCACGATCACCAATGGCAGATTTTCGCCGGAACGCGGGCCGCTACCTTGGCCTCGCCAATCCCGGCCGCCATTCCTCCATCCCGCCATGAAAGCCCTGCATGCCACTCCGTTCCTGCTGCTGTGCGCCGGCCTGCTGCCGCTTGCCGCCAGTGCCGGCGAATCCGTCACCCAATGCGTCAGCCTGGGCAATTCCCAGGAAATCGTGCGCTCGGCCGGCGGCCAGCAGTTCTTCCTCAAGGACGGCGACAGCCACTACCGGGTCGGCTTCGCCCATAGCTGCGACTCCATCATGACCACGCCCAGCGTCGAGATCAGCACCAATGGCGAGGTCAACCAGTTGTGCCCCGAAGGCACCAAGGTGAAGACCAAGCGCGACTCCTGCCGCGTGGAGGCGGTGGAGACGATCAGCGCCGAGGAGTTCGACCGGCGCAAGAAACGCGCCTCGCGCTGAAGCGCACGGCGGAAACAGAAAAGGCGGCCCTGCGGCCGCCTTTTCCATGTGCACCGCTTGGTGAAGCGCCCGGCCTCAGACCGTGGCCGGCAGCAGCCGTTCCGGTTCGGCCTGTGCGTCCACCACCAGTTCGCCTTCGCGCACGTCGATGCTGACACGGCCACCGCCGACCAGCTTGCCGAACAGCAGTTCGTCGGCCAGCGGACGCTTGACCTTGTCCTGGATCAGGCGCGCCATCGGGCGGGCGCCCATCAGCGGGTCGAAGCCGTGCTGGGCCAGCCAGTCGCGCGCCGCCGGCGTGGCCGACAGGCTGACGTGCTTCTCCTGCAGCAGCATTTCCAGTTCGATGATGAACTTGTCCACCACCCGCAGGATGTGCTCGAAGCCCAGCCCCTGGAACTGCACGATGGCGTCCAGGCGGTTGCGGAACTCAGGGGTGAAGCTGCGGCGGATCACTTCCATCGCGTCGGTGGAGTGGTCCTGCTTGGTGAAGCCGATGCTGCGCCGCGCCGCCTGGGTGGCGCCGGCATTGGTGGTCATCACCAGGATCACGTTCTTGAAGTTGGCCTCGCGTCCGTTGGTGTCGGTCAGCACGCCGCGGTCCATCACCTGCAACAGGATGTTGAAGATGTCCGGGTGCGCCTTCTCCACCTCGTCCAGCAGCAGCACGCAGTGCGGTGTCTTGACGATCTTCTCGGTCAGCAGGCCGCCCTGGTCGAAGCCGACGTAGCCCGGGGGCGCGCCGATCAGGCGGC
>CALJUL010000089.1 GCA_937975725.1 uncultured Pseudoxanthomonas sp. | reverse complement strand
ACCTACGGCACCAACAACGAGTTCGGCTTCGACTACCTGCGCGACAACATGGCCATGTCCAAGCAGGACCGCTACCAGCGCGGCCTGCACTACGCCATCGTCGACGAAGTGGACTCGATCCTGATCGACGAGGCGCGCACGCCGCTGATCATCTCCGGCCCGGCCGACGAATCGCCCGAGCTGTACATCCGCGTCAACCGCATCGTCCCGCAACTGGTCAAGCAGGAGAACGAGGAAGCCGAGGGCGACTTCTGGGTCGACGAGAAGGGCAAGCAGGTGCACCTGTCCGAGGCCGGCATGGAGCACGCCGAGGGACTGCTGCGCCAGGCCGGAATCGTCAGCGAGGACGACAGCCTGTACGGCGCCAACAACCTGTCCGTGGTGCACCACCTCAACGCCGCCCTGCGCGCGCACGCCATCTACCAGCGCGACGTGGACTACATCGTGCGCGACGGCGAAGTGGTGATCGTGGACGAGTTCACCGGCCGCACGCTGCCGGGCCGCCGCTGGTCCGACGGCCTGCACCAGGCGGTGGAGGCGAAGGAAGGCGTGCCGGTCCAGCGCGAGAACCAGACGCTGGCCAGCATCACCTTCCAGAACCTGTTCCGCATGTACAAGAAGCTGTCCGGCATGACCGGCACGGCGGACACCGAGGCCTACGAGTTCCAGAGCATCTACGGGCTGGAAGTGGTGGTCATCCCCACCAACAAGCCGACCGTGCGCAAGGACTCGCCTGACCAGGTGTTCCTCAACCGCCAGGGCAAGTTCAAGGCGGTGCTGGCCGACATCCAGGACTGCTACCAGCGCGGCCAGCCGGTGCTGGTGGGCACCACCTCGATCGAGACCTCGGAGATGCTCTCCGACTTCCTCGACAAGGCCGGCGTCCAGCACGAGGTGCTCAACGCCAAGCAGCACGAGCGCGAGGCGCACATCGTCGCCCAGGCCGGCCGGCCGAAGGCGGTGACCATCGCCACCAACATGGCCGGCCGCGGCACCGACATCGTGCTGGGCGGCTCGCTGGAAGCCGAGCTGGAACTGCTGCCCGAGGACGCCACCGACGCCGACCGCGAGCGCGTCCGCGCCGAATGGCGCGAGCGCCACGAGGCGGTCAAGGCCGCCGGCGGCCTGCACATCGTCGGCACCGAGCGCCACGAATCCCGCCGCATCGACAACCAGTTGCGCGGCCGCTCCGGCCGCCAGGGCGACCCGGGCTCGTCCCGCTTCTACCTGTCGCTGGAAGACAACCTGATGCGCATCTTCGCCTCGGACTGGGTCCAGAAGGCGATGAAGCTGATCGGCATGAAGGAGGACGACGTCATCGAGGACCGGCTGGTCAGCCGGCAGATCGAGAAGGCGCAGCGCAAGGTGGAAGCGCACAACTTCGACATCCGCAAGAACCTGCTGGACTTCGACGACGTCAACAACGACCAGCGCAAGGTCATCTACGCCCAGCGCGACGAACTGCTGGAAGCCGACTCCGTGCAGGAGAACATCGACGGCATCCGCGGCGACGTGGTGGCCGAGCTGGTCGCCCGCTTCGCGCCGCCCAACTCGGTGGACGAGCAGTGGGACCTGGCCGGCCTGGAACGCGAGCTGGCCGAAGAGATGGGCCTGCTGCTGCCGGTCTCGCGCTGGCGCGAGGAGAGCGAGGAACTCGACGCGGAAACCATCGAGCGGCGCGTGCAGGAGGCGATGGACGGCCACTTCGGCGAGAAGGAACAGGCCATCGGCGCCGAGACCATGCGCGCGCTGGAAAAGCACATCATGCTGACCGTGTTGGACAAGAACTGGAAGGAGCACCTGGCGCGCATGGACTACCTGCGCCAGGGCATCCACCTGCGCGGCTACGCGCAGAAGCAGCCCAAGCAGGAATACAAGAAGGAAGCCTTCGAGCTGTTCTCCAGCATGCTGGAGCGGGTGAAGAGCGAAGTGGTGACGCTGCTCTCGCGCGTGCGCATCCGCAGCGAGGAGGAAGTGGCCGCGCTGGAGGCGCAGGAGCGTGCCATGGCCGAGGCGCAGGCCCGGCAGATGCAGTTCCAGCACCAGGACGCCGGCGGCTACGGCGCCGACGAGGAAGCCGAGCAGGCCGAGCGCGCCGCGGCGATGCAGAACGGCTACGTGCAGTCGCCGCCCATGCCGGCCCACCGCGACACGCCCAAGGTCGGCCGCAACGATCCCTGTCCCTGCGGCAGCGGCAAGAAGTACAAGCACTGCCACGGCCAGTTGGGCTGAGCGCCGCGCCGGCGTGCCGCGATCCGGAAAAAAGCCGCCCCGCGCGGCTTTTTTCTTGCCCGCTCCCGGCCTGCCGGGGCATTGCATCCACCCGCCGATTGCCGGCAAGCTGACGCCATGCCGACTCCCCTGCGTTCCATCCATGTCATGGCGGCCGTCATCACCGACGTGCGCGGCCGCGTCCTGCTGGCGCGCCGCACCGAGGGGCGCGACCTGGCAGGCAAGTGGGAATTCCCCGGCGGCAAGCGCGAACCGGGCGAGACCCCGGAGGCCGCGCTGGTGCGCGAGCTGCGCGAGGAACTGGGCATCGAAGCGGAGGTCGGCGCGCACCTCATCAGCGTGCCGCAGGAGTACCCGGACAAGCGCCTGCGGCTGGAAGTGCGCCACCTGGCCGGCTGGGAGGGAACCCCGCGTGGCCACGAAGGGCAGGCGCTGGCGTGGGTGCCGCCGGACAAGCTCGCCCGCTACGCGATGCCGCCCGCCGACCGCCCCGTGGTGGCCGCGCTGCTGCATCCGGACACCTACCTGGTCACGCCCGAGCCGGACGACGACGCGACATGGCTGGACGGCCTGCGACGCGCAGTGGACGCGGGCATCGGGCGCGTGCACCTGCGTGCGCGCACGTTGCCCGGCCCGCGCTGGCGCGCACTGGCCGCACGCGCGGCGGACATCGCACACGCGGGCGGCGCGGAGGTGCTGGTCAACGGCGACATCGACCTCGCGCGCGAACTGGGCGTGGGTGTGCACCTGCGCGCGGCGCAACTGGCGGCACTGGACGCCCGCCCGCTGCCGGAAGGGCAGCGCGTGGCGGCTTCCTGCCACGATGCGGCCGAACTGCGACAAGCCGAAACGCTGGGCTGCGATTTCGCCGTGGTCGGCAGCGTCAGCGCCACCGCGACCCATCCCGGCGGCGCGACGCTGGGATGGGGCGGCTTCGCCACCTTGCGCGAAAGCGTGTCGCTGCCTCTCTACGCCATCGGCGGCCTGGCGCCGCAGGACATGGAGCAGGCGCGGCGGCACGGCGCGCAGGGCATCGCCGCGATCCGCAGCCTGTGGCCGGCGGATGCGGCGGCGCCTGTGGAACGCTAGGCGGTGCGCCGTGCACGTCTCGACGCCGCCGCGATGAAACCGACCGCTGTGGGAGCGACGCAAGTCGCGACCGCACGATCAAAACGCCTTCAAGGCCACGGATCGACGCGAACAAACGCGGATTGAGCGGATCAAGGCAAGAGCCTCATCCGTGTTCATCCGCGTTGATCCGTGTCGAAAGGTCCTTCAGCCGTACGGTCGCGACTTGCGTCGCTCCTACAGCACTTCTGATGCGCGCCTGAGGCAGGGTGACGGCGGGGTTTGTCAGTGCGCGTCGTGCGGCGGTTTCGGTGATACCCACATGCCGATGCGTGCGCGGAACACGGTGTTGCCCCGCGGGTCTGTAACCGCCACGTCCATCGGCAGGTCGTAGCCTTCGGCCGACTCGCGGGGCTCGAACGCGGGCGTGGCGACGGCGTGCATCCTGCCCATGGCCTTCTTCAGGTATTCGACCGTCATGCCCTTGGGAATCCAGCGCATCGAGCGCGGGATGCTGACGTCGGTGGTCAGTCCGCCGACGAACTCGGCCAGGTTGCACAGCGCGATCGCATGCACGGTACCCAGATGGTTGGTAATCGACCGACGGTGGCGGATCGTGGCCTCGCCACGGCCGGGCTGCAGTCGCACGATGCGTGGGCCGATGCTGCCGAAGTACGGCGCCTTGAAACAGATCAGGCGCGAGAACAGCCAGCGGCCGAGCGGCTTGCGTTCCAGGCGGCGGTAGATCTTCAGGACGTCGGCGCTCATTCAGGGCTTCCGTATCTGCTCCTTCCCCCGCGTGCGGGGGAAGGTGGGGATGGGGACAGGCAGAGACAGTAAAGCCAGGCCACTGCGGATTGCGACTGCCTTTCTGAGTGCGTTCTGGCTCGCGGAAGATGGAGGCTTCGGTCGCCCCCACCCTGGCCCTTCCCCGCAGGCGGGGGAGGGGGCGGATTGCGGATGTCAGGCCGCTTCGCGCGGCTGCCGCTTGTGCTGCGGCAGGTCGTAGTAGCTGGCCGCGCGCAGCTCGTGCACGTCGAAGTCGTCCACGGTGATGGTGTCCAGGGTGATAGTGCGCAGTTCTTCCAGTTGCTTGCGCTCCTCCGCCGTGATCCAGCCCTCGCGCACGCCTTCGTCCAGTTGCGCGCTGTAGTCCAGCGCCTCGATGTCCTTGGTCTTCAGCGCCTTCAGGAACTTGCGCTCGACCGGTTCGGCGGCCACGGCGGTTGCCAGGTAGCTGTCGATGCGGCCACCGGGGTTGTTCTCGCACGGGGTCAGGAACACGCCCTGGCCCAGGCGGTCGCGCGCTTCGTTCGGCGCCATCAGCAGCATGGCGACGCGATGGCTGAGGCGGTCGCCCGGCGCCACGGCGCGGCGGCCGAACGGGAACACCACCGGCCACAGCAGCCAGCCCAGCGGCTTGATCGGGAAGTTGCGCAGCGCCTGCGACAGCGCCAGCTCGATCTCGTAGGCGCTGTTGTGGAAGGCCCAGGCCAGCAGCGGCTTGTCGGCCTCCGGCGCGCCGTCGTCGTGGTGGCGCTTCAGCACGGCACCCATCATGTAGAGATGGCTGAGTACGTCGCCCAGGCGGCCGGACAGCGATTCCTTGAACTTCAGCTTGCCGCCCAGCGCGCCCAGCGAAATATCGGTCAGCAGCGCCAGGTTGGCAGCGTAGCGGTCGAGCTTGCGGAAGAACTTCTTCGTGTACGCGTCGCCCGGCGCGGCGCCGATCCTGGAGCCGGTGATGCCGAACCAGAACGAGCGCACCGCGTTGGAGATCGCGCCGCCGATGTGCGGGTACAGCGCGGCGTCCAGCGCGTTGATGCCGGCCTGGGTGTCCGGGTCCTGCGCCGCCTTCATCTCCTTCATGATGTACGGATGGCACAGGATCGAGCCCTGGCCGAAGATCAGCAGGCTGCGGGTCATGATGTTGGCGCCTTCCACCGTGATGGCGATGGGCGAGGCCTGCCACGCGCGGCCGGCGAAGTTGCGCGGGCCCAGGATGATGCCCTTGCCGCCGACGATGTCCATCACGTCCTTGGCGATGTCGCGGCCCATGTTGGTGCAGTGGTACTTGGCGATGGCCGACGGCACCGACGGCACGTCGCCGCGGTCGACGGCGGCGGCGGTGGCCTGCGACAGCGCGCTGATCGCGTAGGCCTTGCCGCCGATGCGGGCCAGCGCTTCCTCCACGCCCTCGAAGCGGCCGACCGACAAACCGAACTGCTTGCGGATGCGCGCGTAGCTGCCGGTCACGCGCGCGCCGAACTTGGCGCCGCCGCTGGCGGTGGAGGGCAGGGTGATCGAGCGGCCTACGGCCAGGCACTCGTTGAGCATGTTCCAGCCCTTGCCGGCCATCTCCACGCCGCCGATCAACTGGCTCAGCGGAATGAACACGTCATGGCCGTGGATCGGGCCGTTCTGGAACGGCGAGTTGAGCGGGAAGTGGCGGCGGCCGACGTCCACGCCGGGCGTGTCGCGCGGCAGCAGCGCCAGGGTGATGCCGATGTCGCGGGTGTCGCCGATCAGCCCGTCCGGGTCGTACATGCGGAAGGCCAGGCCGATGATCGTCGCCACCGGCGCCAGGGTGATGTAGCGCTTGTCGAAGGTCAGGCGCACGCCCAGCACGTTGGCGCCGTTCCATTCGCCCTTGCAGACGATGCCGTAGTCCGGGATCGAGGTCGCGTCGGAGCCGGCGAACGGGCCGGTCAAACCGAAGCAGGGCACTTCCTGGCCGACGGCCAGGCGCGGCAGGTAGTAGTCCTTCTGTTCCTGCGTGCCGTAGTGGTTGAGCAGTTCGCCCGGGCCCAGCGAATTGGGCACGCCGACGGTGGAACTGACCACGCTGCTGATCGAGGCGATCTTCTGGATCACCTTGTGGTGCGCCAGCGCGGAGAAGCCCAGGCCGCCGTACTGCTTGGGGATGATCATGCCGAAGAACTTGTGCTTCTTGATGAAGTCCCACAGTTCCGGCGGCAGGTCGGCGTGGACGTGGGTGATCTCCCAGTCGTTGATCATCCGGCACAGTTCTTCCACCGGGCCGTCGAGGAAGGCCTGTTCCTCGGCGGTGAGCTGCGGCTTGGGATAGGCCAGCAGCTTGTTCCAGTCCGGGTCGCCGGTGAACAGGTCGCCTTCGAAGCCCACCGAGCCGGTCTCCAGCGCGATGCGTTCTGTCTGCGACAGCGGCGGCAGCGCGCGGCGCAGGAAGCCCAGCGCCGGCGCGGTGAGCAGCGGCTTGCGGATTGCCGGGATCAGCAGCGGCAGCGCGATCGCCACCACCACCAGGGCCGCGACGACGGTGGCCGTGGGATGGGCGCCCAGCAGCCAGCACGCCACCAGCAGGCTGGCGGTGAGGGCGGCCCAGTACGCGAGCCGCAGCCGGTGGTAGGCGGCGAACGCACCCGCCAGCAGGAAGGCGAGGAAGGGGATGGCGATGCTCATGGGCTTGCTCCGGGCACGGATTCGGTTACATCGGATTCGACGGTGCCTGGCGCGGCCGACAGGCCCGCCAGGTATTCCAACACGGTAGCGGTAAACGCATCGTTGTCATCGCCGGCCACCATGTGCGTGGCCTGCGGCAGGTGCGCGTGGCGCGCGTGCGGCACCAGCGTCTTGAACTCCTCGACGGTCTGCTCCGAGACCAGATCGCTGCGGCCGCCGCTGATCAGCAGCACCGGGCAGCGCACCTGGCGCGCGGTCTCAGCGATGGCGTCCTGGTGCTGCGCGCTGTCGCGCGCCAGTTCGTCGACCAGGCGCGGATCCCAGTGCCAGCGCCAGCGGCCGTCGCCGCCTTCGCGCAGCAGTTCGCGCAGGTCGTCGGGCGATTTCCGGGTGCGCCGCTGCGGCTGGTAGGCGGCGATCACGCCGGCGGCGTGTTCCAGCGAATCGAAGCCTTCGGGGAACGCGGTCATGAAGGCGAGGATGCGTTGCAGGCCGGCGTGTTCCCAGCGTGGGGTGATGTCCACCAGCACCATCGCGCGGAACAGGCCCGGCCAGCGCGCCTCGGCGATCAGGCCGAACAGCCCGCCCATCGACGCACCGACCAGCACCGGCGGTTCGGTTTGTTCGCCGGCCACCACGATCAGGTCGTCGGCGAACTGGTCGCCGATGTAGGGCAGGCCGGCGGGGTTGCGGTCGGATTCGCCGTGCCCGCGCGCGTCGTAGGCCATGCCGGCGTAGCCCTGCGCGGCCAGCGCCTGGCCGGCGCGGTTCCAGGCGCCGCCGGTCTGGCCGAAACCGTGCGCAAAGACCAGCGTGGCCGCAGCCTGCAATTCGCCGGGCGAGGGGTAGCGGCGGACCGCCAGCGACAAGGTGTCCTGTTCAACGGCGATGCGGCCGTCGCCGGTCGCCGGGACGGGCGGTGCATGCGGGAGGGCGGTGACGTCGCGATAGACCATACGGTCTAGTATGGGTTGTCGCGTTTAGAGTAGTCAATCGGTCCGGAGCAACCGGTTTCACATGCAAGCGATTGATTTGCCTTTATTTGTTGTGCATCGCAACAAACGTACCTCAGCACACCCCGGCGTATGGTTAAATGCCGAACATGAGCACACTCAGCGCCGAAGACTCCCCGACGCCCTCCCCCCGTACCGCCCGCCTGAGCGCGGACGACTGGGCCCAGGCCGCCCTGGACCTGATCGCCGAGCAGGGCGTCGCCGCCGTGGCGGTGGAGCCGCTGGCCCGCCGGCTGGGCGTGACCAAGGGCAGCTTCTACTGGCACTTCCCCTCCCGCGACGCCCTGCTGCAGGCGGCGCTGGAGCGCTGGGAAGTGGTGGAACAGGAAAGCGTGTTCGGCAACCTGGAGAAGGTGCCCGACCCGCGCGAGCGCCTGCGCGCGCTGTTCCAGCTCGTCGGCCACGAAGTGAAGCCGCACATCATCTACAGCGAATTGCTGAAGGCGCTGGACCATCCCTCCGTGCAGCCGGTGATTGACCGTGTGTCGCAGCGCCGCCTGGACTACCTGGTGGCCTCGTTCCGCCAGGCCGGCATGCCGCGCACCGACGCCGTGCACCGCGCGCGCCTGACCTACGCGGCCTATGTCGGCTTCCTGCAACTGTCACTGCAATTGCAGCAGCCGCGCATGACGTCGGAGGAATTCGAGGCCTACCTCGAACACGTCATCTCGACGTTGATCCCGACGTAAGTCCGGCGCCAGCCCGATCCAGAGGGCGCAGCGCGCAAGCAGTCGGAAACCGTCGGTAAGGCTCAGACCCACTCGAAGGTGCAAGCGGCTGGCAGCCGCCTGAAGGCCAGGGCTGGATCACGGACAGTGCATACACCGCGAACAGATCAGCCATCGTGCCGTCGCCTCACGCGGCTCCCATCGCCGCCTGTCGCACGCCGTGGCGCCACTCGCGCTGTTCGCGCACGTAGCCCGCGCGCTCCAGCCAGCGGAAGATCGAGCGCACGGTGACCACCGGATAGTCGCCCGACAGGCGCGTGCCCACGGGATGGTCGGTGAAATCGGTATTCGCCGAAAACAGGCCGCCGAGCACGCGCTTGGAATAGGGGATGTGCACGGTGTCCGGCACGTAGCCGTCGCCGCGCGCGAAGGCGTAGGCGGTACGGCGGTCGTAGACGGCGCGGTCGGCCAGCGCCGCGGACATCATCTCGACGATCCATGCGGTGGAATTCTGGTAGTCGGCGCTGCCGGGGCGCGCGATCAGGTTGTAGCGCGGGTGGTGCAGGCTGTGGCGCGGCATCTGTTGCAGGCGCGCCGCGAGCCTGCCGGCCACGTCCGGCGTGAACCATACGATGCGCAGGTCCTGGTTCACCAGGTCGTCGGAGAAGAAGTTCACCAGCCCCTGCGCGTACAGGCCCGAGCGGTCGCTACCGCATTCGTTGAGCAGGTGCACCACCGTCCAGCGCCCGTGCGCGTGGTCGCGCACCGCGAAGCCGGCGTGGCTGTAGACCAGTCCCTGCTTCGACAGGTCGGTGCCCACGCGCGCGATCAGCGCGACCGGCGCATCCACTTCATCCAATTGCTGCGCGGCCAGCAGCGCGGTGCGTGCGGCGTCGGCCACCTTGTGCGGCGGCACGTCCAGTTGCTTGCAGGCATTGCCGGCATGGGCGGCCCAGGGCAGGCCGAGCAGGAGGATGAGGGCGAAGGCGAACCGGCGCATCCTGGTCACCCGCCGTAGCGATGGCTGTGGATGTGCGGGCGCACCGCGTCGTTGGCGATGAAGCACAATGCCTCGCCGGCGGCGCTGATGATCCAGCCCGTCGCCACCACGCTGACGCGCAGTGCCGTGCCGGCCGCGATGCCCAGCCGCTTGACCGCTTCCGCGCTGAGGTAGACCACGAACGAAGCGCCGGCCGCCACGCCCGCGGCGGCCACCGAGACCGTCACCGCCACGCTACCGGCCACCACTGCCACGCCGGTGACCACCGCGGACGCGCCGTGGCCCAGCGCGTGGATCACCGCCACGGGCGCTTCGATAGAGGCTTCCAGGCTGGCCTGCGACATCCGGCTGGCGCCGTCCGATTGCGGCGCGGCGCGGGTGGGCAGGGCCAGGCCGCCGCTCAGCGCGGCGGCCAGGGCGAGGGTCAGGGAACGGACGATCAGGCGGGTCATGCGGCTTCCTCCGGGTTGCGGCAGCCTTGCCGCGCCGCCTGCCGCTGTTCAACCGTCATCGACGAGGTAAGCTCCCAGGCCACGACTGGTATAGGAATCCGCTACCGATGGCCGTCTCGGTGGACCTGATCGACGCATTGAAGCGCTGCCTGCGCGCGCAGAACATGACTTACCGCGAGCTGGCCGCGCGCATCCGCATGAGCGAGGCGGCGGTCAAGCGCATGTTTTCCCGTCGCGCCATGAGCCTGCAGCGGTTGGAGCAGGTCTGCGACGTGCTGGACGTGGGCTTGGCCGAGTTGAGCGCCGAGGCCGCGCGCGGCCGCAAGGCGATGGCGCAGTTGAACGAAGCGCAGGAGCAGGCGCTGGTGGACGAACCCACGCTGCTGCTGGCGCTGTTCCTCACCCTCAACCGTTGGCGCGAGCAGGACGTGATGGGCCATTTCGGCTTCACCCCGGCGCAGTGGACCGGCCTGCTGGTCAAGCTGGACCGGCTGGGCATCATCGAACTGATGCCGGGCAACCGCGGCCGCGCGCTGACCGCGCGCAACTTCCGCTGGCGCGCCGACGGGCCGATGGAGCGCTACTTCCGCCACACCCTGCTCACCGACTACTTCGCCGATCCCTTCGACGGCGAGCAGGACGCGCTGCTGCTGCTCAGCGGCAGCCTCAGCATCGACGGCGTGAAGCAGTTGCGGCAGCGATTGGAGGAAGTGGCGCGCGAATTCGACGCCCTGCTGGCGCGCGACGCCACTCTGAGCGCCGAGGAGCGCGTGGGCGTGAGCCTGGTGCTGGCGCAGAAGCCGTGGCTGCTGCAGTTGTTCAATCCTTACCGGCGCTCGCGCGGGGGGTGAGGCGGTGCGCGCCTGCGCTGGCGGTGGCGTGCGGATGGCGGGTGCGGGTCATGACGAAGCCCGGCTGCGGTGCGGGGTCTTGCTTCGGGCGGGTCATAGCCCCTGCTTCCATTCTTTAATTTCAACGACTTGCGTGGCCTCATGCACCATCGCATCCCAAGAGCCCGGCCATCTCCCCTTGACCGCGTAACGGCCCCATCCGCGTTGTTCTCGTCACCGGGACAGGACATTGGTATCATTTTGGTCTCACTTCCAGAGGGCGGGGCATGAACGCAGCGGTCGACGTTTTCCAGCAACCCAACACGCACGGCAGCCGGCTGGAGGCCCTCGACGCGTGGGTGGCCGAGGTCGCCGCGCTGACCCAACCCGACCGCGTGCACTGGTGCGACGGCAGCGATGCCGAGAACGCCGCCCTGATCAAGCGGATGGAAGCCGAGGGCACGCTGCTGCCGCTGAACCCCGAGACCCACCCGCACAGTTGGCTGCACCGCTCCAGCCCCAGCGACGTGGCGCGCGTGGAGCACCTGACCTTCGTCTGCACGCCCGAGCGTGAGGACGCCGGCCCCAACAACCACTGGATGGCGCCCGCCGAGGCGCACGCGAAGATGGACGCGCTGTTCGCCGGCTGCATGCGTGGACGCACGCTGTACGTCATTCCCTACTGCATGGGGCCGATCGATTCGCCGCTGTCGCGCTGCGGCGTGGAGATCACCGATTCGCCCTACGTGGTGGCGAACATGCGCATCATGACCCGCATGGGCGCGCCCGCGCTGGCGCGCATCGAGCGCGAGGGAACGTTCGTCAAGGGCCTGCATTCGATCGGCGAGCTGGACCCCGAGCGCCGCTTCATCATGCACTTCCCGGAAGAACTGACCATCAAGAGCTACGGCTCCGGCTACGGCGGCAACGCGCTGCTGGGCAAGAAGTGCCATGCGCTGCGCATCGCCTCGCACCAGGCGCGCCACGAAGGCTGGCTGGCCGAGCATATGCTGATCGTCGGCATCGAGAACCCGCAGGGCGAGACCCACTACGTCGCCGCCGCATTCCCGTCCGCCTGCGGCAAGACCAACCTGGCCATGCTGATCCCGCCCGAGGGCTACCGCGAGGCCGGCTGGAAGGTCTGGACCATCGGCGACGACATCTGCTGGATGCGCCCCGGCGCCGACGGCCGCCTGTACGCGATCAACCCGGAAGCCGGCTTCTTCGGCGTGGCGCCGGGCACCTCGGACAGTTCCAATCCCAACGCACTGGCGACGATCAGCCACCACACCATCTTCACCAACGTCGCCGTCACCGACGACCAGGAACCGTGGTGGGAAGGCCTAGACAAGCGCACGCCGGCGCTGGACTGGCAGGGCCGCCCCTACGACCCGGCCAACGGCCCGGCCGCGCATCCCAATTCGCGCTTCACCGTGTCGGCAAAGCAGTGCCCCAGCTATTCGGCCAAGGCCGAGGACCCGCAGGGCGTGCCGATCAGCGCCATCGTGTTCGGCGGCCGCCGCGCCTCGCTGGTGCCGCTGGTGTTCGAGGCGCGCGACTGGACCCACGGCGTGCTGGTCGGCGCGGCGATGGGCTCGGAGACCACCGCCGCCGCCACCGGCGCGGTCGGCGTGATGCGCCGCGACCCGATGGCGATGAAGCCGTTCTGCGGCTACAACTTTGCCGACTACTTCGCCCATTGGCTGTCGTTCGACGGCGCCGGCGCCAAGCTGCCCCGGATCTTCCACGTCAACTGGTTCCGCAAGGGTGGCGACGGCAAGTTCCTGTGGCCCGGCTTTGGCGAGAACCTGCGCGTGCTGGAGTGGATGATCCAGCGCGTGGAAGGCAAGGCGGACGCGGTCGAAACCCCGATCGGCCATCTGCCGCGCGCCGAGGACCTGAATCTCGACGGCGTGGCGCTGAGCGACGAGGCGCACGAGCTGCTGTTCGGCTTCGACCGCGTCGGCTGGCAGGCCGAGTTCGCCAGCATCGGCGACTACCTGGACGAATTCGGCGCCCGCACGCCGCAGGCCCTGAAGGACGAGCAGCAACGCATCGCCGCCTGCCTGGCCGGCTGATCCATCCCGCATCCCGCTTCCTGCGCAGCCCCACGCGCGCCCATCCCTGGCGCCGCGGGGCTTTTTTCATACATGGGCTTTTACTGCGCGGCAGCGTCTTCCTTCTTCCTGTGTGCGGGGAAGAAGACTTCTGAAAGAGGTGGATGAAAGGCCGACGTCGATGAAGACGTCATGCCACACCCATGCAGGAGCGACGCAAGTCGCGACCGTGGTGCTTCGGAAGGTTTGTGCGGAAAGTTGCCGAGAAAAATGAAAAGGCTGCCGCATAGCCCGTCCACATTCATCCGTGCGGATGGTTTCGGGCTTCGGGATGCGATGGGATACACAAGTACCGAATGGAGGGCAGCCTCGAGAAGGCAGCGGCGCTCGGGCACAAGGCCCCGGTCCGTCCTGGACAACCCTATCCACCGCAAGCGCGGAGAAGGGGAGGCATTCCCCCTCCCGCACGGCCCCGCAAGGGCTCGTACCCGCGGGCGAAAAAATCCAGATCGCCTCTAAACCCCCGCACTCGCCGCCGCATCGTAGTGGGTATGCTGAATGCCGTGATCGATCCCCTTGCCGACAGCCTCGCCCCCGAGGACGCCGCCGCCCAGGACACGGCGCTAGCGCGTTCCGCGGCCGGCGGCGACATGCAGGCGTTCGAGGCGCTCTACCGCCGGCATGCCGGCCGCGTCCATGGCGTGATCCAGCGGTTGGTCGGCGGCCAGGGCGTGCGCGCGGAGGACCTCACCCAGGAAGCCTTCGTGCGGGCCTGGCAGGCTTTGCCCGCGTTCCGGTTCGAAAGCGCGTTCGGCACCTGGTTGCACCGGCTGGCGGTCAACACCGCGCTGATGGAATTGCGCAGCCGCCGCGCCCAGCCCCGCTTCGACGACAGTGAAGAGACGCTGGACGGGCTGGGCGTGTTCGACAGCGCCGGGCAGGGCACGGCCCTGTCGATGGATCTGGAGCGCGCCGTCGCCACGCTGCCGCCGCGCGCCCGCGCGGTGCTGGTGCTGTACGACGTGGAAGGCTGGAAACACGAAGAGATCGCCGCTGAGCTGGACATGGCGGTGGGCAGTTCGAAAGCGCAGTTGCACCGCGCGCGGCACTTGCTGCGCGAGCGGCTAGGAGCGGAAGCATGATTTCCCGAGACCCGAACGATCCATCCGACGACGCCCTGCGCTGGCAGTTGCGCGCGCTGCGCCGGGACGCCCCGCCGGCCCGCGACCTGTGGCCGGACATTGCCGCCCGCCTGGCCGCTGTGCCGCAGGCGGCGGCGCCCCGGCCGCCGCGCCGCCGCGCCGCGCCGTTCGCGCTGGCCGCCTCGGTGCTGCTGGCCGTGGCCATGACCTGGCAACTGCAGCACCACCAGGCGCCGGCCGCCGGCCCGCTGATCCAGCGCGAGGCCGCCGCGCTCACCCGCGACTACACTGGCGCGCTGGCGCAACTGGACGCGCACGGCCAGGCATCGCCTGAACTCGCCCCGGCGCTGCACGCGCTGGACCGCAGCGCCGCGGACATCCGCCGCGCCATCGCCACCGATCCCGACGCGCGCTTCCTGCTGGAACGGTTGCGCCGCACCTACGCCCGCCGCCTGGCGCTGACCCAGCGCGCGGCCCTGACGACCTGAGGACTTCCGCATGCGTACCGCCTTCGCTATTTCCCTGCTCCTGGGCAGCCTGTTGCCGGCCATGCCGGCGCTGGCGCAGAGCGCCATCGACCAGACCCGCCCGCTGGACGCGCGCGGCAGCATCGAGATCAGCAATCCCAAGGGCCGCATCGAAGTGCGCGGCTGGGACCGCGAGGAGGTCAAGATCACCGGCACGCTGGGCAAGGGCGTGCAGAAGCTGGAGATCGAAGGCGACCGCTCGCAGTTGAACGTGTCGGTGCGCTATCCCAAGGGCGGCTGGAGCGGCAACTCTTCCGGCCCCACCGATCTGGTGCTGATGGTGCCGCTGCGCGCCGACCTGGAGATCGAGTCCGTCGCCGCCGACGTGCACGTCAGCGGCGTGGCGGCGGGCGAACTGTCCGTGGAGACGGTCAGCGGCAGCGTGGTGGCCGCCGCCGCGCCGCGCAAGGCCGATGTGGAGACCGTCAGCGGCAACGCCACGCTCACCCTCAACAGCGACGAAGTGGAAGTGAGCACGGTCAGCGGCACCATCGTGCTGCGCGGCCGCCTGAACGGCGAAGTCAGTGCCGAGACCGTGTCCGGCCGCATCGAGCTGACCGTCAACGGCGAGCGCGTGCGCGAACTCAGCACCACCACCGTCAGCGGCCGCACCGAGGTGAACACCGCGTTGGCGCGGAGCGGCGAGATCAGCATGGAATCGGTCAGCGGCGACCTGCTGCTGCGCCTGCCGCGCGACGTTTCCGCCCAGGTCAGCGGCGAGAGCTTCAGCGGCAACCTGAAGGCCACCGGCGTGACCATCGAGAAGCGCCGCGGCCCGGGCGCGAGCTTCTCCACCCGTTACGGCAGCGGCGAGGGCCGGGTGCGGCTGGAGACCTTCTCGGGCAACGCGGAAGTGCAGGTGGAATAGCGCGGCCACCGGCGCCGCCGGTCCCGTATCATCGGAGGACTTCTCCCGCGGGCACCGGCATGGCCACCGTCGCTTCTCATCTGCAACAGGCGCGCGATTTGCTGGAGGCCGGCAACCCGGCCGCCGCATTGTCCGAAGCGGAGCGCGGCCTGGCGGCCGACACCGGCGATGTGGGATTGCTGCTGATCGCCGCACATGCGCTGTTGGCCATGGAGCGGTCCGCGGATGCGGCGGACAGGTTGGAGCAGGCGATCCGCCTGCAACCGGAGCGGGGCGACGCCTGGCTGGGACTCGGTGCCTGCCGGCTGCGCCAAGGCGATCTGCGCGCGGCGCGCCACGCGCTGGAGCAGGGCCTTTCCAGGCTGCCCGATGCCTTCCTCGCGCGCCTGCAACTGGCCGAATGCCTGCAGGCGCTCGACGACAACGACGAAGCGCTGGTCCAGTATTTCCGCGCCACCACGACCGCGCAGGCGCGCGGACGCTGGCTCGACGATCGCAGCACCGCCCCCGAGCTGCGCGAACGGGTGAAGTCGGCCATGCGTATCATCGACCAGGGCCGGCAGGCGTTGTTCTTCGGCGCGATCGCGCCGCTGGCCGAGGAATACGGCAAGGACGAACTGGACCGCGTGTCGTGCGCGCTGGCCGGCTACCTCGGGCTGGGCCCGGCGGGCAGCCCGGACCCGCGCCAGCGGCCGACCTTCTTCTATGTGCCAGACCTGCAACCCGAGCCGTACTTCGACCGCACGCTGTTCCCCTGGTATGAAGCGCTGGAACAGGCGGCCGGCGCGATCCGCGGCGAACTGGAGCAGCAGGTGTTGCGCAAGCGCGAAGGCTTGCAGCCTTTCCTCGATTTCAGCGGCGGCGCGCGCAAGAGCGATTTCCTCGGCAGCCAGGGCGACCTGGAGGCCGCGGCCTGGGATGCGTATTTCTTCCATCGCCATGGCGATCCTTTCGAGGAACACCTTGCTGCGTGCCCGGCTACGGCCGCCGCGCTGGCGCAGGTGCCGCTGACGCGCATCGATGCGCACGCGCCGGAAGTGCTGTTCTCCCTGCTCTCGCCCGGCACGGTGATCAAGCCGCACCACGGCGTGACCAACAGCCGCGTGGTCAGCCACCTGCCCCTGATCGTGCCGCCGGACTGCGCGCTGGAAGTGGGCGGCGTGGTGCACGCGTGGGAGGAAGGGCGCTGCGTGACCTTCGACGACTCCTTCCTGCACCAGGCATGGAACCGCAGCGACCGCCTGCGCGTGGTGATGATCCTGGACACCTGGCATCCGCGCCTGCGTCCGGCGGAAACCCTGGCCATCCGGCGACTGGTGGAGACCATCGGCGCCTTCAACCGGCGCGCCGGGGTGCACTGATGCGCGCTATTCGTGGGTGTGCTCGGGGGCGCCGGGCTTGTCGAACAGCAGGTAGGTCGAGAGGATGTACTTGTCGTTGGACACCGGCGCGCTGCCGACGTGCTGGAACATCCAGTAGGGCGGGAACACCAGCAGCGTGCCGGCCTTGGGGCGCGTCTCCACGTCCAGGTCGAGGAAGCGCGTACCGCCGCCCTCGTGCACGTCGTTGAGGTACCAGAGGAACACCAGGTAGCGCCCGGCCACTTCGTCCACCGAGTCGAAATGCGGCTGGAAGCGGTCGCCCGTTGCCGCGCGGTATTTCTTCATGGTGAGGCGGTCGATGCGCGGGCGGAACGGCACCGGCAGGGTCAGGCCGAGGTCGGCGTTGTAGCGCGCCAGGTACTGTTCGATCTGGGTGAGGAAGAAGCCCAGGAAGGCCGGGTCGGCCAGGCGGTTGAGGTTGAGCTCGGTCCAGCGGCTGTCGTCCAGCGCGGGGCGGTAGCCCTTGCCGTTGGGCGCCTGGAACTGCACCGAGGCTTCGAAGCCTTCGATGAGCCGGCGGCAGAAGTCCGCGGGCAGGGCGTCGTCGTAGGTGCGGATGTAGTCGGCGAGCGCTTTCATCGGATCATTCCACGGACAGGTCGTAGCCCCAGTGGTCGGCCACCGGTTGCAGGATGGGCAGGGCCGGCGCCAGCCACTCCGCATACGGATGCCAACGTCCGACCGCGCGCGTGTTGACCGGTTCCACCACCTGCGAATAGCTCGGCGTGCTGATGTAGCCCTTGCGCGCGGCGTGCTGGCTGAACTGCGCGAGGAAGTCGCGGTCCTGGATGCCGAGGAAGGCACCGATGCGGTCCACCTGCGCGGGGAAGTCGCCCACGGTGTCCTCGTAGCGCAGCACCAGCGTGTCCGGCGACAGCAGCGCCTGGTGGTGGATCCAGAACCGCATCGCATTGACGTAGCTCTTCGCCAGCCGCTCCAGGCTGGAGCACAGCACCATGAAGGCCGGCGAGCGGAAGTTCTGCATGTAGCAGCTCAGTAGCACGTCGCAGGGATGGCGCAGGGCCAAGATGATCTTCGCGTTGGGGAACAGCCGCATGATCATCGGCAGGCGCAACATGTTGAGCGGATTCTTGTCGACCAGTTGCTCGCCGGGTTTGAGCGCGATGACCTTGGCCACCTCGGTCCAGTAGACCTGCCGCAGTTCATCGGCGGCCGCGGCGTCGAGCGCGCCGAGGTCGTAGGGGTATTCGTGCCGATGCGATTCCATCCGCTCGATGCAGCGCTGCAGCGTGGCGCGCTCGTCCATCGAGGCGTAGGCGGGGTGGGCGTCGAGCATCTGTTCCAGCATCGTGGTGCCGGAGCGCGGGAAGCCGACGATGAACACCGGCGAGGAAGACGCATCGGGCGCGGCGGGATCGTCGCGGAACCCGCACTGCCCGGGCTCCAGCCATTTGGCGGAAACCTTCAGTGGCTCCGCATCGGAATGCGCGATCTCCGGCACCACGTCCTCGGCGAGCCGGAAATGGATGGCGTGCGCGCGCTCCAGATGCGCCATGGCGCGCGCCGGGTCCTTTTCCTTGTCGGCGATGGTGGCCAGG
Organism: uncultured Pseudoxanthomonas sp.; assembly: GCA_937975725.1. Taxonomy (GTDB): domain Bacteria; phylum Pseudomonadota; class Gammaproteobacteria; order Xanthomonadales; family Xanthomonadaceae; genus Pseudoxanthomonas_A. The sequence continues at coordinate 27,544 of CALJUL010000089.1, read as the reverse complement.
GTGAAATGGGCGTTGGCTTCGGCTTGCACGTGGGGGTGCAGGGCCAGGATGGCTTCGGCGGCGCGGCGCGCGGTGGCGTAGTCCTTGGCGCGCATCGCCAGCGATGCTTCCAGGTGCAGCAGGTCGATCTGTTCCTGGCGGCCGGGCTCGCCGGCCATCGCCTTGGCGCGCGCCAGCAGTTCGCGGGCCTGGTCGATGCGGTTGGTGCGTTCGTTGAGCTGAGCGAGCCGGATGATGCCGGAAGGCGAATGGCGGATGCCGGGCGCGTCGAGCAGGGTTTCGGCCTCGTCGGTGCGGCCCACCTGCATCAAGGCGGTCGCCAGTTCTTCGCGGAGCGGATCGGGCAGCCGGAGCCAGGCGGCCGGCGGCGGAATGAGGGCGGCCGCGCGCTGCGCGTCGCCGCATTCGAAGCAGGCGAGGGATGCGTAGATGCGGGCTTCGTCCATGTCCGGCTCCAGGTCCACGGCATCGAGGAAGCGGTGCCGGGCATCGGCGATGCGGCCCATGTCCAGCAACAGCAAGCCGTAGTCGACTAGGAAACCGGTATTGCACGGCTCGATTGACAGCGCACGACGGTATGCCTCTTCGGCCTGTGCGTAATCGCCCAGGCGCCTGCGCACCAGCCCCAGGTTGGCCCAGTGCCCCGGAACGCCCGGCTGTGCATGCGCGATGCGCTGGTACAACTCGGCGGCTTCCGCGTCGCGCCCCTGGTTCTGCAGCGCCATCGCCAGCAGCATGGCTAGGTTGCCGTCGCCTGGGGCGGCGGCCAGCGCCTGCCGGCATGCGTGTTCGGCCTCGGCGTAGCGGCCGGACTGGAGCAGGAAGACGGTCTGCTGGAGCGCGTGCTGGTTCATCGGACGATTCTATCCCGGCAACAAAAAGGCCGCGCGGGAAACCCGCGCGGCCCAAGGGTGGAGCGTTTACTGCACCGTTCTTAGAAGTTCATCGTGTAGCGCGCCCACAGGTAACGGCCGACCGTATCGAAGGTCTGCACGTCGGTGTTGGCGTTCAGCACGTTGTTCTGGAACAGGATCTGCGGCTGCTTGTCGAACGCGTTGTCCAGGCCCACCTCGATCTTCGAGTTGAACCACGGCAGCGAGTACGCGGCGCTGAAGCTGTGCACCAGGTAGTCGTCGAAACGACGCGCATAGCAGTACTGGTCGTCGTAGACGCAACCGGCGTCCGCGCTGACGCCCTGGCGCAGGTCGTTGCTGCCGATGTCGAAGCCGCTGACGTAGCGGGCGCGCCAGCTCAGGCCCAGGTCGCCCTTGTTCCAGTTGACGAACAGGCGGGCGCGGGTACGGGCGTACATGCCGTACGAGCTGTTGTAGGTGCCGGCCAGGTGCCTGACGGCATCTTCTTCGCTGAGCGGGTTGACGTCGTTGTCGTAGCGGTCGATGTAGGTGGCATCCAGGCCGAAGACCCAGGCGCCCCACGCGGTGTCGGGCAGACGGTAGCGAACGGCCAGATCCCAGCCGTTGGTGTCCAGGCGACCCAGGTTGACGATCGGCTCGCGGATGAAGTCCACCTGGCCGTCGGCGCGACGGTTGATGAAGTCGCAGAACGGGTGGTTGTCTTCGGCGTAGCAGGTGTCGACCACGATCTGCGCGTCGGCGCGGGTGATCGTGTCGTTCAGGTACAGGCGCCAGTAGTCCAGGCTGACCGACAGGCCGGGAGCCCACTGCGGGTCGTACACCACACCCCACGAGAACGACTTGCCCGATTCGGGCTGCAGGTCGAAGCCGGCGGCCACCGAACCGGACCACACGCCGTTGGACTGGCTGGTCGGCGGCGGCGCGATGCCGGTGGCCGGGATGTTGGTCGCGCCCGCGCCCGCACCGCACGCGTTTTCGTGGTTGCGCGGCGCACCCGTCGCACCGTAGCCCACGCACTTGTCGGAGAGCTGCGGGGCGTCGCCCTGCGGGCCGTCGTACAGGTTGCCGATGGTCGGCGCACGGAACACTTCGGCCACCGTGCCGCGCAGCAGCAGGTTCTCGATCGGACGCCATTCCAACTGCAGCTTGCTGTTGGTGGTGTCGCCGAAGGTGCTGTAGTCGGAGTAGCGGCTGCCCAGCGTCAGCGACAGCAGGTGCGCGCCCGGCACGTCGGCCAGGATCGGCACGTACAGTTCGCCGTAGACTTCGGTCACGTCGTACTTGCCGCCGACCGGCGAGGAGCAGGCTTCCTGCGAGATGAAGCAGCGGCCGGTGTCGTCGGCGATCGCGATGTAGTCCACTTCGCTGCGCTGGTACTCTTCGCGCCATGCGCCGCCGAACGCCAACTGCACGGCGCCGGCCGGCAGGTTGAACAGTTCGCCCGAGGCGTTGGCCTCGAAGCTGCGGGTCTGGTACATGGTCGAGTAGACCGGGCGTGCTTCGTACTGCGACAGCGTCGCAATGGACTGCGGGTCGTAGATGTTGAAGATGTTCAGCGGGGTGCAGCCGGCGATGATGTTGCCCGTCGTGCCGCACTTGACCACGCCGTCGGTGTCGCGGAACGACGGACCCAGCGCGTCGGCCAGGCCGGCGTAGTACACGTAGCCGTAGCTGGTGTTCTCGCGGAAGTAGTGGCCGTAGTTGTACGCGGCGTCCCACTTCCAGCTTTCGCCCACGAAGCCTTCCAGGCCGACCACGGCCTGCGAGGTGGTGCTGTCGTAGTAGGAACGGCGCTGGCCCAGCGAGGTGAAGCGGGTCAGGAACTGGTTGACGTCGGTGGACGAGACCGGGCCGAAGTTCTGGTTGAACGGGTTGTAGTAGTTCTGCGCCGAAATGACCACGCCGTCGTTGTTCGCGTCGAACGGCAGGGCCGCGATGGCGAAGTTGGACGAAGTCTTGTTGTGGTAGACCTCGGCGAACGCGTTCAGGTTGTCCGTGATCTGGTAGTTCGCCAGGAAGAACGCGTTGGTGCGTTCCTGCGGCGTCATGATCAGGTTGGTGGCCTGGTAGTTGTACGAGTCGCGCGCACCGTTGTAGCACTGGTAGTCGCCCTGGGCGGCGCCGCTGCGGCCCGGGATCAGGGTGACGGAGGAACAACCGTACTGCGTTGCCAGGGTGCTGCCGGCCGGGAAGTAGATGCGGCCGTTCGGGTTGCGGCTGGAACCGAACACGGTCACGTAGCCGCTGTACAGGTACGTGGCGTCCTTGGAGTAGCTGCGGTCGTTGGAGGAGATGCCGTCGAACTGGTTGTAGTTCAGGCCGGCGATGATGTTGCCCTTCTCGCCCACCTGGCCGAAGGTCAGCGAGCCGCCGCTGCGCTGGCCATCCTGGTGGCCGGGGGTGATGCCGAAGTCGACCGAGGCGGTCATGCCGTCGAAGTCGCGGCGCAGGATGAAGTTGACCACGCCGGCCACCGCATCCGAACCGTACACGGCCGAAGCGCCGCTGGTCAGGATTTCGATGCGCTCGACGGCGGAGGCCGGGATGGAGTTGACGTCGCTGTTGACGACGCGGCGGCCGTTGACCAGCAGCAGGGTACGGGCCGAACCCAGGCCGCGCAGGTCGATGGTGGAGGAGCCGTCGCCGCCGCCGTTGTTCACCTGCGGGTTGGTCGGGGCGCCCGACATGGCCGGCATTTCCTGGATCAGGTCGCCCAGGGTCAGCTTGCCCGTCTGCTCGATGGCGGCGCGGTCGATGACGACGACCGGGCTGGCGGTTTCGGTCTCGACGCGGGCCACGCGGGAGCCGGTGACCTGGATCGCGTCCAGGGTCTTGGCGCTCTCGGTGGACTCTTGCGCGAAGGCGACGCCGGTACCGGCAACGCTGGTCGCGCCCACGGCGAGTGCAAGGCCGATGGCCTCGCGCAGCTTGGTGGTCTTGTGATTCATTCTCTCTCCAAATATGAGGTCAGGTTGAACCCTAGGGATGGCCCTGCCGGCAGGCCAAATGTGGCCGCCAAGGAGCGGGGGTGGGCCGATCATAGTCGCCACCCGGGAAGAATTAAAGTGTCGTTAAACGGCGCCAAGGGCAAAGACAGGGCTTCTTTCAGGCACTGCGAACACTCTGATGCCGCAAAGAATCGCTTCGGGGCAACTGGATTGCTCTTATGCACCATATTGGTGCTTGACTGGTGCGACGCAAAAAAACACGGCCCCATGCGGGGCCGTGTGGTGTTGCGGTGAAGCGTCGGATCAGAACTTCTGGGTGTACTTCATGTACACGAAGCGGCCGATGTCGAAGTTGCCGTAGTACGAGACGTTGGCGCTCGGCTGGGTGTACATCACCGGGCCGACCTTCTCGAACACGTTGTTCGCACCGAGCGCGATCGTGGCGTTCCACGGCGCGTCCCAGCGGACCTGCACGTCGTTGAACGTGTTGGAGCCCATCCGGTTGCGGCGCGAGATCGCGCTGGCCGGGGTGCCGTCCGGGCGGAAGGCACCGGTCGGCGCGTAAACGATCTCGTTGCATTCCAGATTCGCCTCAAGCGACCCGGAGGCGACATACGTGCAGGTCTCTTTCATCGAGGAGTAGTAACGGGCGGTCCAGCTCACGCCCCACGCGCCCATCTGCCAGTTCACGCCCAGGTTGGACCGGATGCGGAACGTACTGGTAAAGCCGACATTGGACGTGGCGTAGGTGGGGTCGTTGGTGTTTACGAAGTAGTCCTTCGCCGTGTACGTCGTGTTGGACGACACATTGAAATTGCCGAAGTTCTCCGTCGTCCAGCGGTAGGCGACATCGAAGTCGAAACCCTCGACCTTGCGGAAGCCGGCATTGCGGTTGCCGAAGGCCATGTAGTTGACGTAGCCCAGTGCGGCGTCACGCGTGAACAGCGTCGGCGAGCAGCGGCTGGTGATGCCCTGGATGTAGCAGTCGTTGAGGATCGCCGTCGGGGAGTCGGTCACGATGGTGTCGCCGATGCGCACCTTCCACCAGTCCAGCGAGATGTTCAGGCCTTCGATGAAGCCGGGGCTCCAAACAGCGCCGATGGTCTGCGATTTCGATAGCTCGGGAGTCAGCAGCGGGTTGGAGCCCGATGTGAACGCGACCGGGGTCTGCGAGTTTGACGAGCCGGCCGGCACGAAACCCTGTGCCAGCTGGCGGTACGTGTTGGCCAGCGCGCCCATCGCTGCGACACAGTTGGCACGCGTGGTGGCATTGCCGTTCGAGCTGCCGAAGTTCGTATCGCAAGGATCGGTGAAGAACGAGAAAGTCTGCGAGCCGCCGCCGTACAGGTCGGAGATGGTCGGCGCGCGGAATCCGTCCGCGTATGTCGCTCGCAGCAGCAGCGAGTCGATCGGCTTCCACTTCAAACCGAACTTGTTGTTGACCGTGTCGCCGAAGGTGTCGTAGTCCGAGTAGCGGCTGGCGATGTTCAGGCTCAGCTCGCGTGCGCCCGGCAGGTCGGCCAGGATCGGCACCTGCAGCTCCAGGTAGACTTCATCCACGGTGTATTTGCCACCGGTCGGACCGGCCGACAAGTTGGTCGAACCACCGGTCTGCGCCAAGGCGTCAGGTACGAACTTGCCTTCTTCTTTGCGGTTCTCCACGCCGATGGCGAAGCCGAGATCGCCCGCGGGCAAAGCGACGATGGTGCCCGCCAAGTTCGCGGAGATCACGGTCGTCTTGGTTTCGCCGGTCGAATGCTCTTCCTGGAACAGGTAGTTCTGCAGCGCCTGGTTGTTGGTCAGGCTGCCCTGGCCGACAGCTCCATAGGGCAGCAGCGGATTCCATGCCACACAGCCCACGATTGGGTTGGCGGCGGTACCGCAGCGCACCTGGCCACTGGCAGCGTCGAGGTACGACGGACCCACTGCGCGCGCCACGTTGGCCAGATTGAGGTTGCCGAATGCTTTCTGGACCTGCGTGTTCTTGTTGTTGAGGTAGGACACGTCCCAGTCGAACAAGCGATCAGCCAGCTCAAAGCTGCCTTCCAGCGCGCCGGTAAAACGATGCGTGGTCAGGTCACTGGTGCTGACGCGCGGCACTTCCCAGGTACGGCGCCACCACGTGGTGATCGGCACGCCCACCGGGTTGAAGTAGCTGGTCGCCGCCAGCGGAACGCCCGTGCCGCCGTTGCTGGAGGCGAAGGACGCAGCCTGCATTGGATAGCCGGCCACAGTGCGGTCGGTGATGCGGTTGGCGTACAGCATGTTGGTGCGGAAACGGACGTTGTCGGTGATATCGAACACGCCATCCACATACAGGCCTTTGCGCTCGACGGGCGTGCGCAGGTCGGTCTGCTGGTTGGTATTGGTCTTGTGCAGCGTGCTGCCCGGGGTACAGCCTGCCGCGGTGCAGCTACCGACATTGATGTCCTGGCGGATATAGTCAGCCGGATTGCGCGGATCGCCACCGTCACGCAGCACGATGCGTGTGGACGGGTTGGTGGTGGTGCCCGACGGGGCGGTGAACACGACGTTCGGATAACGCGCACGGTTCGCCCAGGTTTCCGTGAAGCCACCCACCTGGCCAGCGGTCGTCCATTGGTCGGTGGGGTGGTTGCTGGAGCGCGGGAAGGCACTGTAAGGACGATCGGAGGCCTTGACCACGTCCTCTTCGCCCCACTCGGCGGCCATGGTCAGCGATCCACGGTCTCCGGTAAAGCCCATCACGAAGTCGCCCTTGGTGATCGCGCCGTCGCCTTCGCCATACTGGCCGTAGTAGGCGCTGGCAGTGGCGCCTTCGAAGTTGCTGCGAGTGATGATGTTGATCACGCCCGCGATGGCATCGGAACCGTAGGTCGACGAGGCGCCGTCCTTCAGGACCTCGATGCGCTCGACGGCCACGGCGGGGATCAGCGAAACGTCGGCGTAGCCGCTGGTCGAGATGCCGAGGCGCTTGCCATTGACGAGCACCAGCGTGCGCTGCGCACCCAGGTTGCGCATGCTGATGTAGGTACCACCGGCGATCTCGCCGGCCGACAGCGGCGAGGCGCGGCTGATGGTCGGCGGGCCCATGGCCGAGATGTTCTGCAGGATGTCGGAAACGGACTGGAAGCCCTGCTTCTCGATGTCGCTGCGGTTGAGGGTGAACACCGGCTGCGCGGTTTCGGTATCCACCTGGCGGATACGCGTACCGGTCACTTCGATGCGGTCGAGGGTGGTGGCCTCGGACTTGCTGTCCTGCGCGAAGGCCGCGCCGGTACCGGCGGCCGAAACGGCGCCGGCCGCGAGCGCGAACGAGATCGCCTCACGAAGCTTCGTGGTTTTGCAGTTCATTTTCTCTCTCTCCCGTGAAGGGGTAACCCAAGGTGTCCCTCGGTGCGGTCGAAAAGGAGCGACCACAAAAACGAGGGGTGCCCGGATACTAGACGGGTTTTAACGCAAATTAAACCCGTGTGAAGAGAGTGGGGGCGGTTAGGTAAGCCGCGTTACGCGTACGCGCGCATGCGTGACACCGATTGTGACGCACGACACAGGAACACGTGCCAATACCCACGCGCAGGCGTGCGGATGCGCATGGGCATTGGCGCAACCGGGATCGAAACCGCAAGTGGAATGGTGCAGAGCCGCGCGGAAGCGCGTCAGAGATCCTGCTCGTAGCGCACGTAAGGCACGGTGCCTTCGTCGGCGTTCTCGTTGGTCAGCGAGAAGGGGTTCTTGCCGCGGGTGACGACGTTCTCCGCGCCCACGGTCAACTGGCCGCTCCAGGGCGTGCGCCAGGTCAGGCCCAAGCCCAGGCCTTCCCATTTGCCGGGCTGGCCGGGCACGTCGACGACGCGGCCGATGATGTTGGCGCTGAAGGGGCCATAGCCGCCGCCGACGCTCAGGCTGCGGCTGTTCCAGCGGTCGGCCAGGGCGGGCAGGTCGGAGGCGGGGACGAGGCGCGCGCGGGCGACGGTACCGCCGATGGAGACGAAACCTTCGCGGCCGATGTTCTTCTGGCCGAACACGGCCAGGTCGTTCTGCTCGACGCGGGCGGTGCCCTTGTTGCCCGACAGCCAGGCCGGCAGGGTATCGCGGCCGCTGCCGGCGGACAGGCCCAGCTTGCCGCCGGGGCGGCTGAGCGTGGCCGCGGCGCCGACGCGCTGGCTGCCGGCCACATCGTCGTCGTCGTCGCCCAGCGTGGCCAGCATGCAGTGGCTGGCCAGGTTGCCGATGTTGCCGACGACGCCGGCGTTGCGGTTGCACACCAGGCCCAGCGAATCGCCGCTGTCCAGGCCGAAGGCGGCGCTCAGGGTGTTGCGGCCGAAGCGCCAGCGGGCGCCGGCCTCGGCTTCGCCGGTGGGCTCCAGCAGCAGCAGGGCCTCGACCTTGCCGCTGTTGTTCCAGATCGGCAGGGCGGTGGCTTGGGTCTGCGGGTCGGCGGCCTTGCGCTGCGGCCGGGACTGCGCAAGCGCGTCCGCCGCCACGCCGGAGGCGAGCAGCAGGGCTAGCGACAGTGACAGGCTACGCAGGTTCATGGCTCGCTTCAGACTCCGACGGCGTCGTGGAGTTCCCCTCCCGAAGGGGAACCGATGCTATGCCTTTTATGTTTCCTTAACAAGTCCCCCGAAGGACTGTCCCCGCTCGTCCAGCCTACTGCAGGCCAGGCGGCGCGGATATTCCGACTGTCGGCACGGCGAAAAGTTCCTCGATCTGGGCCGGGTCGAACCGGTATTCCTGCCCGCAGAATTCGCAACGGACCTTGGCCACGCCGTCGGCCAGGGCGGCCCTGGCTTCCTCCCGGCCCAAGGAGTGCAGCATGCCGGCCACCCGCTCGCGGGAGCAGGAGCAGCCGAACCGCACGGGCCTTTCCGCCAGCAGCCGCGGCGCTTCCTCGTGGAACAGACGGTGTAGCAGGTCGTGCGGCGGCGTCGCCAGCAGTTCGGTCTCGCCCAGGGTGTCGAACAGGGCGCCGGCGCGGTTCCAGCCGTCGGCGTCGCCCTCGTCGCCCGGCAGCTTCTGCAGCATCAGGCCGCAGGCGCGGTGGTCGTCGGCGGACAGCAGCAGGCGGGTCGGCAACTGTTCGGACTGACGGAAGTAATCCTCGAAAGCCTCGCCGAGGCGGCTCGACGACAGCGCCACCAGGCTCTGGTAGCGCTGCGGTTCGCGCGGGTCCAGGCCGGGATTCTCGACCGTGATCGCCAGCAGGGCGTCATCGCCCAGGTCGCGCAGATCGCGCGGGGCGTCGGCCTGCTCCTGCAGTTGCAGGATGCCGCGCACGGTGCCGGCGGCCGTGCATTCGGCGAACAGGGTACGCAGCGCGCCCTGGCTGCGTAGCTGGATGGACAGCCGGCCGTCGACCTTGGTGTGGCCGGTGAACAGCGCGGCGGCGGCGACGGCTTCGCCCAGCAGTTCGCGCGCGGCGGGCGGATAGGCGGCGCGCCCGGCGACGGTCCGCCAGGCGTCGTCGAGCCGCACGGCCACGCCGCGCACGCCGGCGGTGGGCAGCAGGAAGCGGATCAGGGTGTCGGAGGAAGGATCGGTGCTCACGGCGGTTCCGGAAGGGCGTAGCGTCTCGGCATAATGCCGACGCACAGGCCAGCGAAAAGGAAACCAGCACGATGGGGGTTGTCGCACGCATCCACAAGGGCGGAACCGGCGCATGAGCCGGTCCGGTGCGGCGCCTGCATCCGGGCGCGGCCGCCGCTGGCGGCGCTGGCTGCTGGCTTCGCCGCTGCTGTTCGCGCTGGCCAGCCTGTTGCAGGTGGCGGTGCTGCGGTTCGTGGACCCGCCCTTCACCGCCTTCATGATGTGGCGGCAGTTCGAGGCGTGGGGGCAGGGCGACTGGCGGTTCCGGGTGTCCTACCAGTGGCGGGACCTGGACCGGATCGCGCCCAGCCTGCCGCTGTCGATGGTGGCGGCGGAGGACCAGAACTTCGCCACCCACCACGGCTTCGACCTGGAGGCCATCGAGAAGGCGCGTGTCCACAACGCCAAGGGCCGGAAGACCCGCGGCGCCAGCACCATCAGCCAGCAGGTCGCCAAGAACCTGTTCCTGTGGCAGGGCGGCCATCCGGTGTCGCGGTGGACGCGCAAGGCGCTGGAGGCCTGGTACACGCTGTTGATCGAGACGCTGTGGCCGAAGCCGCGCATCCTGGAGATGTACGCCAACATCGCCGAGTTCGGCGACGGCGTGTACGGCGGGGAGGCGGCCGCGCGTCGCTTCTGGGGCAAGGACGCGTCGCGGCTGAGCGCGGCCGAAAGCGCGCGGCTGGCGGCGGTGCTGCCGTCGCCCCGCCGCTACAGCGCCAGCCGCCCCGGCCCTTACGTGCAGCGCCGCGCCCGTTGGATTCAGCGGCAGGTGGACCAGATCGGCGGCGTCGCCTACCTGCGGTCGCTGGACTGAGCCCATGGCATTGCCGCGCCTGACCGTCGTCGTCGCCGCCTTCAATGAGGCCGAAGCGCTGCCGCTGCTGCATCCGCGCATTGCGGCTGCGCTGGCGGCGGTGCCCGGCATCGAGGGACGCATCCTGTACGTGGACGACGGCAGCCGCGACGGCACCTGGGACGTGCTGCGTGCGCTGGCCGCCGCCGCCCCCGGCGTGTCGCTGCTGCGGCTGTCGCGCAACTTCGGCAAGGAGGCCGCGCTCACCGCGGGGCTGGACCGGGTGGAAGAGGGTGCGGCGCTGATCCTCGACGCCGACGGCCAGGACCCGCCGGAGCTGATCGGCGAATTCGTGCGCCTGTGGCAGGCCGGTTACGACAACATCCACGGCACCCGCATCGCGCGTGAGGGTGAGAGCGTGCTGAAGCGCTCGACCGCGCATCTCTTCTACCGCCTGATCGGCCGGCTGTCGAAGACGCCCATCCCGGCGGACACCGGCGATTTCCGCCTGCTGTCGCCGCGCGCGCTGGCGGCCCTGCGCGAACTGCGCGAGCGGCACCGCTTCATGAAGGGCCTGTTCGGCTGGGTCGGCTTCAACCAGATCGCCGTGCCCTACCAGCGCGAGCCGCGCACGGCCGGGCGCAGCAGTTTCGGTTTCTGGAAGCTGTGGAACTTCGCGCTGGAAGGCATCACCAGCTTCTCCACCGCGCCGCTGCGCGTGGCGACCTACTTGGGCGTGCTGACCGCGCTGCTGGCGTTCGCCTTCGCGATCTACGTGGTGGGCAAGGCCCTGCTGTTCGGCGACCCGGTGGCCGGCTGGCCGACCATGATGACCGTCATCCTGTTCCTGGGCGGCGTGCAACTGGTGGCGCTGGGCATGATCGGCGAATACCTGGGCCGGCTGTACGAGGAATCCAAGCGGCGGCCGCTGTACCTGATCGATGCGTGGCAACCCGGCACTGCAGGAGTATCCTTGGCGCAGCCCTCTCTCCATGCCGGAGGTCGCCATGCGCACGGTTCGCCAGTTGCTGGGGTCCAAGACCCCTGAGGTCTACGCGGTATCGCCCGACGCCTCGGTGCTCGACGCCATCCGCCTGATGGCGGAGAAGGGCGTCGGCGCCGTGCTCGCCATGCAGGGGCCGCGCTTGTGCGGCATCGTGTCCGAGCGCGACTACGCGCGCAAGGTGGTGTTGCAGGGGCGCTCGTCCTCCAACACGCCGGTGCGCGACATCATGACCGCCAGGGTCATCACCGTGCATCCCGGCGATAGCGTGGACCACTGCATGCAGGTGGTCACCGAGCACCGCATCCGCCACCTGCCGGTGACCGAGGGCGACGACGTGGTGGGCGTGATCTCCATCGGCGACCTGGTCAAGGCGGTCATTGAGGACCAGCAGGCCGAACTGGACCAGTTGCAGCGCTACATCGCCAGTTGATCCGCTAGCGCGCGTACTGCCCGCCGCAGCCGCTGTCCTCGCCCGGGCCCAGTTCCAGGGTGGCCAGCAGCGCCGCCGGCGGCGCGATGCTGCCCAGCACCAGCGCGGTGGCGCCGCGCAGCCCCAGGCGCTTGAAGTCCGGGTGGAACGACGGGTCCTTGAAGGTGCCGCCGACCACCAGCGGCGAGCGCAGCGCCAGGATGCTGCGGTCCTTCGGCCGCGGCCGCAGTTCCAGGTCCAGGGTCTCGTCCTTCAGGCTCACCCGGCCCTTGCCGACGATGATCGTGTCGGTGGTGTCGAAGCCCAGCGCGCGCGCCTGCATCACCCCGTCCTTCACCGCGAAGTCGCCGAAGGCGCAGCGCACCGGCACGGTCCTGTCCTTGGTCACCAGGAACTTCAGCGCCTCGGCCACGTCCAGCCCCGCCAGTTCCATCAGCAGGTTGCTGACCCGGCCGCGCCCCATGCCCAGCGCGACGTCGCCGTCGGCGCTGCCCAGGATGCCGGCGATGGAATTGCCGGTGCCCGACAGTGCCACGTCGCCGCCGATGCGGCCGATGGCGCTGCGGGTCAGTTCGGCCTGCGGGAACAGTTCGCCCAGGTCGAGGCCGCGCACGGCGATGCGGGCCTGGGTGCGGATCGGATTGCCGCGCGCGTCCATGCGGATCTGCGAGCGGATGTCGCCGCGCGCGACGCCGAAGTTGAGCGGCTCCAGTCGCAACAGTCCCGCATCCAGCAGCAGGTGGGCCTCCATGTCGTCAATGGGCAGGCTGGGCGCGTTGATGCGGTGCGCCTTCCAGCGCACGTCGGCGTCCATCGAGCGCAGCTTGGCGAGGTCGTAGGGCGTGTCGGGCAGCACGCGCGCCTCCGCCGCGGCCCGGGCTGCTTGCGCGCGCTGCTCCGCGTTGCTGGATTCGCTGCCACCGGTCTGCGGCGGTGCGCCGATGAAGCCGGCCAGGTCGTCGAAGTCCAATCGTTTCGAAACAAGGTCCGCTTTCAGCAGCGGCCGCTCCCGGCCCACGGTGACGCTGGCCGATCCGCCCAGGTCGCTGTCGCCGACGACACCGGCGAAGCCGTCGTAGCGCCAGGTATCGCCTTCGCGCGAGAAGCGACCGTCCAGCCGGTACGGCGGCGTCGGCGGCGTGGCCACGCCAATCAGCGGAAACAGGTCTTCCAGGTCCTGCCCCGCCAGCATCAGCCGCAGGTCGAAGCCGCGCAGGCGGAATGGATCCAGCAGCGTGCCGCGGGCATGCGCGCGCGTCGGGCCGGCGGCCGCGCGCAGGTCGATGCGGTAGGGCTTGTTGCTGTCGCGCAGCGCCAGCGGCGATTCCACGCGGCCGGCGATGGTGAAGCGATTGCCGGCCCAGCGGCCCTTGCCTTCCACGTCCACCGGTAGCGATGCGGCCTGCGCCGCGTCCTTCGCGCTGGACAGGCGGATGTCCAGGTCGGTTTTCCTGGCCGGATCGAGATAGAGCAGGCGGCCGTTGTCGATGCGCAATGCTCCGTAGCGCACGCGGCTTTCGCCGGTGTTCCTGCCGAACACCCAGTTGCCGGTGCCGTCGGGCCCGGTCTCCAGGCGCAGGTTCGGCTTCGAGAGATGGATCTCGTGCAGGCGCGTTTCGCGCTTGAAGACCAGCGGCAGCACGGCGACGCTGAGTTCGGCGCGCTCGGCCGACGCCATCGTCGGTTCTTTCGACCAGGCGGCGTTGCCGAACGTCAGCCGGTCGGCGCGGATGCGCGTCACCCGTCCCAGGTCCACGTCCAGGTCGCCGCCGATGTGGAAGCTGCGCCCGGTCTGCCATTGCACGATGCGCTCGACCGGGCGCCGCAGCCAGTTCCATTCGAACAGGACCAGCAGCACGACGATGGCCGCCGCCACCGCGCCCAGCACGAGGGCGCTGTTGCGCGAAAGCGGGCGCAACCGGGGCATGCGTCGCGGGCGTGTCGCCGGGCTCATGCGCGGCATCGTTGGCGACGGCGTGTTCACGAGCCGCGAAAAGGCGTGTCACCGGTTCATGCGGGGGACATGTTGTGGTGGGTGGTCCGGCGGTGTTGTGCAGGGGCAGTGTTGCCTGCGTGTTGGCGGCGGATTGCGGCGTGAAGAGGGCCGGAGTGCGGGATGGCCGTGCGCGGTTTTTGTAGTGGAGGTTCGATGCGTCGAGCCAGGCACAAGTAGTGGCGCAGGAAGAGTGTTGGTGACGAGCCGGGAACAAGGAACCGGGAATGCAACGCAAGCTGCGCAGGGGTGAGTCGCGTGCAGGTATGCGAGACGGTTGTGCGAAGTCTTAGAGTGCGACACCGAAGTGCAGCGTGCATGCGGCGTGAAGCTGGCCCCTCGGCCTTGCTGCACCGGCTTCAGATACGTGCAGTACAACCGGGCCGGCACGGCCCCGCAGCGCGACGGCCTGTGCCCGGCCGTCAGCGTGGATGGTGCAGGACCTGCGCGGTCACGGCGATGAAGTGGCAGACGCTGCCGGCGATGACGAACAGGTGCCAGATCGCGTGCGAGTAGCGGATCGATTCGCGGTGGTAGAAATACGTGCCCAGCGTGTAGGCCAGGCCGCCGGCCAGCAGCCAGCCCAGGGTCCAGCCGTCCAGCGATTGCAGCAGCGGCTTGATCGCCACGATCACCAGCCAGCCCATCGCGATGTAGATGATGGTCGACAGCAGCTTGAAGCGGCCGGTGTAGAACAGCTTGAACACCACGCCGGCGATGGCCAGCGTCCAGATCGCAGTGAACAGCCCCCAGCCCCACGGCCCGCGCAGGCCGATCAGGGTGAACGGCGTGTAGGTGCCGGCGATCAGCAGGTAGATCGCGCAGTGGTCGAAGACCTTGAGCCGGCCCTTGGCCACCGGGTGCTGGATGGCGTGGTAGAGGGTGGAGGCGGTGTAGAGCAGCAGCAGGGTGATGCCGAACACGATCGAGGCGCCCAGTTGCCAGCCGTCGCCGTAGATCGCCGCCAGGGTGATCAGCACCGCGCCGCCGGCCAGCGCCGCGACGGCGCCCAGTCCGTGGGTGAGCGCGCTGGCGATCTCGTCGCGCATGTCGGCCAGGTGATCGGCCCGCTTGCGGGCGCGCAGGGTCCGGAAGGGTGTGGGGTCGGTGCTCATGGATGCTGAAATTACCGCAATGCAGCAACCGGCGCACCTGTCCCCGTTCCGGCGTTCAGCCGCCGGGGCGCCTCCCCATGTAGGAGCGGCTTCAGCCCAAGTCCACGCTGTGGGCGTGCTCGCGGGTGGCGAGGAACTGGACGTCGGGGGCGCGCTCCTGGGCCAGTTGCAGGTTGACCCGGGTGGGGGCCAGGTAGACCAGTTGGCCGGCGGCGTCCAGGGCCAGGTTCATCGCGTGCTTGTCGCGGAACTCCTCCAGCTTCTTCGCATCGCCGCAGCGGATCCAGCGCGCCGTGGCCACGCTGACGTTCTCGAACGACGCGTCCACGCCGTACTCGTCCTTCAGCCGGTAGGCCACCACGTCGAACTGCAGCATGCCGACCGCGCCCAGGATCAGGTCGTTGCTCATCAGCGGGCGGAAGAACTGGGTGGCGCCTTCCTCGGACAACTGCGCCAGCCCCTTCTGCAACTGCTTGAGCTTGAGCGGGTCGCGCAGGCGCGCGCGGCGGAACAGCTCCGGCGCGAAGTTGGGGATGCCGGTGAACGACAGCGCCTCGCCCTCGCTGAAGGTGTCGCCGATGGAGATGGTGCCGTGGTTGTGGATGCCGATCACGTCGCCCGGATACGCCTCGGCGGCGATCTCGCGGTCGCTGGCCATGAAGGTCAGCGCGTTGGCCAGCTTCACTTCTTTGCCGCTGCGCACGTGGAACGCCTTCATGCCGGCCTCGAACCGGCCCGAGCACACGCGCATGAACGCCACCCGGTCGCGGTGCTGCGGGTCCATGTTGGCCTGGATCTTGAAGACGAAGCCGGTCAGCTTGCCTTCCTCCGGCCGCACCTCGCGGCCGGTGGTGGCGCGCGGCTGCGGCGGCGGCGCGTGCTCGACGAAGAAGTCCAGCAGCGGCTGCACGCCGAAGTTGTTGACCGCCGAGCCGAAGAACACCGGCGTCTGCTCGCCGCGCAGGTATTTTTCCTTGTCGAACGGATGGCTGGCACCCTGCACCAGTTCCAGTTCGTCGCGCAGGTGGGCCAGCATCTCGGCGCCGATGCGCGCTTCCAGTTGCGGGTCGTCGATGGAGGCGAAGATGGTCGAGTCCTGGCGGGTGAAGTTGCGGCCCGGCTCGTACAGGTGCACTTCGCCCGTCACCAGGTGCACCACGCCTTTGAGGCGCGAACCCATGCCGATCGGCCAAGTCACCGGCGCGCACTGGATGCCCAGCACGCTCTCCACCTCGTCCAGCAGCTCGATCGGCTCGCGGCCCTCGCGGTCCAGTTTGTTGATGAAGGTCATGATCGGCGTGTCGCGCAGGCGGCACACCTCCATCAGCTTGATCGTGCGCTCTTCCACGCCCTTGGCCACGTCGATGACCATCAGCGCGCTGTCCACCGCGGTCAGCACGCGGTAGGTGTCCTCGCCGAAGTCGGCGTGGCCGGGCGTGTCCAGCAGGTTGACGATCTTGCCCTCGTACGGGAACTGCATCACCGAGGAGGTGACCGAGATGCCGCGCTCCTTTTCCAGTGCCATCCAGTCGGACGTGGCGTGGCGCGCGGCCTTGCGGCCCTTCACCGAGCCGGCCATCTGGATCGCGCCGCCGAACAGCAGCAGCTTTTCGGTCAACGTGGTCTTGCCGGCGTCGGGGTGGGAGATGATGGCGAAGGTGCGGCGGCGCGCGGCTTCGGTGGCAACGTCGGGCATGGGGCGGGCGCCCGGGTGCGGGCGGAGCGGGAGCGGGGAAGGGCGCGATTATAGCGGCTGGGGTCGGGCGCAGGTGGCGGCGCAGGCCCCGTCGGGGCATGCCGGCCGGCCGGCCGCCGGTTTCACTGCGACCGGCTGGAAGGGAACTGCAGCAGCCCCAGTGGGCCGAACATGCGGAACGGCACCGATTCCAGCCGCATCCCGCGATTGACCTGCACCACGAAGTGCAGGTGCGGCGCGGTGGAGAAGCCGGTGTTGCCGGACAGCGCGATGTACTGGCCCTTGCTCACGTACTGGCCCACGCGCACCTGCGCCCCCTCCGGTTGCAGGTGCGCGTACACGGCCATGCTGCCGTCGGGGTGCAGGATGCGGATGAAGTTGGCGCGGCCGCCGTACTTCTCGCTGTTCAGGCCGGCCTTGTCGTAGTCCGATTCCACCTGCATCACCAGGCCCTCGCGGGCGGCGACGATGCGGGTGCCTTCGGGCACCGCGAAATCCACCGCGTGCAGGTTCTGCGGATCGCTGTGGCTGAAGCTGCCGCCCGGCCCCTGGTCCACGCGCACCCGGCCGTAGTCGAAGGGCAGGCGGTAGTCGTAGTCCTGCGGCCGGCTCTGCGGGTCGCCGGGCATGCCTTCCAGGGTCAGCTCGAAGTCGCCGCCGCGCAGCGGATCGATCACGTCGATGTCGGCCACCAGCACGCTGCTGCGCGCCGGCACCACCGCGCGGGCGGGCAGGTCCGGCGTGCTGCGCACGTTGCGCTGGCGGCGGTAGCCCAGTTGCACCTCCACCGGCCCGTGCATCAGGTTGTCGGCCCAGGCCTGGTAGCGCAGCCCCCGCTTCTCCAGCCGCAGCCTGACCAGCGCGCTGGGCGGGTTGCGGAAGCGCACCACGTCGACGTTGCCGTCGGCCAGTTGCTCCGGCGCCGGCGGCTGGTCGCCGTACTGGGTATAGCCCTGCCGGTCCTTCCAGCGGTACAGGCGGGCGGCATCGGCGCTGGCGACGGCGCCGGCCAGCAGCGCCGCGCCGCACAGCGCCGCGAGGATCCTGCGCCGGCTCACCGCACGCAGTCTTCCCGCAGCTTCAGCGCGGCGGCGACGTCGCGCAGGTCGAAGGCCGCCAGCGAGACGTCGTTGTGCAGGGCGAACAGCGCGCCGGCGGGGAAGCGCGGCGTGGGGCTGGCGAAGACCGCCTCGCCGTCGGTGTTGGCGGTGACGCGGCCGGAGAACACGCCGGCCGCGGCCAGGGTGGCGCGGTCGAACACGCGGAAGCGGGTGGGCGTCAACTGGTCCACTGCGATCCAGTAGCCGTCCTCGGCCGTGCAGGCCCACAGCGCCACGCCTTCGGCATCGGCGTCGAACACCGGCAGGCTGCGGCCGCTGTAGCGGCCGTCCAGTGTGTAGACGCGCAGGGTGGAGCCGACCCGGCGGTCCTCCTCGGCGATCAGCAGGCGGTCATGGGCCGGATCGCCGGCGATGGACTCCACCATCCGCAACGCGCCGGCCGCGCCGGTGTCGCCGAACTGCTCCAGCAGCCGCGCCTCCAGCCGGCCGCCGTCCTCCACCCGCACCCGGAAGCGCTTGACCCGGCCGTCCAGTTCCTGCATCGGCGGCAGGGTCATGGTGCGGAAGTCGGCCATGAAGCTGTCGGTGACCAGCAGCTCCAGCTCGCCGGGGCCGGTCTCGTGCACCCACAGCCCGTAGGGCGCGCGCAGCACGTCGGCGCCGAACGCGCCCAGCGGGGCGAATTCCGGCAGCCGGAACGCCTGCACGCGATGGTTGTCGCGCTCGGCCACGAACAGCAGGTCGCCGAACACGGCGATGCCGTTGGGGCGGTTGAACTGGCCCACCGCCTCGCCGGGCGCGCCGACCGTGCGCAGGCGCCGGCCGGTG
Source organism: uncultured Pseudoxanthomonas sp. (assembly GCA_937975725.1). Lineage (GTDB taxonomy): Bacteria > Pseudomonadota > Gammaproteobacteria > Xanthomonadales > Xanthomonadaceae > Pseudoxanthomonas_A. The sequence goes on along the minus strand of CALJUL010000089.1, from coordinate 9,228 downwards.
TCGGCGTCGTACACGACCAGCCGGTGGGTGGCCTTGGCCGAGGCGATCAGCCAGACCTGGCCGGTCTCGGTCGGCCAGGCGGCCAGGGAGTCCAGCTCGTCGCCGTCCGACGGGTCGGAGACCCAGGCTTCGGCGATGACCGCGTCGGCCGCGGTCTTCGGGGCCGGGGCCGGCGGGGTGGAGGTGTGCAGGGGGACGGTGGAACAGGCGGCCAGCAAGGCTGCGCAGAGACCGCCGAGGAGGCAATTCCGGATCATGCCGTGAATTATGCGTTATTCCTCCGCGGCGGCGGACAGGGTGACTCACGTCAAATTTCATCGCTTTATCCGAATAAAGCGATTGACAACGCCGCCGGGGCCGGGCAGAGTACGCCCACCATCGAGACCGGCAGAGGGACAGGCCCGAAGAAGCCGGGGCAGCCAGCGACGCGCAAGCGCCGTGGTAGGTGCCAAATCCTGCGGGGACGTTCGCGTCTGCCGGAAGATGGTTCGTACCGTGTGCCAGCACGGCGAACGCGAGCTCCGCGAAGCTCGGTGGTGCAGTCCCGTCCCGCAAGGGACACCGCCACCGGAACCCGAACGATGAGCTTCGCCGCCACCCATCCCAGCCCGCAGACCGCCTCCGCGCCGGTGTATGCCGACGTGCCCCTGTACCAGGACGACGCCCCGCGCGCCGTCCGCGGCGAAGTGGTGGTGGAGCTGGCGATGCGCCACGCCGGCCCGCGCGCGCTGACCCTGCGCTACGAAGTGCAGGGCCCGGCCGGCGCGCCGGTGGTGTTCGTGGCCGGCGGCATTTCCGCGCACCGCCACCTGCGCGCCAGCGCGCTGTTCCCCGAATCCGGCTGGCTCAACGATCTGGTCGGCCAGGACCGCGCGCTGGACCCGGCGCACTGCCGGTTGCTGGCGTTCGACTTCATCGGCGCCGACGGCAGGCTGGACGCGCCCATCGACACCGCCGACCAGGCCGACGCCATCGCCAAGCTGCTGTCGGCGCTGGGCATCGCGCGCCTGCACGCCTTCGTCGGCTATTCCTACGGCGCGCTGGTCGGCCTGCAACTGGCCGTGCGCCATCCCGACCGGCTGAAGAAGCTGGTCGCCGTCAGCGGCGCCCACCGCGCGCATCCCTACGCCGCCGCCTGGCGCGCGCTGCAGCGGCGCGCGGTGACCCTGGGCCAGTTGCAGTGCGCCGACGCCCAGGGGCTGTCGCTGGCGCGCCAGTTCGCCATGCTCAGCTACCGCACGCCGGAGGAATTCGGCGAGCGCTTCGACACCGCGGCGGAGATCGTCAACGGCCGCGTGCGCGTGGCCGCCGAGGACTACCTGGACGCCGCCGGCGCGCAGTACGTGGCGCGCACCCCGGTCACCGCCTACGTGCGCCTGTCCGAATCCATCGACCTGCACCGCGTGGACCCCGCCGACGTGCGCGTGCCCACCCTGGTGGTCGCGGTGGAGGGCGATCGCCTGGTGCCGCTGTCCGATTCGGTGGCGCTGGTCGAGGGCCTGGGCACGCTGGGGCAGTTGCGTGTCCTGCGCTCGCCCTACGGCCACGACGCTTTCCTGAAAGAAACCGACCGCATCGATTCCATCCTCGCCTCGGCCCTGCGCGCCGCCGGAGACCACGCATGAGCACCCACACCCCGTCCGCCGCCGACGCCCCCTGCAGCCCCGCCACCGCCGCCGTGCGCGCCGGCATCGACCGCGACACCGCCTACGGCGCGGTGACGCCGCCGATCGTGCTGTCGTCCAACTTCAGCTTCGCCGGCTTCGCGCAGAAGCGCGAATACGACTACACCCGCAGCGGCAACCCCACCCGCGACCTGCTGGCCGAGGCGCTGGCCGAACTGGAAGGCGGCGCCGGCGCGGTGATCACCGCCACCGGCATGGGCGCCATCACCCTGGTGCTGAACGCGCTGCTGGAGCCGGGCGACCGTCTGGTGGTGCCGCACGACGCCTACGGCGGTAGCTGGCGCCTGTTCAACGCGCTGGCGAAGAAGGGCCACTTCGAGCTCATCACCGCCGACCTGACCGACCCGCGCTCGCTGGCCGACGCGCTGGCGCAATCGCCCAAGCTGGTGCTGGTCGAGACGCCCTCCAACCCGCTGCTGCGCATCACCGACCTGCGCTTCGTCATCGACGCCGCGCACAAGGCCGGCGCGCTGGCGGTGGTGGACAACACCTTCCTGTCGCCCGCCCTGCAGACGCCGATCGCCTTCGGCGCCGACGTGGTGCTGCATTCCACCACCAAGTACATCAACGGCCACAGCGACGTGGTCGGCGGTGCCGTGGTGGCGCGCGACGCGGAGACCCACCAGCAACTGGTGTGGTGGGCCAACGCGCTTGGCCTGACCGGCTCGCCGTTCGACAGCTTCCTGACCCTGCGCGGCCTGCGCACGCTGGACGCGCGCCTGCGCGCGCACCAGGAGAACGCCACCGCCATCGCCGCGCTGCTGGACGCGCACCCGGCGGTGTCGAAGGTGTATTTCCCCGGCCTGGAATCGCACCCGGGCCATGCCCTGGCCGCACGCCAACAGAAGGGCTTCGGCGCGATGATCTCGTTCGAGCTGGCCGGCGGCGTGGACGAAGTGCGCGCCTTCATCGAGGGCCTGCGCTACTTCACCCTGGCCGAATCGCTGGGTGGCGTGGAAAGCCTGGTCGCGCACCCGGCCACCATGACCCACGCGGCGATGACGCCGGAGGCGCGCGCCAAGGCCGGCATCTCCGACGGCCTGCTGCGGCTGTCGGTGGGCATCGAGGCCGGCGACGACCTGCTGGCCGACCTGGGCGCCGCGCTGGAGCGCGCCGCCACGGCGGCGGCCGAGTCCGAGCACGCGCGCAAGCTCGCCGACGCATGAGCAGCGTGGTCCGGCTGTCGGCTGCCCGGCGGCCCGGACCGCGACTGGCGCTGCTGGGCACGGGCGTGGTGGGCGGTGCCTTCGTGGCCCGCCACCAGCGCCTGCTGGCGCGCGGCGTGCCGCTGCCGCCGCTGGCCTGGCTGTCGAATTCGCGCGCGTTGCAGCCCTGCGACGAAGCAGGCCCGGAAGCGGCGCTGGCCGCCGCCAACCGCGCGTGCGCCCGGCCCGCCGACGGCCTGCCGCCGTGGGCCGAGGGCGAAGCGCTGCACGCCGGCGACATCGTGGTCGACGCCACCGCCAGCGAAGCGGTCGCCGACTGGCACGCCGAATGGCTGGCGCGCGGTGTGCACGTGGTCACGGCCAACAAGCTGGGTACGGGCGCGGCCTGGTCGCGCGCGCAGGCCATCGCCCGCGCCTGCGCCGATTCCGGCGCGCGCTACGGCGACGCCGCCACCGTCGGCGCCGGCCTGCCGTTGCTGCGCAGCCTGCGCGCGCTGGTCGCCGGCGGCGACCGCATCCACCGTGTCGAAGGCGTGCTGTCCGGCTCGCTGGCCTGGCTGTTCAACCACTACGACGGCATGCGGCCGTTCTCCGGCTTCGTGCGGCAGGCGCGGCAGGCGGGCTACACCGAACCCGACCCGCGCATCGACCTGTCCGGCGAGGACGTGCGCCGCAAGCTGCTGATCCTGGCGCGCGCCGCGGGCCAAGCTCTGCAAGCCGAGGACGTACGGGTGGAATCGCTGGTGCCGCCAGCGTTGGCCGACGTGCCGCTGGCCGGCCTGGACGTGGCGCTCCCACAATTGGACGCGCCGCTGTCGGCGCGCTTCAAGGAGGCGCACCGGCACGGCGCCCGGCTGCGCTTCGTCGGCCGCTTCGACGGCGAGCGCGCGAGCGTGGGCCTGCAAGTGCTGCCGCAGGACCACCCGCTATGCGCGGGCGCCGGCACCGACAACCGGGTGGCGATCTACAGCGACCGCTACCCCGAGCAACCGCTGGTGGTGCAGGGACCGGGCGCCGGCGCGGAAGTCACCGCGGCCGGTCTGATCGACGACGTGCTGGCCATCGCCTGACGCTGCATCCGCTCCATCCTGTGCATCATCCCGCGTCGCCTGGCGCATGCGCTTGAGCGGCGATGCGTGCGCATCGCGGCCTGCCCGCCGCGCGCCGATCCCTGTGAGACTATGCAGCCAACCGCTTGCGCCGTCACCGCCATGCCATGAAGTGATGTTGCGCGCCGCGCAGGACAACACGCAGCCGCGGCAATACAGCATCCACTGCAAACCGCTCCTCTCCGCCAATGGGGAAGGCCGGGGCGATGGCAAACACGAACCATCGGACTCACAAGCCCGCAATCGCCACCCGCCAACCGGCATCGGCTCCCAGTGCGATCCGGCTCAACCGTAATGGCACTCCTGCGGCGCCTGCTGCTCGGGCAGGTAATCGTCGGGGTCGTGGTCGCCGTACTGGCGGCGCAGTTCGGCCAGGCGCAGGCGCAGCCGCGCGAGCACCTCCGCGTGCGCGGGGTCGGCGGCCAGGTTGCGCTGTTCGTCCGGGTCGCTGACCAGGTCGTACAGCTCGTACTCGCGTGGCTCGCGCCAGAACTCGATCAGCTTCCAGCGCGCGTCGCGCACGCCGCGGTGCGGGCGCACGCAGTGCACGCCGGGGTATTCGTAGTACTGGTAGAGGAAGTCCTGGCGCCACGCCGCCGCGCGGTCTTCGACCAGCGGTTTCCAACTGTCGCCCTGCATCGCGTCGGGCACCGGCGCGCCGCCCAGTTCCAGCAGAGTCGGTGCCAGGTCGATGTTGAGCGCGAAGTGGTCGCCATCCACGCGCCCGGGCGCGATGCCGCCGGGCCAGCGCAACAGCATCGGGATGCGGATGGCCGGTTCGTACATCAGCCGCTTGTCGAACAGGCCGTGCTCGCCGAGGAAGAACCCGTTGTCGGTGGTGTAGACCACCAGGGTGTCCTCGGCCAGGCCTTCGCGGTCCAAGTAGTCGAGCACCCGGCCGACGTTCTCGTCCACGCCCAGCAGCACGCGGTAGTAGTTGCGCATGAACTGCTGGAAGTTGGCGCGCGCCAGCGCTTCGCCCTGCGGCCCGCCGGGCGTACCGCCGCGACGGAAGTCCGGCATCTCGGCGATCCGCATCATCGTGCCGCGTACCGCCTGCGAGCGCGCCTCCATCGGCTCGCCGAAGCTCGCCGGCAGCGGGATCTCCACGTCCTCGAAGCGCGTGCGGAAGCGCGGTGCGGGGTTCCAGTCGCGGTGCGGCGCCTTGAACTGGTAGAGCAGGGCGAACGGCTTGTCGCGCGGCGCGTTGCGCAGGAAGTGCAGGGCATGGTCGCCGATCACGTCGTCGGTGTGGCCGCGTTGCGGCCGCCACTGTCCGCCGATCCACATCGGCGGGTCGAAGTAGGTGCCCTGGCCGCGGATCATCGCGGTGTAGTCGTAGCCCTGCGGCGGCGTGTTGATGTGCCACTTGCCGACCATGCCGGTGTGGTAGCCGCGCGCGCCCAGCAGGATCGGCCAGGTCTGCGCGTTGTGCAGCGGCGGTTCGGCGGTGAAGCCGGAATCCTCGCCGTTGGTGCGCATGCCGTGCACGTGCGAGTACTGCCCGGTCAGGAAGGTCGCGCGGCTGGGCAGGCACAGCGCATTGGTGACGAACGCCTGGTCCAGGCGCAGGCCCTCGTTGCCGATCCGGTCCAGGCTGGGCGTGGCGAGGATGCGGTTGCCGTACAGGCTCATGGCCGAGCGCGCGTGGTCGTCGGTCATGATGAACACGATGTTCGGCCGGCGCGCGGCGCGGTTGCGCACCATCGCCGGCGCGCAGCCGGCGAACAGCGCGGGCGCGGCCGCCGCGGCGGCGCCCGCGCCCAGGTGCTTGAGCAGGGAACGGCGCGAAGGCTTGAACGTCATGCCGGAATACTCCGCAGGAAGTCGCGACCGCCCGATCATAAGCCGATCCGCGCCGGCGTCGCTTTTGTGATGCGTGGCGATGCGCGCGCCGGGCGCCGCCGCGTCAGGGATGGTAGGGGCCGTCCAGGCGCAGGCAGCCCAGGCGGACCAGTTGCGCCGGGTCGCGCCGCAGCGCCTCGTCGCCGATTCCCGGCAGCGGCACCGCGGTGGCCTCGTAGCGTGCCCAGCCGTTGCGGCCGTGTTCTTTGACGATGTAGAGCGCGCGGTCGGCCAGCGACACCATCTGCTCCCAGCCCAGCAGTTCCGGCGACAGCGCGAACGGTGGATAGCCGATCAGCCCGAGCGAGGCGGTCACCCGCAGCGTCCCGTTGCCGGTGTCGTAGGGCAGGGCGGCGATGGAGGAGCAGATGCGGTGGCCCAGCACCGACAACTCGCAGCGCGGCATCGGCCGGAACACCAGCAGGAATTCCTCGCCGCCCCAGCGCACCACGTAGTCGCCTTCGCGGGTCAGCGCGCGCAGGCGCCGCGCCACTTCCTGCAGGACCTGGTCGCCGGCCTGGTGGCCGTGGCCGTCGTTGATCGCCTTGAAATGGTCGATGTCGATCAGCGCGAAGGTGACCACGTCCTGGCCCGCGGCGAAGGCCGGGTCGCGCCGGTAGTAGGCGATGTCCGCCGGCAGTTGCTGCGCCAGGTAGCGGCGGTTGTGCAGGCCGGTCAGCGGATCGGTGAGGCTGATGGCCTCCAGCCGCTGGTTGGCCTGTTGCAGGTCCAGCGTGCGCTGCTGCACCAGCTTCTCCAGCGCCGCGCGCCGGTGCCGGTGCCGGCGCAGCAGCCAGCGGTTGGACAGCAGCACCAGCACCGGCAGCGCCGCCACCAGTAATGCGTAGAACCAGGCGCTTTCGTAGAAGTAGGGCGCGATGGCGAACGGCAGCCGCGCCGCGGTGCGGCCGGAGACGCCGCTGTTGTTGGTGCCCAGCACTTCGAACACGTATTCGCCGGCGGGCAGGTTGGTGTAGGTGGCGCTGCGCTGGTGCGGGTCCTCCAGCAGCTTCCAGTCGTCGTCGTAGCCGGCCAGGCGGTAGCGGATGTCGATGTGGTCGGACGCCTGGAAGCTCAGGGTGGTGAATTCGAAGCGCAGGTCGCGCGCGCCGCGCGGCAGCGACCAGTGGCCTTTGTCGGCCAGCCGCCAGCGGTCGTTGACCTGGACGCGTTCGATCACCGATTCGGGCACGTAGTCGTTGTCCAGCGGCTGCTCGGTGTCCATCGCCACGATGCCGTCGCGAGTGGGCAGCCAGATGGCGTGGTCGAGCATGAAGCCGCGGCTGTTGCCGGCGCCGTTGCAGCAGTCGCCCTTCTGGCCGCCGTGGCGGTCGCCGCGTTCGTTGAGCAGGGTGCGCACCGTCACTTTGCGCGCAGGGTCGGTGGTGGCTGCGAGCAGGTCGGCGATGTCGGCGCGGTAGATGCCGCGCAGGCCGCCGACCCAGAGGTGGCCGCTGTCGTCCTCGCCGAAGAAGAACGGCGCGTTGACCGGGATGCCGCGCGTCTTGTCCAGGCGCGTCCAGCGCGCGCCGTCGAACAGCAGCATGGCTTCCTCCGACAGCACGCCGACCAGCCACTGGCCGCCCGGGAGTTCGTGCAGCGCGGTGACGTGCGGCGCGTCCAGGCCGGTGCCGGCGAAGGGGATCGGCTGCAGGCGTTCGTCGGCGAATTCGTACAGGCCGCTCTGGGTGCCGACCAGCAGGCGCCCGGAGCGCGTCTGCTGCAGCACGCGCACGCGCGGGTCGCGCAGGCCGGCGGGCTGGCCGTAATGGCGCAGCGGTCCGTCGCCGTCGCGGCGGAACAGTCCCTTGCTGGTGGCGAACCACAGCCGCCCCTCGCGGTCGCGGTAGATGCCGTTGACCTGCGCCGAGGCCATACCGGCCAGCGCAGCGGGGCGTTGCAGGCGCCCGTCGCGGTAGAGAGCGGCGCCGTTGCGGGTGCCGATCCAGGTCTGGCCGTCCTCGGGCAGCAGGCTGTAGGCGGCCGCGTCGGGCAGTTCGCGGCTGGCGACGACGGTCCGGAAGCGCCCGTTTTCCAGCACGCTCACGCCGCCGTCGCCGCCGGTCCAGATGCGGCCCTGCGGATCGGTGGCCACCGACCACAGCAGCGGGTTCTCCAGGCCTTCGGTCTTGCTGTAGCGGCGGGTCCAGCCGTTCCAGACGCGGCTGACGCCCTCGTTGCTGCTGCCGAGCCACAGGTTGGCCTCGCGGTCCTCGTAGAGCGCGCGGATCTCCGCCAGCGGTCCGGCGGCGGTGATGCGCTCGGCCACCCGCCCACCCTGCAGGCGGTAGAAGACGGCGTTGGTGCCCACCCACAGGTTGCCGTCCCGGTCCTGGTACAGCGCGTCGATGCCGGTCCTGGCCAGGTCGTCCTCGCCGTGCCGGCGCCACTGGCCCTGGTCCAGCACGAACAGGCCCTCGCTGCTGCCGGCCCACAGCAGGCCGGCGTGGCGGGCCAGTGCGGTGACGCTGGCGGCCGCGGCGTCCGCGGGCAGCGCCAGGCGCTCGCTGCCGCGACGCCCGATCATGTACACGGCGCCCTCGCTGCCGACCCACAGGCGATCGCCGGCATCGGCCAGCAGCGACAGCGCGCCCTGGCCGGACAGCGCGTGCAGGGTGCGCAGGCGGCCGCCTTCGACTTCCATCACCCCGCGGTTGGCGGCCACCCGCAGCCGCCCGCCGGCGTCCAGGGCAAATGCGTTGATCTCCACCACCCCCGGCGCTTCGTCCTCGGCCAGCGGGATGCGGGCGAAGCGGTGGCCGTCGCGCACCGCCATCCCCTGCGGCGTGCCGATCCACAGCCGGCCTTCGCGGTCGGTTTGCAAGGCCTGGATCCAGGTACTGGGAAGCTCCGGGGTGGTGTCCAGGTCGTAGTTGGTGAAGCGCGCGCCGTCGAAGCGGCTCAGCCCGGCCTGGGTGCCGAACCACAGGTAGCCCGGCCGGTCCTGGGCGATCGCCAGCACGCTCAACTGCGGCAGCCCTTGCTCCAGCGACCAGCTATTGCGCACGTAGTGGTGGAAGGCCTTGCCGGGGTCGAGCGCGTGCGCGGAAGGGCAAAGCAGCGCCATCCCGCCCAGCAGGGGCAGGCACCACGCCGCCAGACGGCGCCGCCAGCGAGCCGGGGCGCGGCCGGCCATGTCCGCTCGGCTGGACAGGCGATCCTCCGGTAAGTCTATTCACCGTCCTCGGTATCGGCCCGGCCCGGCGGGACTGGAGGGCGGGCCCGGCCGGCGTCCCGGTGCGGCCGGCAAGGATAAGGGCGAAAAGCCGCGGCGCGCGCGGTGTCCGGCCCGTGCAGAGGGAGCAGGCGCTCCTTGCAGGCCGGCGGGTTCAGCACTCGATGACGTTGACCGCCAGGCCGCCGCGGCTGGTTTCCTTGTACTTGTCCTGCATGTCGCGGCCGGTGTCGCGCATGGTCTTGATG
>CALJUL010000088.1 GCA_937975725.1 uncultured Pseudoxanthomonas sp. | reverse complement strand
CGCCCTCGCGGGTCAGCAGTTCCACCGTGCCCATCTCGCGCATGTACATGCGCACGGGATCGGTGGTGCGGCCGCCCTCGGTGTCCAGCGAGGTCAGCGCAGCGGCGGCTTCCTCGGCGGCGGTCTCGTCGACTTCGCGGTTGCCGGTGTTGCCGTCGGCCAGCAGCAGGGTCTCGGCATCGGGCGCGACTTCATGGACGTCGATGCCCATGCCGTTGATCATGCCGATGATGTCCTCGATCTGCTCCGGGTCGACCAGGTCGTCCGGGAGGTGATCGTTGACTTCGGCGTAGGTCAGATAGCCCTGCTCCAGGCCCTTGCTGATCAAGAGCTTGATGTCGGACTGCTGGGCAGGACGTTCGTTGGCCATGGAGGTTGCGCCACCGGAAAGGAGGAAAGGAGGAACCTAGTATTATACCAGCCCGGGCCGGCTTGGGTTCCCGGACCCGCCTGCCCGCCAAGGGGCGAACGTCATGGGCGGAGCAGGAAGGTCACCGGCCCGTCGTTGACCAGGCTGACGACCATATGGGCGCCGAAGCGGCCGGTTTCCACCCTCCCGGCGTGCTTTTCGCGGCAGATCGCGACCAGCCGGTTGAAGCCGCGTTCAGCCTCGGCGGGCGGAGCGGCCGTGGTGAAGCTGGGCCGCATGCCCGAACGGGTGTCGGCGGCCAGGGTGAACTGGCTGACCAGCAGCAGGCCGCCGCCGGTATCGGCCAGGGAACGGTTCATCCTGCCCTGGGCGTCGGCGAACACCCGGTAGCCCAGCAGCCGCTCGGCCATGCGCAGGCACTGCGCTTCGCCGTCGCCCGGCTCCACCGCCACCAGCGCCAGCAGGCCGCCTTCGATCTCGCCCACGGTCTGTTCCTCCACGCTGACGGAGGCCCGGGCAACGCGCTGGATCAGTGAAAGCATGGCGGATGGCAGAAAGGCGGGCGGCCAGCATACCGACGCCCGCGGCGGCGGGCATCCGGGCCGGTTGGCTACACTGCCGGCATGAATCCCCGCTTCCTCGCCGCCGTGGCCTACCGTGCCGCCACCCTCATCGGACGCCTGCCTTGGTCCTGGCTGCATGCGACAGGCGACCTGATCGCCTGGCTCTGGCGCCTCACCGACGCCCGCGAGAGCCGGGTGGCCCGGCGCAACTTGGACATGGTCTTCGCCGACCTGCTGCCGAGCCAGCGCGAGGACCTGCACCGGGCCATCCTGCGCACCACCGCGCGGCAGGCGCTGGAAACGCTGCGCTTCTGGACCCGTCCGCCGGCCGAGAACCTGGCCCTGCTGCGCGAGCGCCACGGCGAGGCGCTGTACGACGCCGCCCTGGCCAGCGGCAAGGGCGTGATCGTGGCCGCCCCGCACTTCGGTAACTGGGAACTGCTCAATCAGTGGCTGTCCTCGCGCGGCCCCATCGCCATCGTCTATCGGCCACCGGAATCCGCCACCGGCGACGCCTTCCTGCAACGCGTGCGCGGCGCCGACAACATCCGTCAGGTGCGCGCCGAGGGTCCGGCCGTGCGCCAGTTGTGGAAGGTGCTGAAGGACGGCGGCGCGGTAGGCATCCTGCCCGACCAACAACCGAAGGCCGGCGACGGCGAGTTCGCCCCGTTCTTCGGCAAGCCGGCGCTGACGATGACGCTGGTGTCGCGGCTGGCCGAGCGCACCGGGGCGACGGTGCTGTTCGCCTGGTGCGAGCGGATCGGCCCGGGACCGGACTTCGCCCTGCACGTGCGCCCGGCGCCGGCCGGCATCGCCGATGCCGACCCGCAGGCGGCCGTCGCGGTGCTCAACGCGATGGTGGAGCAGATCGCGCGGCGCGACCCCGCGCAGTACCAGTGGACCTACAAACGCTATACCCTGCGGCCTCCGGGCGGCGGCGAGGAGAATCCCTACCGTTGACCCGGCGACGACCGGGGGAAGGCGAATGGGGAAGCGCGTTTGGCTGGCATGGCTGTTGGCCGTGCCGGCGGTGGCGATGGCCGGCGACGATCTGGCGCGGATGAACGCGGTCAGCCGGGCCTGGGACCGCTACACGGAACTGAGCAGCCAGGACAAGGAGGAAAGCGCCGGCCTGCTGGCCGCGTCCAGCCTGGCGCACTTCGGCTTCCTGCGCGACATGGCGCTGTACGCCTCGCCGGAGCAGGTGCGCCGACTGCCCGCCATGGACCGCCTGCTGGTCTATCTGCTGCGCGCCTCGCAGCCGGAGGAAGCGCTGCAACGCATGGACGGGCGCGCGGTGGCGGCGCTGTGCATCGCGCGCGGCTGGGCCGGGAGCAAGCCGTCGGACGACGGCGGCGCCCTGCCCTCGCTGTCCCAGGTCACCCTGCTCGGCGAAGAAGAGGCGGTCGGCGAGATCGGCCCGCCCACCGAGACCCAGTTCCAGTTCGGTCCCGCCTTCGTGCACGAGGACGGGCAGTGGAAGTACCGCTTTGAATCGACGGTGCAGGACGTCTCCATGATGCTGGACCGCAGCTTCCAGCAATCCGGGCTGGGCGAGGCGCGCGTGCTGGAGATCGCCCTCGCCAACCTGCTGGATGCGCCCAGCGCGCCCGCGCTGGCGGTGCTGGACCGCGCGCTGCTGGACGATCCCGCCGCACGCACGCGCTTGAACGAAGCCTGGCCCGACTACGCACAGCCCTACCAGCAGCGCCTGCAGGCCGTGCGCGCCAAGGCCGAGGCGGGCGATGCGTTCGCGCAGTTCGTGATCGGCTCGCTGCTCTACAGCGGCGCGCTGCCGGACTACGTGGCCAAGGACGAGGCCGCCGGCATGGCCTGGCTGGAGAAGGCCAGCGTGGGCGGGCACGCGCGCGCGGCCTGGCTGGTGTTCATGACGATGATGCAGAAGGAAGGCTACAGCGACGCGGTGACGGTGCGTGCGCTGCCGCACCTGCAGCGCGCGGTCGCGCAGAGCGTCGATCCGCAGGCGTTCTCCGCGCTCGGCTCGTACTACTTCGACGGCCTGGCCGGCCTGCCGCGCGATTGCCGCGCGGCGGCGGAATGGCATGCGCGCGCGGAGGAAGCCGGCGTGAAGACCGCGCGCAACGAACTGGTGTGGATCTGGGCCACCTGCCCGGTGGAAGGCCAGCGCGACCCCGCCCGCGCGCTGGAACTGGCGCAGTTCATGATCCAGCGGCAGGACCGGCTGGCCTGGCACGAGCTGGACACCGTGGCCGCCGCGCTGGCCGCCAACGGCAGATTCGAGGAAGCCGTGCAGTACCAGGCCCGCGCCCTCGAAGGCATGTCCGCCGACGCCGACTACACCGGCCGCAAGCGCGCCGCGGCGCTGAAGCGCATGAACGCCCGCCTGTCCGGTTATCGCAGGGGACGGGATTTCGTGGTGGACTATCGCGCCATCGATCTCGCCCGACTGGAGAGCGAGTGAGCCAGCCGCATCCCGATGCTCCCGCGCATGCCGCAGCGCCGGGCGCCACGCCCGACTGGCAGGCGCTGCCGCGGCGCGGCGCGTGGCTGGCGGCGCTGGGCGGCGCGATGCTGCTGTTCCCCGCCGGCCTGCCGCTGTTCTTCGTCGCGCGGGCGACCGGCCTGGCGTCGCCGTGGATCGCCGTGCCGGCCGCGCTGCTGGGCGCACTGGCCGGCGCGTGGATGAGCGTGAAGCGCCACCGGCGCACGCGCTGGAAGCTGGACGACGAGGGCTTCGCCGTGCGCCGCGGCAACTGGTGGCAGAGCGAGACGCACGTGCCGCTGTCGCGCGTGCAGCACCTGGACCTCAAGCGCGGCCCGCTGGAGCGCGGCGCCGGCCTGTCCACGCTGGTGGTGCACACGGCCGGCACCCGGGTCGCGGCGCTCTCGCTGTCGGGCCTGGACGCGGCCGATGCCGAACGCCTGCGCGAGCGGCTGTCGCGCCAGCTCGACCACGACGACGCGCTGTGAGCGAGGAAGCACCGCCGGAAGCCGGCGCACGCGAACAGCGGCTGCATCCCTGGTCGTGGCTGTTCGTCCTGCTGCAACAGCTCCGGCAGTTCATCCTGCCCCTGCTGGCGCTGCTGTTCTTCGGCGCCGGCAAGCGCGACGACAACCTGTGGATGAACCTGGCCCCGGCAATCGGCATCGCCGTGCTGGTGGCACTGTCGGTCCTGCAATATTTCACCTACCGCTACCGCATCGGCCGGGACGGGCTCAGCGTGCGCGAAGGCTGGCTGCACCGCTCGCGGCGCGAGATCCCGTTCTCGCGCATCCACAACGTGGTGGTCCACCAGTCGCTGCTGCACCGGCTGTTCGGCGTGGCGGAAGTGCGGCTGGAATCGGCCGGCGGCCAGAAGCCCGAGGCGCAGATGCGCGTGCTGGGCTTGCAGGACGCGCTGGCGCTGGAGAACCTGGTGCGCCACCAGGGCGGTTCGCACGCTCCCGCGGTGGCGCAGGCCGATGCCGCCATGCCGGCCGCGCCCGCGCCCGCGCCCGACGCCACGCTGCTCGCCTTGTCGACACCGGAGGTGCTGCGGCTGGGGCTGGTGTCCAACCGCGGCATGATCGTGGTCGCGGCGGCGTTCGGCGGCGCCTGGCAGATCCTGCCGGATCGGATGATGGAGCGGTTGTTCCGGCAGGCGGCAGAACGCGCGCACGGTTACGCCGAACACCTGCACTTGGGCTGGATGTCCGGCGCCCTCGCAGTGCTCGCGCTGCTGGCCGTCGCGATGGCGCTGGTCCGCCTGCTGTCGGTGGCGCTGGCCCTGTTGCAGTTCCACGGCTTCCGCCTGAGCGAGGACGCGCGGCGCCTGATGGTCGAACGCGGCCTGTTCGCGCGCCTGCGCACCAGCGTGGCGCGGCGGCGCATCCAGGCATGGACGCTGGAGGAAGGCGTGCTGCACCGCCTGCTGGGACGGCGCACGCTGCGCATCGACACCGCCGTCGCCGAGAGCGGGCGGCAGCAGGACATGCGCGCGTTCAAGGACGTGGCGCCCATCGCCACGCCCGAAGCCTGCGACGCCCTGGTCCACCACCTGCTGCCGCATGCCGACTGGCCGCGCGAGGACTGGCGCGGCGTCGGCGCATCCGCACAGTGGCGACTGTTGCTGCCCACGCTGGCGCTGCTGGTCCCGGCTACGGCGGCGGCCGCCTGGTTCTTCGGCGCCTGGGCCTGGCTGGCCGCGCCATGGCTGGTCGCCGCCGCCTACGCCGCCCGGCGCCAGGCCGGACGCATGGGCTACGCGGTGGACGCGCGCCTGGTCGCGGCCCGGGGCGGCTGGTGGTCGCGCTACTGGCGCTTCGCCGAAGTGGACAAACTGCAGGCGTTGCGCCTGGCGCGCTCCCCGCTCGACCGCCGCTGCGGCACCGCCACGCTCTGGCTGGACACCGCCGGCGCCACCGGAATGGCGCCGCCCCTGCGGCTGCGCTTCCTGCCGGAAGCCGAAGCGCGCGCGCTGTTCGCGCAGCTCTCGGCCGCCCTCGCCCGGCGGCGGCTGCGTTGGTAGCCGCGCGGAGCCGTCGCCGCGCCTTTTCCTTCCGCCATCGCCATGCCTGCCCCGCTGCCGCTTTCCGCCGTCATCATCAGCAAGAACGAAGCCGACCGCATCGGCCGCTGCCTGCGTTCGCTGCAAGGGCTGTGCAGCGAGATCCTGGTGCTGGACTGCGGCTCCGACGACGGCACGGTCGAACTGGCACGCGCGCTCGGCGCCCGCGTCGAGCACCAGGACTGGCTGGGCTTCGCCGGCCAGAAGAACGAAGCCATCCGCCGCGCCGGGCAACCCTGGCTGCTGCTGATGGACGCGGACGAATGGCTGGCCGACGGCGCCGCGGACATCCTCCGCAGCCTGTTCGACAGCGGCCGCGTCGAACAGGCCGACGTCTGGCGCCTGCGCCGGGAGAACTGGTTCCTCGACCGCAAGCTGCACGGCCACGAGCGCATGGAACGGCTGGTGCGCCCCGGCCACCGCTTCCTGCCGATGCGCGTGCACGAGAAGCCCGACCTGGCCGGCAAGCGCGTTGCCGACTGCGCCGCCGTGATCGAGCACGACACCGCGCGCTCGCTGGCCGCGCACCGCGCCAAGAACGACCGCTACGCGCAGCTATGGGCCGAGCAGCGCCACGCCGACGGCAAGCGCTGCTCGGCGCTGAGCCCGTGGACGCACGCCGCCGCGTACTGGTTGAAGATGTACCTGCTGCGCGGCGCCTGGCGCGACGGCCGGCAGGGCCGGCAGTTCCACGCCAGCCACGCGCGCGCGGTGGTGCGCAAGTACCGCGAACTGCACCGGCTGTGCCGCGCCAGTTGAGCGCGGCCGTCGCCTCCGCACGCCGGCGCTAGGCCGGGGTCTTCCTGATCCCGTAGGGCGTCCAGGTCCTCTTCTGCGCGCGCGTCTCGGCGCGGATCGCCAGGTTGCGCCGGATCGATTCCTCCGTCCGGTAGCCGCGCGCGTGGTCCAGGTGCACGCAGACCGCGCGGTGGCGGATCTGCTTGCCGCGCACGCCGTGGTTCTCCAGCCGCTCGCCGAGCTCGCGGTCGGGACCGCCGTATTTCATCCGCTCGTCGTAGCCGTTCACGGCCAGCAGGTCGGCCTTCCACGCCGAGGAATTGCAGTTGTTGAAACTCGCCCGCGCCGGCGTGAGCGCATCCAGCGACACCGCGGCCACGCCGCCCGCGCCCAGCTTCAGCATGTTGGACAGCCCCTGCCGTTCCTGCGCGCGCAGCCACGGCAGGCGGAAGCAGCGGCCGCTGCGGATGTCGTCCGCGCTGATCGCCTGGCTGAGCCGCATGCCCAGCTTGCAGTAGCCGCCGGACAGGAAACGGCCCGGTTCGGCGTGGCGTGCATGCGCTTCGACGAAATCCCGGCGCGGGATGCAGTCGCCGTCGGTGAACAGGATGTAGTCGTGCGCCGCCAGCGGAATCGCGCGGTTGAGGATTTCCTGCCGGCGGTAGCCGTCGTCCTCGTGCCAGACGTGCCGCAGCGGTACCGGGTACGACGCGGCGTGGCGCTCGACCAGCGCGCGGGTGGCGTCGCGCGATCCGTCGTCGGCGACGATCACCTCGAAATCCCGCCAGGTCTGGCAGGCATAGCCCAGCAGCACCTTGTCCAGCCACGCCTCCGCGTTATAAGTGCTGGCGATGACGGTGATCTTCATGTTCCCCCGGCCGTATCCGGCGATGCGCCGGCCCGCGCATGCTGCACCGCGCCCATGACAGCCCCGCTCATCTCCGCCTCATCCGCGGCCCCAGTAGCCCAGTTCGTGGCGGATCTGCAGCCGCCGCAGCAGGCTGCCCCAGGGTTTGCGCCGCAGCGGACCCAGCCGGCCTTCGAGCAGGGCCTCGGTCGCCGCCATCACCCGCTGCGAGGACAGCCCGTCGCGGTAGGGATGGATGTCGTCGGCATACGCCGCCAGTGCGGCGCGCAGGGCCGGCGACGGGTCGAAGGCGCGCACCAGCATGTCTTCCAGCCGCGCCGGATCGTCGAAGTCCAGCATGTGCGGCTTGGGCGCGCGGTTGCGGAAGGTCACCACCGGCTTGCGCTGCACGACGAACTCGCTGACCACCGAGGTGGTGTCCGCCACCAGCACGTCGGCAGCGCGCTGCGCGCTGACCAGGTCCACGGTGTCGACGAACGCCGCATTCGGCCCGCACAGGCTGCGGTAGCGCCGGAACAGCGCCTCGGGGCACTTCGGGTGCAGGGTGAGCAGCCAGAAGCGCCGGCCTTCGGCCACCTGCGCGGCGATGGCGTCGAACAGGTGCGGCGCCGCGCTCAGGCGTTCGGTGAAGGTGGAGGCGAACATCGCCACCGGGCGCCCACCGGCGTCGCGGCGCCAGGCGTCGGCCAGCGGGTCCTCGCCGCGGAACAGCGGATCAAGCTTGGGCCAGCCGGTCTCGACCACCTTGAAATGTCCTTCGCGCGCGGCCAGCGCGGCGAACGGCGCGGTGGTGGCCGGCCCCTGGGTGCAGTACAGGTCGAACAGGCCGCGCACGCGGAAGTGCCCGCGCGCGGCGTCGCGCTTCTCGACGTTGAAGCCGTGGAAGAGCTGCACCTTGGCGCCCGGCACGAAGGCGGGCACCCAGTTGGCGGCGCTGAACACCGCGCGCGGGCGCAGGACCACCGCCTCGTGCGGGCCGGCGACGGTGCCCACCGGCCCGCGCAGCGCCGCGCCGCGCGCACCAGCGGCGAACCAGGCGTGCACGCCGTGCCCCGCGGCTTGCAGCGCGTCCGCCAGGGGCTGCAAGATGGGCAGCGCATAGCGCTCGGTCCCGAACAACAGGTAGTCCGCCATCAACGTCTCCTCGCCCCAACGGCCCGCCATTTCGGCGTGCATTATCGCGTTCAACGAGGCGGATCGCATCGGAGCATGCCTGGCCTCGCTGGATTTCTGCGACGAGATCCTCGTGGTGGACTCCTTTTCAACCGACCGCACCGTGGAGATCGCGCAGTCCCGGGGTGCGCGCGTGCTGCAACGCCCGTTCGACGGCTTCCGCAGCCAGAAGCAGTACGCCGTGGAGCAGGCGCGGCACGACTGGGTGTTGTGCCTGGACGCCGACGAGCGTATCGGCGACACCCTGCGCGCGGCGATCCTGCGGGCCCGCGATGCGGGGTTCGGCGCGGCCGCCGGCTACCGCTTCGCGCGGCTGTCCGAATACTTCGGCCGCTTCCTGCGCCACGGCAACGCCTACCCCGACCGCGTGCTGCGCCTGTTCGACCGCCGCCATGGCGGCTGGCGCGGCAAGCGCGAAGTGCACGAGGCCGCGTCCGTCGACGGCCCGGTCACCACCCTGCCGGGCGACCTGATCCACTACCCCTACCGCTCGCTCGAACAGCAATTGGCCAAGACCCAGCGCTATGCGCGGATGATGGCCGAGCACGACCACGCGCGCGGCAAGCGCGCCACGCTGACGGGCCTGGTGCTGTCGCCGGCGTGGCGGTTCTGGCGCGGCTACCTGCTGCGCGGCGGCTTCCTCGACGGCTGGCACGGGCTGGTCTACGCCTACGTGCGCGCCAACTACGTCAGGCAGAAGACCATCATGCTGTGGATGCTCCAGCACGGGCAGCCGGTGGTCGCGCCTTCCACGCCGGACGGCGGCTGAGGGCGCGCGGATGTGCGGCATTGCAGGCGCGCTCGCGCCCGGACACGGCCACGGCGACGACGCCCTGCACGCGCTGGGCCGGCGCATGGGCGAGGCCATCGCCCACCGCGGCCCCGACGACGCCGGCACCTGGACCGACGTCGCCGCCGGACTGGTGCTGTCGCACCGGCGGCTGTCCATCCTGGACCTGAGCCCGGAAGGCCACCAGCCGATGCTGTCGGCCGACGGCCGCTGGGCCATCGCTTTCAACGGCGAGATCTACAACCACGCCGCGCTGCGCGCGGAACTGGCGGCGCTGGGCCATACCTTCCGCGGCCATTCCGACACCGAAGTGCTGCTGGCGGCCATCGCGCAATGGGGCGTCGAAGCGGCGCTGACGCGCGGCAACGGCATGCTGGCGCTGGCGGCCTGGGACCGCACCGAGCACGTGCTGTGGCTGGCGCGCGACCGCGTCGGCAAGAAGCCGCTCTACTACGGCTGGAGCGGCGACGGCACGTTCCTGTTCGGCAGCGAACTGGCCGCCCTGCGCGCCTGTCCTTCGCTGCGCGTCGAGGTCGATCCGGACGCGCTGGCGCTGCTGCTGCGGCTGGACTACATCCCCGCCCCGCATTGCATCCTGAAGGGCATCCGCAAGCTGCCGGCCGGCGCGCTGCTGCGGCTGGACGCCGACCGCGCAGGCACGCCACAGGCCGCGGACGTGCGCCGCTGGTGGGACGCGCGCGCGCGCCAGGAAGCGGCCATCGCATCCGGCTTCGACGGCGACGAAGCCGCCGCGCTGGACGCGCTCGACGCCCTGCTGCGCGATGCCGTCTCGCTGCGCATGGAAGCCGACGTGCCGCTGGGCGCCTTCCTCTCCGGTGGCACCGATTCCTCGCTGGTCACCGCGCTGATGCAGGCGCAGTCGGCGCGGCCGGTGCGCAGCTTCTCGATCGGCTTCGACAACGCCGTGCACGACGAGAGCGCGCACGCCGCGGCGGTGGCGCGCCACCTGCGCACCGACCATACCGAACTGCGCGCCGACGGCCGCGCAGCGCTGGACCTGGTACCCGGCATCGCCGGCATCTACGACGAACCCTTCGCGGATTCCTCGCAGTTGCCGACCGCGCTGCTGTGCCGGCTGGCGCGCCGGCACGTCACCGTGGCGCTGTCCGGCGACGGCGGCGACGAACTGTTCTTCGGCTACGGCCGCTACCTGCGCGCGCTGCGCAATCATGCGCGGCTGCGGCGTGCGCCGTGGCGCCTGCTGGCGCGGCTGGCGGGCGATCCCGGCGAACGCGCGCGGCTGGGCGGACTGGCAGCGCTGCGCGCGGAACTCGCGGCCGACGGGCTGCAGGGCATCGCCCGCCAGCGCGTCAGCCGCTGGCGCCAGCCCGAGCGCGTGGTGCCCGGCGCGCGGCGCCTTGCGACCGCCTACGACGACCCCGCCGCGCTGCTCGCCCGCGGCACCGATGCCGACCGGCTGATGGCGATGGATTTCGCCTGCTATCTGCCGGAAGACATCCTGACCAAAGTGGATCGCGCCAGCATGGCGGTCGCGCTGGAAGCCCGCGCGCCGCTGCTGGATTGGCGGGTGGCGGAACTGGCGTGGTCGCTGCCGCTGTCGATGAAGCACCGCGACGGCGAGCTGAAGTACCTGCCCAAGAAGCTGCTCGCCCGCTACCTGCCGCACGAACTGGTGTACCGCGCGAAATCCGGCTTCGGCGCCCCGGTCGGCGACTGGCTGCGCGGACCGCTGCGCGATTGGGCCGAAGCGTTGCTGGACGAACGCCGGCTGCGCGAACAGGGCCACTTCGATCCGGTGCCGGTCCGCATGCTGTGGCGCGAATTCCTCGCCGGCCAGCGCAAGTGGCACACGCACCTGTGGGGCGTGCTGATGTTCCAGGCGTGGCGGGAGCGGTGGCAGTAGCGGATTCTCCGGTGGCGGGACTCGCCATCGCCAGGGGCAGCCCTCGACGGAGGCCGGTCAGGAGACCAGTTCGCCGTCCTCCACTTCGAGGTCGACGACCGGCGGAGCCGACACCTGGGGCCGCCCGGCCACCGTCCGCACGGCATCCACCAGTTGGCTGCGGAACGCGGCGTCGTTGTCGAGGTAGAAGGCCCGCGCGGCCTGCGACCGGGACATGATCTCCGCGTCGTCCAGCGCAAGCGCCCGCTCCACCGCGACCTCCAGCGCTTCGGCCCCGACCAGGTAGCGGGTCGCCAGGTGCTGCGGCCTGGTATCGGCGTAGGGGATGAGGATGCCGCGCTCGGCGGTGACCAGTTCGTTCATCGGTTCGGCATCGGTGGCCAGGACGATGGCGCCGACGCTCAGCGCCTCCACCAGGTAATGGCCGAATCCCTCGGTTTCCGAGGGGCAGAGGTGGAAGAGGCTCTCGTTCTGCAGATGCCGGAGTTCGGCGTCCTCCACGTAGTCGATCCGGTGGACGATGTTCGCCGCCTGCGGCCGCACGCGCGCCATGCGCGGATGCTGCACGACCGTCAGCACCGGCCACTCGGGGTGCCGCGCCCAGACGTCCAGCACGAGTTCGGTGCGCTTGGCGCTGCTGCGCCCCGCCAGGTGGAAGAACGTGCGGCGCCGGGCGACCTCCGGGCGATGGCGGTCCAGGCTGGTGAAGCCGACCTGCGCCACCGTGCACTTCCGCTCGCGGAAGATGTCCACGGCGTGGCGGGTTTTGACCATCACCCGGTCGATGCGGTGCAGCCGCTTCACGTCCGCGGGCAGGCACCATTCGGGATTGGGAACGAACACGTTGCGGTGCGCGCCGGCGAGGAATTCGGCGTGGACGTGTTCGAGCATCAGGTTGACGTCGTGCAACGGACGGCGGCGCCAGCGTCGCAGGAGGATGCGGGCGCGCTGCATCCAGGGGCCGAGCCACTTGCGCAGCTTGCCGCGGCCGCGCGCGGGCTGGATGTCCACCCGCATGCCCGCTTCTTCCAGTATCCGTGCGATCAGCCGCAGGTCGCGGCTCAGGCCGACGCCGTTGTCCCAGGCGATCAGGTTGACATGGAGCATGCGGCCCCGGGCGACGGTATCGGTGGAGGTCGCCGGAGTCTAGGAATCGGAATCTGACTGGAATGTGAGAGTGCAGGGCATGGACGGCGCGCCGTTCGGACAGGATTCATCTGGCGCAGGACGATGCAGGACTATCGGCATGCGCCATGAGTTGGGTGGCCGGTTCGCCGCCGTCTTCAGGGCCTTCGCGACGATTGCCATGCCGGCGCCGGATGCTGCACCGGGGCCGTGCTACGGCTCGTGCGCGACACAGCCGCCTTCTGCACTTCGCCGCCCCGCGCGCGCAGTGCCAAGCCCAGCATGGTGCCGGCGAGGATGGCGTAGGAGCTGGCGGTCATCGCGTGCGAGAAGGTCGACTGGCTCATGCCAGCCAGCAGGCAGGCGACGACCAGCGCGGCGCAGCCCAGGTACAGGCGGCGCGTGGATGCGTATCCGCTGCGGCGGAAACCGCGCAGGGCGACCGCCAGCGGCACCATATACACCGCGATGATCGCGACGATGCCGGGAATGCCCATGGTCGCGCCCCATTGCGCGACGTCGTTGTGCGCGTGCCTGAGATCGCAGAAGTGCCGCCGCTCGCCGCGCCGGCAATGATCGCTGGCGTCGATGCTGGCGTCGAAGCGTTCGATGCCGGTCCCGGTGAACGGCGCGTCGCCGAATTCCCGGGCGGCGACCGACAGCAGTTCCAGGCGTGCGCCGATCGGCGTGTCCACCTGCCCGTGCCGGTAGCCGGCCACGTCCGACCACACCTGGTCCATGCGCGTCTGTTCGGCCAGCCACGGCACACTGGCGAACGCGATCGCCACGGCGAGTGCCGCACCCGCCACCACGCCCAGCTTCAACCAGAGCAGGCGCCCGGTCGCTTCGCCGAGCAAGGAAGCGATCACGATCAGGACCAGGCCCGGAATCACCCCGCGGCTACCGCTGAGCACGATCGCGACGACCGCCATCGCCACCGACGCCGCCCACAGCACCGTCCACACGGGCGCCTTCATCGCGGGACGACAGAACAGGGCGGCCACCAGCAGCACCATGACCGCATGCGCGAAGACCAGCGGATTGATGTAGCCGCCCGCGCGCTCTGCGCCCAGCAGGTGTTCCAGCACGGCGAGCGCGCACGCCAGCGCCAGTCCCACCATCGCGCCCGACCACAGGCTACCGCGGCTCACGCCGCTCGACCATGCCAGCCACGCGCACCACGGCAGCAGCAACAGCCGCGCCGGATTGTCGAGCACGCCCCATCCCTGGCCGCTGTGAAGCATCGACACGGCGCACACCAGCAGCACGAAGACGGGCATCGCCGCCAGGGCTCCCAGCGCGTGCGGAAGCGCGCGCCGCTTGCCGGCCGCATTCGCCGCGGACACGAGGGGCATCAGACAGGTCGTCACGGCAAGCAGGATGCCGAACGGTGCCAATCCCTTAGGCAACATCACGAAAGCGGTGGCAGAAAAACCGGCCATCCAGACCAGGCGGCGCACGTTGGCCGCATGCCCCATCCTTGAGTCCATCACTTGCGTTCCTGGAGAAGCTGCGAGCATATCTTACCGAGAGCGCATGCCTGCGCGACGGCAGGCACGCGCAGTGTGACTTGCAGCTCGTCACCATCGCGTCAAGGCATGCGTCATTGCGTCACAGTTTGTGTTTGCGGCGATGATCGCGGCGTCGATCACATCACTGAACATCAGTGCAACATCGCCATGCGGCGATGCATTGCGATCGGGTCAGGTATTCGTGCGCTTGCGCAGTCCCGCGTAGAAGAAGCCGTCCATCATCGATTTGCCGGGAAAGCGCTGCGCACCGGCTCCATCGGGATGGCCCCATGCCTGCGCAGCCGCCACCGGCTCCGCATCGGCGTGGCGCCGGAGGAATGCTTCCATCTGCAACGCATTTTCGGCGCGCAGGATCGAGCATGTCGTATAGACCAGCAGGCCACCCGGGCGCAGCACGTGCCAGGCGGCATCGAGCAGCCGCGCCTGCAAGGCGGCGAGTGCGGCGATGTCGTCGCGGCGCCGGTGCAGCAGCACGTCCGGCTGGCGGCGCACGATGCCAGTGGCCGAACAGGGTGCGTCCAGCAGCACCGCATCGAAGGGACGGCCATCCCACCAGGCGCCGGGATCGGCGGCATCCGCCGCGCGCAGGTCCGCCGCGACGCCCACGCGCGCCAGCGTGTCGCGCACGCGCGCCAGGCGGCGCGCGTCCACGTCCAGCGCCAGCAAGGCGCGCGAAGGATCGCGCTCCAGCAGGTGCGCGGACTTGCCGCCGGGCGCGGCGCACATGTCCAGCACGCGCGCGCCCGGCGGCAGGCCGTCGAACGCATCCGCCACGCGCTGGGCGGCGCCGTCCTGCACCGACACGTCGCCTTCCGCGAAGCCCGGCAAGGACGCCACCGCCACGGAGGAAGGCAGCACCAGGGCATCGGCCAGGTCTTCCGGTGCCTGGGCGTCGAGCCCGGCCGCCACGAGGCGCGCCAGATAATCCCCGCGCGTGCCGTGCAGGCGGTTCACCCGCAGCCACAGCGGCGCTTCCTGCTGGCTGGACTCGAAGATGGCCGCCGCCTGTCCCGGCCAGTCGTTCTGCACCTGCCGGCGCAGCCAGTCCGGCCACAGGGCGGCGGCATCGGCAGCGGGCAGACCTTCGCGCTGGGCGCGGCGCAGCAGTGCGTTGGCCAGGTTGGCCTGGTGCGGACGACCCAGCGCACGCACGGCCTCCACCGTCGCCGACAGCGCCGCGTGCGCCGGCAGTCGCAGCGCGACGAGCTGAGCGAAGCCGACGTGCAGCAGCGCGCGCAGTTCGCCGTCGCGCGGGCCGAGCGGTTTCTGCATCCAAATGCGCAAGGCGGCGTCGCTGCGCGCGCGCAGCCGCAGCGCGGCGAAGCACATCGCCTCGAACAGGGCACGGTCGCGGCCGTCCTCGATCCGCGGCAGGGCGGCGGCGAGCTCCGCCTTCAGCGAACGGCCGCGGTGCATCACCGCGTCCACGACCCTCGCGGCCAGCACGCGGACGGCGACCCCGGCCTGGGTGTTCATGCGCCGGCCAGGTCGCGGCGGGCGTTGAGGTAGTCGGCGGCGGTGATGGCCTTGCCGCCTTCGCGCTGCACCACGCGAAGACGCAGCACGCCTTCGCCGCAGGCGATGTCCAAGCCCTGCCGGCTCGCCGCCAGCAGCGTGCCGGGCGCAGCCGCATGCGCCTGCGCCACCGCCTGCGCGCCGTGGATGCGCAGGCGCTCGCCGGCGACCTGCGCCTCGGCGACCGGCCAGGGGTTGAAGGCGCGCACCTTGCGCGCCAGCACCTCGGCCGGCTGCGTCCAGTCCAGCTTCGCTTCGGCCTTGTCCAGCTTGTGCGCATACGCCACGCCCTCGCCGGGCTGCGGATGCGGCGGCAGGCGGACGCCCGCGCGCAGCAGCCCCAGCGCATCGCGCAGCACCTGTGCGCCGAGGTCGGCCAGGCGGTCGTGCAACTGCCCGCCGGTCTCCTCCGGCCCGATCGGCAGGCTCTGCGCCAGCAGCACCGGGCCAGTGTCCAGGCCGGCTTCCATCTGCATCAGGCAGACACCGGTCTCGGCGTCGCCGGCCTCGATGGCGCGCTGGATCGGCGCCGCGCCGCGCCAGCGCGGCAGCAGCGAGGCGTGCACGTTCCAGCAGCCGTACTGCGGGATGTCGAGCACCGCCTGCGGCAGGATCAGGCCGTAGGCCACCACCACCATCACGTCCGGCTGGAGCTCGCGCAAGGCGTCCTGCGCGGATTTCTTCTTCAGCGAGGTCGGCTGCAGCACCGGGATGCCGCGCTGGATGGCCTCCAGCTTGACCGGCGACGGCGTCAGTCCGCGGCCGCGGCCGGCCGGGCGGTCGGGCTGGGTGTAGACCGCGACGATTTCGTGGTGGGCGTGCGCGGCGCGCAGGCAGGGCACGGCGAACGCCGGCGTGCCGGCGAAGACGATTCTCATGTGAGCGTGGAACCGGGAATGGGAAACGGGGAATGGAACATCGCGGAAACGGCGACGGAACCGCCGGTGCGACAGCGGGCCGTCATTCCCGGCCCTCGTCCGCGCCTCCGCCTGGGCGCCTTAGGCCACGTGCTTGCGCTGCTTGGCCAGCTTCTTGCGCACCATCTCGCGCTTGAGCGGCGAGAGGTAGTCGACGAACAGCTTGCCGTCCAGGTGGTCCATCTCGTGCTGGATGCACACGGCCAGCAGGCCGTCGGCGCGCAGTTCCTGCGGTTGGCCGCGGCGGTCGAGAAATCGCACGGTGATCTCGTCGGCGCGGGTGACGTCGGCGAAGATGCCCGGCACCGACAGGCAGCCCTCCTGGTAGACCTGCTCGCCCGCCTTGTCGCTCAGCTCGGGGTTGATGAAGACCTGCGGCTGGTTCTTCTCCTCGCTGATGTCGATCACCATGAAGCGCTGGTGCACGTCCACCTGGCTGGCGGCCAAGCCGATGCCCGGGGCGTCGTACATGGTCTGGAACATGTCGTCCAGCAGCCGCTGGAATTCCGGCGTGGTCACGTGCGCCGCGTCCACCGGCACCGCTTTGGTGCGCAGGCGGGGATCGGGGAATTCGAGGATGGGGAGCAAGGCCATGGTACGTCTCGGGATGGGGGCGCCAGTGGAATCCGGCAAGGCCTCACGAATTCTAACGCGGGCGCTTGCGTTGCGCCGGGTTTTCTGGACTATAGTGCCGACCACCTGTCGGGGAATCAGGTAGATACCGCCATGTTCAAACGTTTTCGTACGGTTCTCGCCGTCGCGGTGCTGACCGTCGGCACCTATGCGGCCGCGGCCGAGATGGCGGGGAGCCATCCCGACACCTATGTGGTCAAGCGTGGCGACACGCTGTGGGACATCTCGGCCCGCTTCCTGAAGAAGCCGTGGCTGTGGCCGGAGATCTGGCAGGCCAACCCGCAGATCCAGAATCCCCATCTCATCTATCCTGGCGACGTGATCAGCTTGGCCTACCTGGACCGCGTGGCGGTGCAGGCCGGCCCGCGCCAGGAAGCGCCGCTGAACGCCATTCCGCTGGCCGACATCGAACCGTTCCTGAAGGACCGCCGCGTGGTGGACAGCTTCGAGCACCTGCCGCACGTGGCGGGGCTGGAGGAAGACCGCCTGCGCAGCTCGGGCGGCCACAACATCTACGTGCGCGGGCTGGACAACGCCCAGCCGGGCCAGCGCTTCCTGGTCGTGCGCCCGACCGCCCGCTTCACCGCCAACCCCCGCGCGCAGGCGCTGGATTTCCGCGGCCGCACCGTGCGCGGCGAACCCGACCGCTGGAAGGACATCGTCGAGCAGACCGGCAACGGCGAGTTCCTGGGCTACGAACTGGTCAAGATGAACGTGGCCACGTTCACCCGCGGCGTGGTGCCAGGCACCGAGGTCAGCACGCTGGTGGCCGACATCGGCGGCCACGAGGTGCGCGTGGGCGACCGCGTGATCCCGGTCGACGCCCAGCCCTACGACCTGCACTTCTTCCCGCATCCGCCGGCGAACGACCCGGCCGGCAAGTTGCGGGTACTGGCGGTGGCCGATGCGCTGACCTCCGGCGGCCCGCGCGACGTGATCGCCATTTCCGGCGGCCGCCTGGATGGCGTGGACAACGGCACGGTGTTCTCGGTCTGGCGCAACGGCAGCCACACCGCCAACCGCATGGCGTACCCGGAATCCTCGCGGATCAGCGAATCCACCAAGTCCGGCGCCGGCCGCGTCAGCCTGCCCGACGAATACACCAGCCACGCCATGGTGTTCCGCACCTTCGACCGGGTGAGCTACGCGCTGGTCATGGAAGGCGTGAAGGCCGCCCGCGTGGGCTACGAGCTGAAGCATCCGGATGCGGCGTACTGAGCGCTGCGGGCAATTCCTACGCATCACCGCGACGGCGCCCGAGGGCGCCGTCGCCGTTTCCGGCCCAGCATGGCGCCATGGCTCCCGATGAACTGCACGCCCTGGCGGTGCTGGTCCTGGCCGGCGGCGCCGTCGCGCCCCGGCGCTCGCTGCTGGACCGGTTCGGCGGTCCGGCTGCCGCGCGCGGGGCCGGGCCCGCGGCATGGCGCGAAGCCGGCCTGGACGACGCCCAAACCGCCGCGCTGCGCTCGCCCGAACCCGACCGCCTGCGGCGCACCCTGGACTGGCTGGCCGGCGGCCCGCGCCGGCAGTTGATCGGCTGGCACGACCCGGACTACCCCGCCCTCCTGCGCCGCATCACCAGCCCGCCGCTGGCGTTGTTCGTGGAAGGCGACGCCACCCTGCTGTGGCGCCCTGCCGTGGCGGTGGTGGGCAGCCGCTCGCCCACCGGCGGCGGGCGCGACAACGCGCGCGCCTTCGCCCGCGCACTGGCCGCCGCCGGCATCACCGTGGCCAGCGGCATGGCGGCCGGCATCGACGCCGCCGCACACGAAGCTGCGCTGTCCCTGTCCACCGGCGGAGGCAGCTTCGCGGTGGTCGGCGCCGGACCGGACGTAGCCTATCCGCCGCAGAACGCCGGCCTGCGCGACCGCCTGGCCGTGCAGGGCGCCGTCGTCAGCGAACACGCCCCCGGCACGCCGGCGGTGCGCTCCCACTTCCCCAGCCGCAACCGCCTGCTGGCCGGCCTGTCGCTGGGCACGCTGGTGGTGGAGGCGGCCGAACGCTCCGGCGCCCGGATCACCGCGCGCCAGGCGGGCGAAGCCGGGCGCGAGGTGTTCGCCGTGCCCGGCTCCATCCACAACCCGATGGCGCGCGGCTGCCACCGCCTGATCCGCGAAGGCGCGGCGTTGGTGGAGAGTGCCGCGGAAGTGATCGCCGCCATCGCCCCGCTAGCCGCCGGCCTGGCCGTGGCCCTGCGCCAACGGCTCGACGAAGCTGAACCGGGGGCGGTGCCCGCGCCTCCCGGAACGCCCGCCGGTCTGGCCCCCGACTACCAGACCTTGTGGGAAGCGCTCGACCACGACCCAACAGGTATGGATAAGCTCGTCTCACGCACCGGATTGACGGCCGCGGAACTGTCCTCCATGCTGCTGGTCATGGAACTGGATGGCTTAGTAACGGCCGAGCACGGCCGATACCAGAGAAAGACCGGTTTCTTCACCTCCACAGCGTCCACGACGCAGGCCGAGGGGCAATGAAAGAGAGCATCCTGGATGTACTGTTGTACCTGTTCGAGCACTACTTCACCGAAGATGCGGACCCCGTCCGCGACCGCGACTCTCTCCAGAACGGCCTGATCCAGGCCGGTTTCAGCCCCGCCGAAATCAGCAAGGCATTCGACTGGCTGGACGCCCTGGCCGAACAGCGGCCGAGCGCGGCGCAGCCGCGGGCGGGCGGGCCGACCCGCGTGTTCCACGGGCCGGAGCTGGAGAAGCTGGACGTGGAGTGCCGCGGCTTCCTGCTGTTCCTCGAGCAGCATGGCGTGCTCGACGCCGACCAGCGCGAACTGGTGCTGGACCGCGCCATGGCCCTGGACCAGGACGAACTGGACCTGGACGACCTGAAGTGGGTCGTGCTGATGGTGCTGTTCAACCAGCCCGGCTCGGAAGCCGCCTACGCCTGGATGGAAACCCAGATGTTTGCCGACGAGCCGGAGCCGGTACACTGAGGCGTTGATCCGCTCCAGGGGAAAGCATGTCGGGCTGGCATTACGCCGACCGGAACCGTCAGCAGCACGGTCCGGTGACGGCCGAGGAATTGGTGGCGCACTACCGCAACGGAAGCATCGCGCTGGACGGCCTGGTCTGGCGCGAAGGCATGCCGCAATGGCAGCCGCTGCGCGATTTCGCCGACGAACTCGGCCTGTCGGCTGCGCCGGAAGCCGCGCCCGAACCGCCGCCGCCGCTGCCCAGCACTCCGCCGCTCGCGGCGCCCGCCACGGCCACCTTCGCCGCGGCCCCACCGCGCAAGCGCATGTCGGGCGGCATGATCGCCCTGATCGTCATCGCCGCGCTGGCCCTGCCCTGCCTGGGCTTCGGCGCGATCCTGGCCGCCATTTCCGTCCCCGCCTACAACGACTACACCCTGCGGGCGAAGGTCGCGCAGGCGCTGGGTGAAGCCGCGTCGCTGAAACTGGCGGTGGCCGAATTCCAGGCCGCCGAGGAACGCTGCCCCAGCAACGGCGAGGGCGACATCGGCGCGCCCGAGAGCTATGCGGGCACCTACACGACGCGGGCCACGGTGGGCGAGTTCGACGACGGCACCTGCGGATTCGAACTGGAGATCGGCAACACCGGCGAAACGCGGATCGACGGCCGCAAGATCTGGTGGGAACGCAGCGACCCGGACGCGGAATGGCGATGCTCGTCCGAGATCGACGACAAGTGGCTGCCCCCGCACTGCCGGGGCTGAAGGGACTGAAGCGACACGTCAGCGCGGCGACGCGGGCCGCGCACCGGCAAGGGGAACATGCATGACGCAGTGGTACTACGCCGACGCCCAGGGGCAGCGGCAGGGGCCGTTCACGGCCGAGGAATTCGGCGGCCATTACCGCCACGGCCGGATGGCGCGCGACAGCTTGGTCTGGCGCGAGGGGATGGACGGCTGGCAGCCGCTGCAGGCGGTGGCCGGCGAACTCGACCTGCCGGTGCAGGACGCCGTGCTTGCCTCATCCATCGAGCCGACGGATGCCGGCAGCATGTCGCCGTACACGCCGCCGGGCGCGGTGCTGGCCGCCGATGCGGTCCACGCCACCGCCGTGGAAGGCGAGGTGGTGCAGGCCGGCTTCTGGAAGCGCCTGGCGGCCTACCTGATCGACGGCTTCCTGATCGGCGTGGCCACCCAGCTCGTGCAGATGGTGCTGATGGTGCTGTTCCTGGGCGTCGGCGGCCTGGGCGGCGGCTTCGGCTCCAACCCGGACGCCATGTTCACCACGGGCCTGGGCATCGCCTTCATGCTGTCGATCTACCTGATCCCGCTGGCCATGCAGGCGATCTACTTCGCCGCCTTCCACGCCTCGTCCAAGCAGGCCACCCCCGGCAAGATGGCGGTGGGCATCAAGGTGGTGGACGACGCCGGCCGGCGCATCAGCATGGCGCGCGGCATCGGGCGCTACTTCGCCGGCATCCTGAGCAGCCTGATCCTGTGCGTGGGCTACCTGATGGTGGCGTTCACCCAGCGCAAGCAGGGCCTGCACGACATGATCTGCAGCACCCAGGTGGTCGACAAGTGGGCCTACACCGACCATCCGGAATGGCAGCGGCGCGAACTGGGCACGGTGACCGTGGTGATCCTGGCGATCTTCGGCGGGCTGACCCTGCTGGCGCTGGTCGCCCTGCTGTTCATGGTCGGCATGCTGGCCACCCTGAAATCCTGACCCGGAGCCGCACGATGGAATGGTATTACGTGGACCCGCAGCACCAGCGCCAGGGGCCGGTGGCCCGCGAAGCGCTGGCCGGCCTGTACCGCAACGGCGCGCTGACGGCGGCCTCGCTGGTCTGGCGCGAAGGCCTGGGTCAATGGACACCGCTGGGCGAACTGGCGGCCGAACTCGGCCTGCCCGCACCGGCGCCGGCCGTGCCCGCCGCCGCGCCGGACCCCGATCCGGCCGTGGCCGGGGATGCCGAAGAAGACCGCCCGCTGACCGGGCGCGCCGTGTTCACCGCACGCGAGCCCAGCTACGCGCCGCCCGCGGCCGTGCGCGCCGCCACGGCCGGCGCGGCGTCGGCGGCCGCCGACGCTTCGCCCTACACCGCGCCCCATGCCACCATAGCCGACCCCGGCATGGTCCTCCATGCAGACCCGGGCCATGTCGTCCAGGCGGGTTTCTGGAAGCGCGTGGCGGCGTACTTCATCGACTACTTCATCACCAGCCTGATCGGCGGCGTGGTGGGCGCCATTATCGGCGCGGTGATGGGCGGCGCGCTGAGCCTGGGCAGTTCCCCGGGCAGTTCGGGCTTCCTGCTGATCCAACTGGTTTCCGGCCTGGTGGGCTTCGCCATCAGCGTCACCTATTTCTCGTGGTTCCATTCCTCGGCGCTGCAGGCCACGCCGGGCAAGCTGGCGATCGGCATCAAGGTGGTGCGCGGCAACGGCGAGCCGATCAGCTTCCTGCGCGGCGTGGGGCGCTGCTTCGCGATGATCCTCAGCGGCCTAATCCTGTGCATCGGCTACGTAATGGCCGCGTTCACGGAGCGCAAGCAGGGACTGCACGACCTCATGTGCGACACCCTGGTGGTGGACAAGTGGGCCTATACCCGCTATCCCGAGCGCCAGCGCGAGGAACTGGGCGTGGTGACCTGGGTGGTGCTGGCCCTGGTGGGCCTGCTGGTCGTGGTGATGCTGTTCGGCTTCGTCGCCCTGCTGGCCGCCCTGGGCGGCCGCTGAGCCCCTCCGCGGCGGCCGGCCCGCACCGGGCCGGCTTGACAGCCCGGGCCCGGGCGTGATTCCACTATAAATAGGAAAACTGAACGCCCGGGGCTCCCGCCCCGGGCGTCGGCTTCTCTGGCGCCCGCGTTTGCGCCACCCTAGCCGGCCCCGGACGGCCCCCTCTGGACACCCCCGAACCCCGACATGCCCAAGCACCTGCTCATCGTCGAATCGCCCGCCAAGGCCAAGACGATCAACAAATACCTCGGCAAGGACTTCACGGTCCTGGCGTCCTACGGCCACGTCCGTGACCTGGTGCCGAAGGAGGGTGCGGTGGACCCGGACAACGGGTTCGCGATGCGCTACGACCTGATCGACAAGAACGAGAAGCACGTCGACGCCATTGCCAAGGCGGCCAAGGCCAGCGACGACATCTACCTGGCGACCGACCCGGACCGCGAGGGCGAGGCGATCAGTTGGCACATCGCCGAGATCCTCAAGGAGCGCGGCCTGCTCAAGGACAAGCCGCTGCACCGGGTGGTGTTCACCGAGATCACCCCGCGCGCGATCCGCGAGGCGATGGCGCAGCCGCGCCAGATCGCCGTCGACCTGGTCGACGCCCAGCAGGCGCGCCGCGCACTGGACTACCTGGTCGGCTTCAACCTCTCGCCGGTGCTGTGGCGCAAGGTACAGCGCGGCCTGTCCGCCGGCCGCGTGCAGAGCCCGGCGCTGCGCATGATCGTGGAGCGCGAGGAGGAGATCGAAGCCTTCGTCGCCCGCGAGTACTGGAGCATCGAGGCCGAGTGCGCGCACCCGCGCCAGGCGTTCACCGCCAAGCTGACGAAGCTGGACGGGCAGAAGTTCGAGCAGTTCACCGTCACCGACGGCGACACCGCCGAGGCCGCGCGCCTGCGCATCCAGAAGGCGGCGCAGGGCTCGCTGCACGTCACCGATGTGACCAGCAAAGAGCGCAAGCGCCGCCCGGCGCCGCCGTTCACCACCTCCACGCTGCAGCAGGAAGCCTCGCGCAAGCTGGGCTTCACCACCCGCAAGACCATGCAGGTGGCGCAGAAGCTGTACGAAGGCGTCGCCATCGGCGACGAGGGCACGGTCGGCCTGATCAGCTACATGCGTACCGACTCGGTGAGCCTGTCGGCCGAAGCGCTGGCCGAGATCCGCGACGTCATCGCGCGTGACTTCGGCACCCAGGCGCTGCCGGACAAGCCGAACGTCTACGTCACCAAGTCCAAGAATGCGCAGGAAGCGCACGAAGCCGTGCGCCCGACCAGCGCGTTGCGCACGCCCGCGCAGGTCGCCAAGTACCTCAGCGACGACGAGCGCAAGCTGTACGACCTGGTGTGGAAGCGCGCCGTCGCCTGCCAGATGGTCCCGGCCACGCTCAACACCGTCTCGGTGGACCTGGCCGCCGGCAGCGAGCACAGCTTCCGCGCCAGCGGCACCACCGTGGTCGATCCCGGCTTCCTGGCCGTGTATGAGGAAGGCAAGGACAACAGGAACGCCGAGGACGAGGACGAAGGCCGCAAGCTGCCGCCGATGAAGCCCGGCGACAGCGTGCCGCTGGACCGCATCCACGCCGACCAGCACTTCACCCAGCCGCCGCCGCGCTTCACCGAAGCGGCGCTGGTCAAGGCGCTGGAGGAATACGGCATCGGCCGCCCCTCCACCTACGCCTCGATCATCCAGACGCTGATCTTCCGCAAGTACGTGGAAATGGAAGGCCGCGCCTTCAAGCCCAGCGACGTGGGCCGCGCGGTCAGCAAGTTCCTGTCCGGCCACTTCACCCGGTACGTGGACTACGACTTCACCGCCAAGCTGGAGGACGAGCTGGACGCCGTCTCCCGCGGCGAGGAGGAGTGGGTGCCGCTGATGGAGAAGTTCTGGGGCCCGTTCAAGGAACTGGTGGACGAGAAGGCCGAGTCGGTCGACCGCAGCGAAGCCACCGGCGCACGCGAGCTGGGTACCGATCCCAAGAGCGGCAAGCCGGTCAGCGTGCGCCTGGGCCGCTACGGGCCGTATGCGCAGATCGGCGACAAGGACACCGACGAGAAGCTGGAGTTCGCCTCGCTGCGCCCCGGCCAGTCCATGCACACCATCACCCTGGAAGAAGCGCTGGAGCTGTTCAAGCTGCCGCGCAAGCTGGGCCAGGACAAGGGCGAGGAAGTCAGCGTGGGCATCGGCCGCTTCGGCCCGTTCGCCAAGCGCGGCAGCATCTACGCCTCGCTGAAGAAGGAAGACGACCCGTACACCATCGACCTGGCGCGCGCGGTGTTCCTGATCGAAGAGAAGGAAGAGATCGCGCGCAACCGGATCATCAAGGCGTTCGAAGGCAGCGACATCCAGGTGCTCAACGGCCGCTTCGGCCCCTACATCAGCGACGGCAAGCTCAACGGCAAGATCCCCAAGGACCGCGAGCCGGCCTCGCTGACGCTGGAGGAAGTGCAGAAGCTGCTGGAGGAAACCGGCAAGCCGGCGCGCCGCGGCTTCGGCGCCAAGAAGGCCGCCGCCAAGAAGGTGACCGCCAAGGCCGAGCCCGCGCCGAAGAAGACCACCGCCAAGAAGGCGCCCGCGAAGAAAGCCCCGGCGAAGAAGGCAACGAAGAAAACCGTCGCCAAGAAGACCGCGACCAAGACCGCGGCGAAGAAATCCGCCGCGCCGGCCGGGGACGACGCTCCCTTCTGATCCCACCGCACGACACGACCGCGCGCCACACTGCCATGCCCATCGAACGGACCATCGAGGAAGCCGCCGAGGTCGTGCGCAGCGGCGGCATCATCGCCTACCCCACCGAAGCCGTGTGGGGCCTGGGCTGCGATCCGTTCGACGAGGGCGCCGTGCACCGCCTGCTGGCGATCAAGCAGCGCCCGGTCGACAAGGGGCTGATCCTGGTCGCCGCCACGCTGGACCCCCTGCGCGCGCTGCTCGACGTGGCCACGCTGCCCACCGGCCGGCTGGCGGAAGTGCTGGCCACCTGGCCCGGCCCGCATACCTGGGTGATGCCGGCCAGCGCGCAGGCGCCGCCCTGGATCACCGGGCGCCATCCCGGTATCGCCGTGCGGGTCAGCGCACATCCCATCGTGGTCGGGCTGTGCCAGGCGTTCGGTGGCGCGCTGGTGTCCACCAGCGCCAACCTCGCCGGCCATCCCGCCGTTGCCGACCGCGAAGCGCTCGACCCGGCACTGCTGGAGCGCATCAACGCGCTCGTGCCCGGCCGCACCGGCGGGCTGGAACGGCCCACGCCCATCCGCGATGCGCTGACCGGAGAGGCGCTGCGCGACTGAGCGCAGGCCGTCCGCCGGTAGCGCCGGCGCTTTCCATCGCCGCGCCGCGCGCGCACCATGCGTGCATGGCCTCCGCCTCCCTGCTCCCGCTGCTGGCCGCGCTGGCGCTCGCTGCGCCGATCCTGCGCGCCCAGGCCGCACCGCCGGCCGGCGGCACGTCGGCGGTCACCATCTACCGCTGCATCGCCGCCAACGGCGCGCTGACGCTGCGGGATTCGCCCTGCCTGAAAGGCGAACGACAGGAAGTCCGGACCATGGCCCGGCCGCGCGATCCGGTGCTTCCGCCCGCTCCAGCGGCACCCGCGGCCGCGCCGCCTGCGCGCGAACCGCCGCCCGCGACCCGCGTGGTGTACCGCACTCCACCGCGGCCGATGTACGAATGCGTCACTCCTGAAGGCCAGCGCTACACCAGCGACAACGGCGACGGCAATCCGCGCTGGGTCCCCGCATGGACGGTGGCCTATCCGCTGCGGCCGCAGGCCAGCGTGTCCGGCCAGTTCTCCATCGGCAACGGCAGCCTGTCCTTCCACAGCGGCGATCCGCGGCCGCCGCCGCATCCGCCGGGAGGACCGCACCGGCCGTACGGCGTGGTCCTGCCCGCCGGCGGCACCTGGGTGCGCGACGAATGCCAACCCCTGCCCCGGGAAGAAGTCTGCGCACGGCTGTCGGACCGCCGCTACGAAATCCTGCGCGTGTACGGCAGCGTGCTGCCCAGCGAACGCCGCAGGCTAGACTTGGAACAGCGCGACATCGACGCGCGCCTCGCCAACGACTGCACACCATGACGCCATTCCGCGCCTCCGTTACGCATTACCTGCTCGGCCTGCTGCTGGCGGCGCTGCCCGTGCTCGCCGATGCCCAGGCCGGCGACGTCGTGATCTACCGCTGCACCGACGCCGCGGGCGCACTGACCTTGCAGAACGCGCCCTGCCCCAAGGGCAGCCGGCAGGAAAAGCGCGTCATGCCGGGCGTCAACACGGTGCCGATGGTGCCCGGTGCGACGGCTTCCCCGACGGCGCCCGCAGCGTCCACGGCCGCGCCTTCCCCTGCGCCATCGGCCGCCGAACCGGACGCGCACACGCCTGCGGCCAGCGCTCCCGCAACGGAGGCGCAACGGCTGCCGCCACCGGTGCTGTTCCAGTGCACCACCTACGACAAGGACAGCTACGTCACCGAGGACGACGAACCCGCCTCGCGCTGCGTGGCCATGCGCACGGTCGGCCTGGACGGCAACCCGCAGGCCGGCGCCGGCCAGGCCTGCGAAGTCGTGCGCGACACCTGCGCCCGCGTGCCCGACGGCGCCCTCTGCGACGCATGGAAGAAGCGCCTCGGCGAAACCGAAGTCGCCTGGCGCTTCGCCCGCCCGGAGAACGCCGAGAAGAACCGCGGCGAGTACGAGCGCGTCGCGCGCATCGTGGCGGAGAGCAGTTGCGGGCAATAGACAGCGCTCAACCACGCACCAACACCTGCAAGCACCACGCCTCGCCCAAGCATCCTTGCATACCAGCCACCAGGACATGCATCAGCACAGCAGACCTGCAGCGTCCGGCCGCTCTGCCCGCGCTTCGCGCGGCGTCGATACCATCCCGGTGATAGGCGGCGAGCATCTGCACCGCCAGTTCGTAGCGTTCCCACGCACGCGCCGCCGGCACATGGCCCAGCGCACGCACCATCGCTTCGACGGTGGACCACGTAGACAATGGATTCCACCAGTAACCAGCGGATCCACCGACAGGAACCGTCCCACCGTCGAATCGTAGTACCGCTGCTGCATGTACGTCAGCCCGGTCGCACCATCCTGCTTGTGCCCCGTAAACCCCATCGCATCGTAGGCTGGCTTGCCGACAACAGGGGTCAGAGTGCTTTCTAGGTGAATCGCCCCGGATTTCATAGACATCTACAAGCCTGAATATCCCGCCTGCCGTTCGAACTCTACCGGAGACCGTCCTCCATTGGAGCCGTGCCGGCGCTTGGGGTTGTAGAACATCTCGATGTAGTCGAACACGTCGCTGCGCGCCGTAGCCCGATCCGGGTAGATCCGGCGCTTGATCCGCTCCCGTTTGAGCAACTGGAAGAAGCTCTCGGCGACCGCGTTGTCATGACAGTTGCCGCGTCGACTCATGCTGCAAACGATCCCATGGGCCTTCAGGAACGCCTGCCATTCGCTGCCGGTGAACTGGCTGCCCTGGTCGGAGGGCAGCATCAGCCCCGATGCTGGCTTCCTGCGCCACACCGCTGCCAGCAGCGCTTGCAGCACCAGATCGGCATGCATCTGGCCTTGCATCGCCCACCCCACGACCTGCCGTGAGTACAGGTCCAGCACCGCCGCCAAGTACAGCCAACCCTCATGGGTCCGGATATAGGTGATGTCGGTGACCCAGTGTGTGTTCGGCGTGGCCACGTCGAACTGTCGGTCCAGATGGTTCGGCGCCACCGTCGACATCCGACCGCCACGAGGCCGCGGGCGACGGCCGTAGCCGACCTGCGCCCGCAGGTCTTCGCCCTTCATCAGCCGCGCCACACGATGCTTACCGCAGCGCTCACCCAGGTCGCGCAGGTCCTCGGTGACCTTACGGTAGCCATAGACCGTGCCGCTCTCCAGCCATGCCTGCTTGATCATCCCGAGCAAACGCTGGTCTTGGCGATGACGTTCGCTGTGCGGACGTTGCTGCCAGGCATAGAACCCACTGCGCTGCACACCCAGTACGCGACACATGCTGGTCACGCGGAACTCATCGAGATGCGCCTGCATGAACGCGTACTTTGCCCTTACACCTTGGCAAAGTACGCCGCGGCCTTTTTTAGAATGTCGCGCTCCTCGGTCAGCCGGCGCACTTCGGCCTGCAGGCGACGGTTCTCCGCCGCCAATGAGGAATCTGTCTGCCGCACGACGGGGGTCTTGCGCTGCGCGCGCACCCACCCGTACAGCGTGTCGATCCCGATCTCCAGCCGCTGTGCCACTTCTCGAACCAGTCGGCCTTGCTCTAGCACCTGTTTAGCCGCTTCGAGCTTGAACTCGTCCGTATATCACTTGCTGCTCATGCCCACCTCCGTGATTGCCGTAATGTACGGCTCGGAGATGTCTACTGAACCCGGGGCGATTCACCTTCCACTTCCCCGCACCGCACGGCATAGCCATCTCCGACGACGAACGCGCCTTCTTCATTGCCCTTGGCCATCGCATCGCCGAGCGGCGCAAGGCGCACGGCATCACCCAAGTACAGCTCGCCGAGCAGCTCGGCGTGTCGCAGCAGGCGATGAACTCGTTCGAGAAAGGGCGGCGGCGCGTGCCGGTGTCGCTGCTACCGGTCATCGCCCATATGCTCAACACCACGCTCGATGCGCTGGTGGCCGAACACACCACGCCACCGGAAAAGACCAAGTCCGGCAAGCGCGGGCCAGCACCGAAGATTCAGCAGCAACTCGAACAGATCGAAACGTTGCCAAAAGCCAAGCAACGCGTCGTCAGTCAAATGATCGACGCCATGTTGCAAGCCAACACCAGTGGCTAAACAAAAGGGGCTGTCGTAGATAAGAGCTAGATTTAAGCTCTGGATATGGGCCTAAACCACTGTAAATTAAATAAAAATCCGCAAGTCAGACTGGTCGAATTTTTCGTGCTGGAAGTGACAGCCCGTTCTGCTGCCGATGTGCTTGGCATCCAGCCCAACACAGCAGCATTGTTCTACCGCAAGTTGCGCCAGTTGATCGCCGACCAACTGGCCTTGGTCGAACACGAAGTATTCGACGGTTCGGTCGAGCTGGACGAGAGCTACTTCGGTGGCATGCGCAAGGGCAAGCGAGGTCGCGGCGCAGCGGGCAAGGTCATCGTGTTCGGCCTGCTCAAGCGGCGGGAAGGTCTACGCGAAGGTCGTGGACAACGCCAAGGCCAGCACGCTGATACCTGTAATCCACCGGAAAATCGCCCCTGACAGTTGGGTTTACACCGACTGCTTCGGCAGCTACGACGCGCTGGACGTGAGCCAGTTTCATCATGCCCGCATCAATCACTCCGAGCAGTTCGCCCGTGGCCGCAACCACATCAACGGCATCGAAAACTTCTGGAACCAGGCAAAGCGGGTGCTACGCAAATACAATGGAATCCCGAAGGAAAGCTTCCCGCTGTTCCTCAAGGAATGCGAGTTCCACTTCAACTACGGAACACACAAAGAACAACTCAAAACGCTGAAGGAGTGGGCTGGAATCTAGCCTTATCTACGACAGCCCCAAACAAAAACCCCGCCGGTGAGAGTGGGGTTTGTTGTTCATCGCAGCGGGTCAGAGACCCGCCCTACGGTTCCTATGGATAAAAGGCGCTCCAGATATCGCCAGTGCCGCCTTGCCACGGGCTCAGCTCTGTCAGAACGCGCCTAGTTAGCTTGCAGGTGAAATGAAGCTCAAACTCCTTGCTCTCTCGCCTATAAGAGTTTTCCGCTCCGATCAGACCCGTAACCTCAACGAGATTTTCGCGTCCAAGCAATGGCCTTATATCAATTGCAACTTTGTCGGATACCCAGAAGTCTGCCTTGTACGCAAAGCCAGACCATCCACTCGAAAAATGACCATTTTTCAACTGAAGCCTTTTCGTACCGAGATCGTCGGCGCCACTCAGGTACCCCGTTACCTTCGTAAAATACTGCGAATCAGCGACTCCTTCCTTCTCGGAGAAGATTCTCAAGGACAACACCGAACTTGAGCCGGGTCTCAGCTGGTGACCGGAATTCGCAGCCCACAAATTCAACTCGGATTCTTTCAACCCACCGGGGGAAGACGTCACAATTTCCGCATCATCTACGATGATGCATTCATGATTTTCACTCGCCCTGACTCTCCATTGGGTTGAGCAAGAAGCGACAAGAAGAACCAGAAATACAGCTCTAGCTAGCGAGATCATTGGTCACACCCGCACTGCGACTTCCGCTCTTTGTTGAAGTCGTAGACCTGCTCGCGCGCTCGTCGAGTTGCCTCGGGGCTAATGTACCGGTGGTCGTAGTTGTTCGACTTCTCTTGCAACTCTATCGGACGCGTAAAGTGCAGTCCTTCATGAATAATTGTGTCGAGCAAGTTGTAGACACCGCTCCAATCAAGCACATCTAAGTATCTTTCATTGAGATGAATGTATCCGTCACCTCCACGCAGTTGAGCCTCCCCCTCAGCGCCGCTGCGCGGCATGTCTGCCTTTGGAGCGCCCCCTCCAAATTTGATATCCGGGTTCATTTTCTTTGCGAAGGCGAATGCAGCATCGATATCGCATTGTGTTAGCCCGAATGGATCAATACTGCTGATCGGATTCCCCCCGACATAGGCATACGTATTCAACCCTCCTCCCAACCCAATCGGATCCGACTGCGTATAGCGCCCCAACCGGGCATCGTAGTACCGGTTGACGTTGTACCAGAGCCCTGTTTCCTGATCGTAGTACTGCCCGGGCAAGCCAATATTCAAGCCACCGATGCTGTCCAACGCCACCGCACGGTCGAATGCGTAGTTGCTGGCGCGCCATACCACGGCCTTGGCGCTGTTGGTCACTATCTCGGGACGGCCAAGATGATCACCGTGTACCCAGTACACCTGGCTGCCACGCGTGATGCCGACCAGTTCGCCACCGAACCACAAGTAATTGGTCCACACATCGCCATTGTCCTTGTGCTCGCTCATCAAACGACTGTCAGGGCCATACACGTAACGGCAATACCCGTGGCTTGGGGCAGACTTCCATACACGCTCATTGAAAGCGTTGTAGCCGTAGTCATTTGTCCCGGCACTGAAGTTAACCGTGATGTAGTTGGGTTCCCCATAAGAAGTCGCAACATCTCGCATTACAGAACTCATATTGTTGAACGCGTTATACGCAAATGTCGCGCTAGAACCTGCCCAACTCTGGGTTTGACGATTTCCGCGCGCATCATGACCATAAATGTGTCCACTCATGTTCGCAATGCGATTGCTACTGGGATCGACAGCCAATGACTCGTCCCAGGTCCATACGTGCCGAGTCTTGTTGCCATTGGCATCCCAATAGAATGATTGGTTCCCTGACCCCGACGTCACCCCTGTTAGACGCGAATTGGCATCATAGGCGTATTGCTGCGATAAGCCCGCGTTGACCGAATTGGTCAGCTGACTGATCTGGCTGTCCGCGTCATAAGCGTAGGACAGGCTCTGCAACGCAGAACCTCCATTCATCACGGCATTCGACGTCAAGCGACCATCAAGATCTCGAGGCCGACTTCTTGTCAGTCCGTTCCCGAGGATCGTTTGTGTCGCAGGCCCAAACGGCATGTATTTGCTATCGGACACCACCGACGAGACATTGCCCCCAATGTTTACGGTCATCGTTAGCAGTTTTCCGGACGCGTATCCGTAGCCAACAGCGATCCCGTTCGGATAGGTAATCGCATTATTCCGTCCTAACGCGTCGTAGTAGTAACGCGTCCAATAGTCGGAGGTGACTCCATTGCCCGTAATCCCTTCCCGACGCGTCGACAGTCGACCATCAGACGTGTAAGTGAATTGGGTCCAGTGACCACCACTCGCCTCAATAGCACACAGCCGTCCTTTACCATATCCATTTCCATCGCCATAGCCGTAGCCGTAGCCGTGATGGCAAGTGTCGTAGTGGAAGGCCCGACCTTCGGTGCTCGATGCACCATACCACTTGAGACGCCCCAAGCCATCGTAGTCATAGACCAGCGCACTACCATCATTTCTGACCATGTGGGTCAGCTGCCCTGAGGCGTTGTACTGGTAGGTCGTGGAGCCGGTGTCAGGGCTGTACTGCGCCCACAACTGTCCGAAACCATCATAGGCATAGGTCGTGATCTTCCCCCGAGGGTCCGTGACCTTGGTGATGCGATCACCGATGTCATACTCGAAATACGTCGTCTGGCCGAGAGGGTCCGTCATGGACACCAGTCGATCCAGCGCATCATAAACAAGGTGCGTATCCCGCCCCTGGGAATCTTTTACCGTCTTGACGTTGCCATTGAAGTCGTAGGCATACCGCGCATTGAGTCCGTAGTTGCCTCGATTGGCGCGCGGACGGCCAAGCTCGTCGTAGTCGATGTAGGAGGAACGCTTAAGCACTGGCGATACGATCCAGACCGGTTGCGGTTCCGGATGCGGTACGGAGCATTGCGATTGCGGCGCTCCGGAAGGGATAAAACAAACAAACTGCTCCTCGTAATGCCCTTCGGATGAGAAGGTGCTGGTCATCGTTACGTTGCCGGCGGCGTTATAAGCATAACGCTGACTTTCCTGGATACCACCATTTTCCAGTACGCCCGATATGTTCCTTGATCGCATTATTAGACGGCGTGCGGAATCATAATTGAAATTGGTAGTGACACCGTCGGCAGTGGTGATGGACGCGAGGTCCCCGTTGGCTGAATACGCATACACCGAATCAGCCGGTGTCGTGCCATTGGGATAGGTCCGCATCAAGGTCACTCGACCCCGTGCGTCATAGACATATTCCTTGATCTCGCCATTGGTACCGATGACACGGCCCGGTTGCCCTAGGCCATTGTGGTTCTCGTAAGTGATCGTGTGGCCCAGACTGTTTTCGACCGACAGCAGGTTGCCGTTACTGGCGTAACGGGTAGTCACACGATCGCCGGCGCCTGCGATCGGGCCGTCCACCGTCACACTCGCGAGCAGACCATTGGCGTGCTTGGTATAGATGTAAGCGGTTACCTGCTGGTTGTACGGACTGGTGATCAGTCCGTATGGCGACAGATTGGTGTGCGTGACGCTGGCGATGCGATTATCGGCGGTGTAGGCATAGCTGATGCTCAGCCACTCACTGCCACTAGCGGTGCCGCCGACGGTAAGGCTAACCAGGCGGTTCTTGACCGCATCCCAGATATAAGTGGTCTTTCGCGCTACTGCGGTGCCGTAAGCCTCGATTTTATGCGTTAACTGGCCCTTGGCGTTATAGGCGAACGAGGTGTTATTGCCGTTAAAGTCGGATTTGAGTTGCGCATAGCCATTACTATCGTAAACCGTTGCTGCATAGCTTGCCGGGCAATAGGTGCTGGCATGGCCGGTGACTTCAATGGACTTCCCATTCTTAAACCTGTGGGTAGTCTGCTTTCCGAGCGGGTTGGTTATGACGGTAGTGAGATCGCCGTTACTGCCTTGCGTATAAGACAGCGTATATTTATCAAGACCGTTATGTTCCGTGCTGGTAGCACGATCATAATTGTCGTAGGTAAATTTGGAGTACCGGATGCCGTTGAAAGATTTTCCGGTAAGTCTGTCTCTGCGTTTTCCCGCGCCGTCCACCAGTTCATAGTGGTACGTGATAGTAGTTGCCGGCGCCCCTGGCTTGGTCGTGCTCGCCAATATATGCGAGTAGTTATAGCCGTAGGGATGATTCAAGTATGTGTAATTGTAAGCATTACCGGCGGGATCCCGAACTTGGACGAGCCTGTCTCCACTCCAGGTGAACTGAACGGAACGACCCGAAGTGTGCGTCACGGAGACGGGAAAGTTTGCACTATAAGCGTAGGTCCAGCCGATTCCGTGTTCGTTCTTGACCGATTGGACGCGACCATACTGCGAATAACTCTCGACGGAATCATTCTCGCCGTAAAGCGTAAAGCCGCTCGCCCCATTGCTGACAATCTTAGCCACGGGATTTGGCTTGTCCTCGTAGAAGACTCCATCCGTTCCTTTCAGGAACATGATGGTGCGACCATCGGGACGCCATGCGAGTATTTGTGTGCTGCTACCGATCGAACAATCAATGCCGCCAGGACGAGAACAGTTGTTGGTGTTGCTCAAGGCGCCAAACGTTAGCATATAGTCGAAGTTTGTAACCCAGCGCCTGCCAAAAATAGTAGCCGCCGACCAGTGAGCATTGTAGGTGCGCTGTAGATAAAGACCGAACTCCTCAGATGTGGCGAAATCCAGTTCTGGTTCGATTTTGTTGCCGGTGGAGGGAAGGATCGGATTGCCGATACCGCCACAGTCGTCAAGTACACCTGCGATTTTTCCATCGATCAACGTGCCGCCTGAGCTAGTGAACCCATCCGGGATGTGATAGTTGTTGATATCCGTAGGATCGCGCCCCAATCGACCACGCACAAAACCTTCATCAAAACATTGGGCATCCGTGCCTCCCGAAGTCATTACCCACACGCCATTACATGAGGGACGCCTGCCAGCCACTTCAACTGTGTCTAGCGTTGTCGCATCGGAGCCTGCGGCTGCCGTTACACGGCAGCATGCCACTAGCAGCAGAAAAACAAAGAATTGCAACCAACGCGTATTCATAGAGGTCCCTATAGTCCTTGGGAGTGCATCAAATGGGTGACAATAGATCTTTTCTGGTTCTGAATCGTGCCGGCCACAGTAGCTATGGTCGGGCCGCATACTGAGGTCTATGCAGACGTTGGTATGAACGGAAACGTGACTTTGGCTGATCAATGAATATATCGAGTTCGCGGTTCGGGCTCATTGCAGGCCAGAATCCTTACGGGCACCCTTCGGCAGGACGTCCATGTCGGCGAAACTACTCCTGCAAGCGCGCACAGAGAAGACAGGAAAGGACGTAAACGTATGTACTTGACGCGATTGACCGCTTTTGCCTCCCCATCCCAGTAGCACGGCCGATCTATTAGCTCGCCCGAATTACATGGAGGACAATCCCAGGACACGAAAAAGCCCGCCATACGGCGGGCTCTCGTTGT
Organism: uncultured Pseudoxanthomonas sp.; assembly: GCA_937975725.1. GTDB lineage: Bacteria > Pseudomonadota > Gammaproteobacteria > Xanthomonadales > Xanthomonadaceae > Pseudoxanthomonas_A. The sequence continues at coordinate 19,509 of CALJUL010000088.1, read as the reverse complement.
ACGGCAATGCGGCAACGTCAGTCGCATGACGGGAGTCTTGCGCTGCGCGCGCACCCACCCGTACAGCGTGTCGATCCCGATCCCCAGCCGCTGTGCCACTTCTCGAACCGGTCGGCCTTGCTCTAGCACCTGTTTAGCCGCTTCGAGCTTGAACTCGTCCGTATATCACTTGCTGCTCATGCCCACCTCCGTGATTGCCGTAATGTACGGCTCGGAGATGTCTACTGAACCCGGGGCGATCAGACAGATAGGGGATGTCCAGATCCCATTCCGCAAAGCCCCCGAAGTGATCAAACCACGTGACGATAGTGGTCTCACGCCTATCGGCTACGTTGAAACGCCTGCGAAGCTCCACCGGAAGACCGGAGTTTCCAGGAACCGAGACATCGGCAACGCCGAAATCGACACTGCCGTTGTACATGCTCAGGCTGTCGCCGAACATCCCGTCCACCTTGAGCGGACCAACTTCACGCGCTTCGCTGATGCGCTCTATCGCCTTCTCATGTACGCCGTACTTTGGCGTTTGCGCACCTGCCAACCCTGCGACTACACACAGGAACAGGCCCGCCGCCGACAGCACGCACCGCTTGCCTGGGCCTGACGGCGCCAGGGACATGAAAATGGAATCCCCGATCATGCGGCTTCGCTCCCTTCCAGCCCGTTGCAGGCCAGATTCCTTGCGTCCGCCACCCCGGCGGAACACCCCTTGGACGCGAAGATACTGCGGCGACGGGTCACAGGACAGTTACATCGACTACTAAATGCATTTACTTGCAGCCCGGAACATATCGGGGACAGAGTCGATCAGAAAGACGCCCCCCTTCACATGGCACATAGATCCAGATCCTGTGTCTCAGTGACGGAAGTAGATTCCCTCTTGCCAACGAATAATCCCAGGCCTGGATCGGGGATTCCCTAGAAGCTGATTTCCGTTGCACGCTTCAGCATGTAGCGGTGAGTACCACGGCCGGCAGGCAAATGCCTGCGACCACACCGTTCCTTCGCCTCAGAACCCGTACCGCAAAAAACCACCATCCACCGCAATGCACTCGCCGGTGACGTAGCTGGCCGCGGGCAGGCACAGGAAGCCGACGGCGGCGGCGACCTCCTCCGGCTCGCCGATGCGGCGCATCGGCGTGCGGGCGACCACTTCGTCGTAGTAATCCGGGTCGGAGAGTGGGCCGGAGGTGCGGCGGGTGCGGATGTACCACGGCGCGACGGCGTTCACGCGCACGCCGTCCTCGGCCCATTCGGCGGCCAGGTTGCGGGTGAGCTGGTGCAGCGCGGCCTTGGTCATGCCGTAGGGCGCGCCGCTGCGCACGGCGGTGATGCCGGACACGCTGCCGACGTTGACGATGCACGAGGCCGCGTGGCGGGTGAGCAGCGGGTGCGCGTAGCGCGACAGCTCGAAGGCGGAGAACAGGTTGGTCTCGAAGATGCCGCGCCATTCGTCCTCGGTGTAGTCCACCGCCGCACGGGTGACGTTGCCGCCGGCATTGTTGACCAGGATGTTCAGCGCGTCAGCGTGGTCCTCCACCCAGTCCAGGATGGCGCGGCGGTCCTCGTCATCGGCCACGTCGGCGGACAGGCCGCCGATCTCGCGCTCGGGGAATTCCTCGGCCAGGTCGTCGCGCGCCGCCTGCAACGCGTCGGCATCGCGCGCCACCAGCAACACGTCAGCGCCGAAACCCAGCAGTTCGCGCGCGATCGCCAGCCCGATGCCCGCGCTGGCGCCGGTCACCAGCGCCAGTTGCCCGTCCAGCCGCCACCGGTTCGCCGCCACGTCGCGCCCTCCTCGTTCGATGGGCGTAGCATACCGCCAGGTTCCACGAGGGTCTCCGCCATGTCCGTGATCCGCTGCATCGCGTTCGCCGCACTCGTCCTGGCCTGCGCCGCGTGTCGCGCGCCGGAACCGCCGCCCACCGACCAACCGCCGGAACCGAAGGCGACCGCAGCCACGCCACCGGCGCAGACCGGACTGAGCGCCGCGATCCAGGCGCCGATCCAGAAAGCGAAGGCGGCCGAAGCGCAGGTGCAGGCCGCAGCCGACAGGACGCGCGAAGCCGCCGCCGCGGCCAATCCCGACGCGCCCTGAGCGTCAGCCTTCGCCGTCGGCGGCGAATTCCACCCAGCGCCAGCGGCCGTCGATGCGTTCCAGGTAGAACAGGTAGGGCGCGCAGGACAACACATGGCGGCCGTCCTCGTTCAGCGGCGCCACGCTGCGCAGGCAGCGGCGGACCGCGGGCGTGAACAGCGCGGGCACCACCGTGCGCGCGATGCCGTCGCGATCGTGCTCGCGGCCTTCGAACAGGAACGGCACCTGCGCCATCGCCGCCAGCGCCGCGGCGTCGTTGCGCTCGGCCGCGCTGCGCCAAGTGCGCAGGAAGGCGGTGAATTCCGCGTCGGCTTCGGCATTAGCTTCGACTTCGGCTGCGTGCGCGGTCATAGTCGCGCTCACAGCGATGAGGGAGATGGCGAGCAGCACCATGCTGCCGAGGCATCCACGCAGGTTCATTCGGGTTCGCCCTCGCACGCCGGCGGCGGCGCGTCGCCGATACAGGCGCGCGGCCAGCTCGGCAGGCGCAGCGCGGCCCAGGGGTGGTCCTCCAATCCTTCGCACACCGGCGCCGCGGCCATGCCGGGCGCTGGCGCGACGCCGGGCATGGTGCAGGTGAGATCGGGCTCGCCGCGCGAATCGCGGCGCCAGCTCGCCACGCGTTGCAGGCGACCGTCGACGAACCACAACGTCGCCCAGCGCCAGGGCTGCGGATCGACGTCCATCACCCACAGCGTCTTGCAACCGGTGTAGTCGTCCGGCAGGTGTGCGTTGCGCGGATACACCAGCAGGAAGCCGCCGGGCGTGGCGACCGCGCCGGCATCCTCCGGCGGCGACTGCAAGGCGCATGCAGAAGATTCCGGCGCCGCTGCACGCGCAGCCTGCGCGGCAGCCGACGCCAGCACCAACGCGAGCGCCACCACGATCCGCCACCCGCCTTCGACGCGTTTCATGCAACGGCATCCTCCGCCATGGATGCCGCATACAACGCGAATCCCCGCGCCGGCGGCCACGCGGCGCGGCGCGCGGGAGCCCGGAAACGGCGCGGGCCGCCCGGTCGCCCGGACGGCCCGCGGAAACGCGCTGGGGAACGGAGCCGCGGCGCGGCTCAGAGCCCGCAGAAGCAGTAGGCCAACGTCTTCACCGGCGCGCCGTGGCGGTCGTTGATGGCCTCGTCGACGAAGCGCAGTTGCGCTTCCACCTCCGGCAAGCTGCGCGCCAGCAGCCCGCGGGCGAAATCCGAGTCCTTCAGCATCGCCGCGCCCAGCCGGCTGCCGGCGAAGCCGGACATGAACTGCGCGAACGGCGAAGCGGCCTTCTCGATGTAGCGCACGCGGTACTTGCCGGGCGCGCCCAGCTTGGCGCGGGTGGCGGCGTCGGCGAGCGCAGCATCCAGGCCGCCGAGTTCGTCCACCAGCGCGCGCTCCTTGGCCTGCGCGCCGCTCCACACGCGGCCGCGGGCGACCGCATCGATCTCCTCGACCGACTTCTTGCGCGCCTCGGCCACCTTGCCGGTGAAGTCGGCGTAGCCCTTGTCGATCACCGACTGGATCACCTGGCCCACGGCCGGGTCCAGCGGGCGGGTGATGTCGAACGCGCCGGCGAAGCGGGTGGTGCCCACGCCGTCGGTGTGCACGCCGATCTTCTCCAGCGTGCGTGGCACGGTCGGGATCATGCCGAAGATGCCGATGGAGCCGGTGATGGTGGACGGGTCGGCGTAGATGCGGTCGGCGTTCATGCTGATCCAGTAGCCGCCGGACGCGGCCAGGTCGCCCATCGAGACGACCACCGGCTTGCCGGCCTTCTTCAGCGCGGCCACTTCGCGGCGGATCTGCTCGGAGGCGAACACGCCGCCGCCGGGCGAATCCACGCGCAGCACCACCGCCTTCACGTCGTCGTCGTCGCGCGCCTCACGCAGCAGCGCCGAGGTGGACAGGCCGCCGACGCGGCCGGCCGGCTGGTCGCCGTCGGTGATCTCGCCCTCGGCCACGACCACGGCGACCTGCGGACGCTTGTCCAGCGGATTGCGCCTGCCGTCGAGCTGGGTCAGGTAGCCGGTCAGGCCGATGGCGCGGAAGCCGGTGTCCGAATCCTCGTCGGCCACGCCGCGCTGGGCCAGCAGGTTCTCCACTTCCTCCTGCGTCTTCAGACCGTCCACCAGCTTCTGCTGCAGGGCGTACTTGGCCAGGTCGCCGCCGGCAGCGGACACGCCCTCGGGCAGGGTATCCACGCCCGCGGCCAGCGCCTCGGGCGTGGTCTTGCGCGCCTTGGCCACATCGGCCAGGAAGCGCTGCCACACGTCGCTCATCCAGTACAGGTCGGCTTCCTTGGCTTCCTTGGAGGCCGCGTCCAGCACGTAGGGTTCGACGGCCGACTTGTATTCGCCCACCTTGAACACGTGCACGTCCACGCCCAGCTTTTCCTGCAGGCCCTGGCGGTAGTACTGGCGGTAACGGCCCAGTCCCTCCAGCACCAGGCTGCCCATCGGGTCCAGGTAGACCTCGTCGGCCTGCGCGGCCAGCAGGTATTGCGCCTGGCTCATGTTCTCGCCGAAGGCGACGATCTGCTTGCCGGCGGCGCGGAACTTGGCCAGCGCCGCGGCCACTTCACGCAACGAGGCGTAGCCGGTGGGCTGCAACTGGTCCACGCGCAGGTACATCCGCTCGACCTTGCCGTCCTTCTGCGCCGCCTCGATGGCGCGCAGCAGGTCGCGCAACTGCACTTCCTCGCCGCTCTTGTCGCCCAGCGCCTTGGCCAGCGCGCGCGTGGCCGGGTCGGAGCTGAACTGCTCCACCAGGCGGCCTTCCGGCGCCAGCACGAAGGTCGTGCGCTCCATCATCGGCTTCACCCCGCCGCTGCCGGCGGCGAGCACGAACACGACGAAGAGGAAGAACAGGAACCCGAAGAAGATCAGGTTGAGGATCAGCTTGCGGGTGAAGTTCAGCGCGTTCCAGGCGGTGACGAAGAAGCTGGCCACAGGACTGCGGGGTGCGGCTTGGTTCATGGGGGACTCCGGGAAACTGGGGCCACTCTACCGCCTGCGCAGGCGGCTTTCATGCCCCGTTGGTCACCCCGCTTCCGGCAGGGCGAATTCCGGGCGCCGGCTGCTGCGCCGGAACCGCCAGGCCAGCAGCACGGCGGCCGCGGTCAGCCCCAGGATCAGGCCCAGCCACATGCCCTGCGGCCCCCAGCCCAGCCCCAGACCCAGGCCGGCCCCGAGCGGCATGCCCAGGCCCCAGTAGGACAGCATCGCCAGCCACATCGGCACGTGGGTGTCCTTCAGCCCGCGCAGCGCGCCAGCCGAGAGCACCTGGATGCCGTCCGGGAACTGGAAAGCCGCCGCGTACAGCAGCAGGCTGCCGGCCAGCGCCGCCACCGCCACGTCGGCGGTGTACAGCGCCACCACCTGGTCGTGGGCGAGCAGCAGGAACGTCGCCGACAGCGCCTGCGTGCCCAGCACGATGACGTAGCCGGCGTGCGCGGCGCGGCGGATGCCCGGCGCGGCGCCGGAGCCCACCGCGTGGCCCACCCGCACGGTGGTGGCCTCGGCCACACCCATCGGCACCATGAAGCACAGCGCCGCCACGTTGATCGCGATCTGGTGCGCCGCCGCCGGCACCGCGCCCAGGCGTGCGATCAACAGCGCGGTGACGATGAACAGGCTGCCTTCCATCAGCACCGTGATGCCGATGGGCAGGCCCGTGCGCAGCAGTTGCAGGATGGGTCCGGGCCGCGGCGGCTCGAAGTGCGCGAACAGGCGCAGGTGGGCGAAGCGGCGCGCGCGCCACAGGTACAGCGCGAAAGCCGTCGCCTGCAGCCACATGGTCGCCGCCGAAGCCACGCCCAGTCCGCCCGCGCCCATTCCCGGCAGGCCCAGCCTGCCGAACGTCAGCGCGTAGCCCAGCGGTGCCAGCACCAGCAGGCCGCCGAAGCCCAGCAGCATGGTGGGCAGCGTCCAGTGCATGCCTTCGCTGAGGTAGCGCATGCAGAAATAGAACGTCAGCGCCGGCACGCCCCAGCGGATGCCGTGCAGGAAGGCGGTGGCGCCGGGAATGATCTCCGGCGCGATGCCGAAGCTCGCCAGCGCCATCGGCGCCACGCTGAGGAAGGCGAACATCAGCAGGCCCAGCCCCAGCGACAGCCACAGCGCCTGCCGGAACAGCGGCGCGATCTCGCCGTGCCGCTGCGCGCCGTCGAGCCGCGAGACCGAGGCGGTCAGCGAGATCAGCGTGCCGATCGGCACCATCATCGGCAGCCACAGCAGCGCCGTGCCCACCGTCACCGCCGCCAGCGTGTGGGTGGCGTGGTGGCCGGCGATCACGTTGTCGACGAAGCCAATCAGGCCGGTCGAGACATGGCCCAGCACCAGCGGCAGCGCGAGCTTGGCCGTCGCGCGCACTTCCTGGCCGAAGCGCGGAGTCGGGGAGATGGGGGCAGACATGGAGAGAGCACCGCCGGACTGCGGCCGCGCGAGTCGCGCGCTGGCACCGGGTCGCGGGAGGCCGGTATCTTACCCGTCCACCTGCCGTCCGGACAGAACGCCACATGACCACGCCGCACGCCGCCGCGCAGGGAATTCGCCAGGCGCCGCGGACAGACAGGTCCCGCCACGCCCACGGACAGGATGCGCACGATCCGCTGCACGGCGCCGGGCGAGCCGCGGAAGGCGCATCCGCTTCAACCTGTCATTCCCACCGCATCCTGCACGCCCGTCGCGTAAGGCAGTCCCCTGGCAAACCGACCAACACCCTGCCTGCGCAGCGCGCAAAGGTGAACGCATGAGCGCACCGCCGGTGGTGTACGAAGTGATGCTGGACGTGGAATCCGCGCTGCTGCCCGAATACCTGCCGTGGCTGCGCCACCACGTCGCGCAGATGCTGGCGCTGCCCGGCTTCACCGGTGCGCAGGTCCACGAACAGCACGAGCCCGCGCCGGCGCCCGGCCGCACTGTGTTCTGCGTGCATTACCGCCTGCGCGACCGCGCGGCGCTGGACGACTACCTGCGCACGCACGCCGCGCGCATGCGCGCCGACGGCGAACAGCGGTTCGGCGGCCGTTTCCGCGCGCAGCGGCGCATCCTGCAGGCGCTGGCGGACTACTGACCGCGCTGGGCGCGCAGCCACGCGCTGCGCTGCGCCGGCGGCAGCGCCAGCAGCTTGCGCCGGAAATCATCGCGCTCCTGCGGCGGAATGCGCTGCGCCAGCGCGGCCAGGTCCTCGCGCTGGCCGGCATCCAGTTGCCGCAGCAGCGCCAGCGCCGGCTCGCGTTCGTGGGCCGGCAGGTAGGCGAACAACGGATGCAGGCGCGGCCAGTCCGCGCCCAGTTCGGGGCCCAATCGCCAACCCGCCTGCTGCAACCGGTCGAGCGCGGCGAAGCGGGCGCGCAGCGCGGCCTGCTGTTCGGCAGGCAGGGCGGCGAAGGTTCCGGCGGCGCCGCGCAACCGCGCGCGCTGCGCTTCGTCGAGCGCGCGCCAGGCGGCATAACGCGCGCGGCGGTCCTCGCGTTCGGCCAGCGGCAGCGCATCCCAGGCGGCGCGGCGCTGTTCCCACGCCTGCCGCGCGGCAGGCGCCATCGTTTCCCAATACTCATGCACCTGCTGCGCCGCCGCCGGCAGCAGCAGGCTGCCGGGCAGTGCGAGTGCGAGCACGGCAGCGAGCGCGAGGCGGTACCGGTCACGGCACGGCATCGTGCGCCTCCTCCGGCAGTGCCTCCGGCGCCGGTGCCGTGGCCAGATACCACGCTAGGAAATCCGCCTGCTGCGCCAGCGCCTCGCCTTCCGGGTCCGCCAGCAGGTCGAAGTCGGCGTGCGTGGCCACCATGACACCGGGATCGATCGCGGCCGCGGGCGGCGCGGTGGGCGGCAAGGGTTCGATCTCGATAGCCGGCGCTTCGGCGACGCGACCGTCGCCGACGCCGGTGGGTGCACCGTGCAGCTCGTGCGGCCGCTGCTGCCACCACCACCATCCACCGAGCCCGGCCGCGGCCAGCGCCAGCAGCACGAACGCCAGCACCCACGGCCAGCGGCGCCGGCCGTGCTGCCGCGCCGGGCGCAGAACCGCCGACGGCGCCTGCGCTGCGGCACGCAGCGGTTGCTTGGTGCCGGCCAACGCGTCCTCGCGCAGGCGGGCCAGCCGCGCCAGTCGGTCCGGCGGCAGGTCGCGCAGGTGCTGCTGGATGGCATCGGCCAGCGTCCGCCACGCCGCGGCATCGGGGCGGCCCTGCGCGTCCCGCGGGCAGGCCCGGGCCAGCGCTTCCCGATAGTCGGCTTCGCCGGCTCCCATCGCCTGCGCGGCCACGTCTTCCTCCAGCCCGCCGGCCAGGCGCAGCAGCAGGGCGGCGCGATCCCCGGCCTGCATGGCCGGCAAGGCGTCCAGGGCCGGCGGCCAGCCTGCGCCGGGTACCGGCCCGCGCAACTGCGGCGTGGCCGCCAGCAGGGTCCAGAACCGCACCGGCCAGTCGGCCATCGGCAAGGTCGCGGCGTGCGCGCGGAAGGCCCTCAGCGCCGCGGCCAGCGCCACGTCGCCGCGCTCCGGGTCGCCGCACTGCAATTCCGCGTAGACCGCGCCGCGCCGCTCGCAGCCGCGCAGGAAGGCGGCCAGCGCGGCCGGCGGCGGCGAAGCGGGGACGGAGGGAGAGGACATGCCGGAACCGTTTGCAGGGACCCCGATCATAGTCAGACGGCGGACCTCCCGAACCCTTGACAGCGCGCGCAAATCTGCTCTCCCCGGCGGCACAAGGCTTTCGGCGAAAAAAGCGTTGTGCACAGCCGTCATGGATCCGTCACTTCTCATTCCATGGCTGCGGCCTACCCCCATGTTTCAGCTTGGTTTCACAGTCAAGTCATTGATCTGGAAAGCATTTGATGTTGTGGCGTTTTTTTCGCCAACCCGGGGACGATGCTTGCAGCAGGCCGGCCGCGGCGTGGAGCCGGGCGGCCATGCACAGATTTATCCACAACATGTGTGGATAAACCGGAATCCCTTTCCGCAATCGGCACTTGCGTGATTTTCGTCATGGAACAGGCAGCACATGGCCGCAACTGCACGAGCCCTCACTCCGCCCGCCGCGGCCCGATACACTGCCGCCGATGCCCCCCGCTCCCGTCCTGCACGTCGCCCTGCCGGTCCCGCTGCCGCGGACGTTCGACTACCTGCCTCCCGACGGCCACGCCGCGGCGCCGGGCGACGTCGGCAAGCGCGTCCGCGTGCCGTTCGGCCCCCGCGAACTGACCGGGCTGGTGACCGGCGTCGGCGCGGCGGAAGGCGACGCGCCGGAGCTGCGCGCCGCCCACGCCCTGCTGGATGCCGACCCGCTGCTGGGCGGCGAGCTGCTGGAATCGCTGCGCTGGCTGGTTCGCTACACCCACGCCCCGCCGGGGGAGGTGTTCGCCACCGCCCTGCCGGTCGCGCTGCGCCAGGGCGAACCGCTGCCCGACACCCGGGCCTGGCGCTGGCGCCTGACCGAGGCGGGCCAACTGCAACGCGACCGCCTGCGCGCCGGCAGCCGGCCGCGCCGCCTGGCCGACCTGCTCGACCTGCACGGCGCGCTGGACGAGGACGCGCTGGACCTGCACCTGGACGAAGGCCGCGCGACCGCCCGCGGCCTCGGCAAGCGCGGACTGGCCGAGCGTTTCGCCGCCGCCGCGGCGCCCGCCGTGCCGGCCCCCGCCGAAGGGCCGGTGCTGAACGAGGAACAGCGCGCCGCCGCCGAGGCCATCGTCGCCACGGCCGGCTTCGCCGCGCTGCTGCTGGACGGCGTGACCGGCAGCGGCAAGACCGAGGTCTACCTGCACGCCATCGCCGACTGCCTGCGCCGCGGACGGCAGGCGCTGGTGCTGGTGCCGGAGATCGGGCTGACCCCGCAGACGCTGGCGCGCTTCCGCGCCCGCCTGGGGGTGCCGGTGCACGCGCTGCACTCCGGCCTCAACGACGGCGAGCGCGCCCGCACCTGGGCCGCCTGCCTGCGCGGCGAGGCGCGGGTGCTCGTGGGCACGCGCTCGGCGGTGTTCACGCCGCTGCCGGAAGCCGGCCTGATCGTGATCGACGAAGAGCACGACGGCAGCTACAAGCAACTCGACGGCATCCGCTACCACGCGCGCGATTTCGCCCTGGTGCGCGGCAAGGCGCTGGACGTGCCGGTGGTGCTGGGCAGCGCCACGCCTTCACTGGAAACCCTGCACAACGCGCGCAGCGGCCGCTACGCGCACCTGCGCCTGTCGCGGCGCGCCGGCGAGGCGCAGCCGCCGGCCGTGCGCGTGCTGGACATGCGCAAGCGCCCGCAGCAGGCCGGCCTGCTGCCGGACACGCTGCAGGCGATCCGCCAGGCGCTGGATGCCGGCGGCCAGGTGCTGGTGTTCAAGAACCGCCGCGGCTACGCGCCGGTGCTGCTGTGCCACGACTGCGGCTGGAGCGCGCACTGCAAGCGCTGCGACGCACCGATGACCGTGCACGCCGGCGGCCGGCGCCTGCAGTGTCACCATTGCGGCGCACGGCAGGCCGCGCCGCCCGCCTGCCCCGACTGCGGCGGACTGGCGCTGCAACCGCAGGGCGTCGGCACCGAACGCCTGGAGGAAACGCTGGCCGAACGGTTCGGCGACGTGCCGGTGCTGCGCGTGGACCGCGGCACCACGCAGAAGCGCGACGGCCTGGCGCAGCAATTGGCGAAGCTGGGCGACGCGCCCGGCATCCTGGTCGGCACGCAGATCCTGGCCAAGGGCCACGACCTGCCGCACCTGACCCGGGTGGCGGTGGTGGGCGTGGACGAAGGGCTGTTCTCCACCGATTTCCGCGCCGGCGAAAGACTGGCCCAGCAGTTGATCCAGGTGGCCGGCCGCGCCGGCCGCGCGGGCAAGCGCGGCGACGTGTGGCTGCAGACGCACCATCCCGACCATCCGCTGCTCAACACGCTGATCGCCGGCGGCTACCACGCCTTCGCCGAGGCGGAACTGGAACAGCGGCGGATGGCCGGCTTCCCGCCGTTCGCGCACCTGGCGCTGCTGCGCGCGGAGGCGCAGCACGTCGATGCCGCGCAGCAGTTCCTGCACGCCGCCAAGCAGGTGCTGCGCGCGCACGACGCCGCGCTGGAACTGCACGGCCCGCTGCCCGCGCCGATGCCGCGCCGCGCCGGCCTGCACCGCATGCAGTTGCTGCTGTCCTCGCCGGAACGGCGCCGCCTGCACCGCGCGCTGGACCTGGCGTTGCCCGCCGTCCACGCATTGCCCGAAGCGCGCCGTACCCGCTGGTCGCTCGACATCGACCCGATGGACCTCTACTGATGGCGCCGACGCCGCACGACGCGATGACCCCCGCCCGCCGCCTGCGCAGCATCTTCAGCGGCTCGGTCGGCAACCTGGTGGAGTGGTACGACTGGTACGTGTACGCGGCGTTTTCGCTGTACTTCGCCGAAGTGTTCTTCCCCGGCGGCGACCGCACCAGCCAGTTGCTGAAGACGGCAGCGATCTTCGCGGTGGGCTTCCTGATGCGCCCGCTCGGCGGTTGGCTGCTCGGTCGCTACGCCGACCGCCACGGCCGCAAGCGCGCGCTGATGCTGTCTGTCGTGATGATGTGCGGCGGTTCGCTGATCATCGCCTGCACGCCCGGCTACGCCAGCATCGGCATCGCCGCGCCGGTCCTGCTGGTGTTGGCGCGGCTGCTGCAAGGGCTGTCGGTCGGCGGCGAATACGGCACGTCCGCCACCTACCTGAGCGAGATGGCGACGCGCGAGCACCGCGGCTTCTGGTCCAGCTTCCAGTACGTGACGCTGGTGATGGGCCACCTGATCGCGCTGGGCGTGCTGATCGCGTTGCAGCGCGTGTTCCTGACCGACGGGCAGTTGCGCGAGTGGGGCTGGCGCATCCCGTTCGCGATCGGCGCGGCGGCGGCGCTGGTGGCGCTGTGGCTGCGCAGGAACATGGCCGAGACCGAATCCTTCGTGCGCAGCGAGGCCGACGGCTCCGCCGAACACCAGCGCGCCCAGGGCACCCTGCGCATGCTGGCGCGGCACCCGCGCGCGGTGCTGGCGGTCGTCGGCCTGACCATGGGCGGCACGCTGGCGTTCTATACGTACACCACCTACGTGCACAAGTTCCTGGTCAACAGCGCGGGCATGGCCAGCGAGACGGCGAGTCTGGTCAACGCATCGACCCTGTTCGTGTACATGCTGCTGCAACCGCTGGTGGGCGCGCTGTCGGACCGGATCGGGCGCCGCCGGGTGCTGATCGCCTTCGGCGTGCTCGGCACACTGTTCACGGTGCCAATCCTGAGCCGGTTGCAGGACGTGCAGAGCCCGGCGCAGGCGTTCTGGCTGGTGCTGGCGGCGCTGGCGATCGTCAGCGGCTACACCGCGATCAATGCGGTGGTGAAGGCGGAACTGTTCCCGGTCGAGATCCGCGCGCTCGGCGTGGGCCTGCCCTATGCGGTCACCGTCGCCCTGTTCGGCGGCACCGCCGAATACGTGGCGCTGTGGTTCAAGCAGAACGGGCTGGAAACCGGCTTCTACTGGTACGTCACCGCCTGCATCGCCTGCTCGCTGCTGGCGTACGTGTGGATGCCCGATACCCGCGCGACGTCGCTGATCGACCGCGACCCGGCCTGACCCGCGCAGCCGCGCCATGCCGGCAGGCACGGGCATGCGACAATCGGCCGCGATGACCGGAGAACGGAGCATGCAGGCAGCACTTCCCCATGTCGTCATCGTCGGCGGCGGCTTCGGCGGGCTGTGGGCCACGCGCGCGCTGGCCGGCGCGCCAGTGCGCATCACCCTGGTCGACCGCCACAACCACCATCTGTTCCAGCCGCTGCTGTACCAGGTCGCCACCGCCGGCCTCTCCGCGCCCGACATCGCCGCGCCGCTGCGGCACATCCTGCGCAGGCAGAAGAACGTCGAAGTGCGGCTGGCCGAAGTGGTGTCGATCGCCCCTGAGGAAAAAAGGGTGCTGCTGGCCGACGGCACGGCGCTCGCGTTCGACCACCTGCTGCTGGCGACGGGCGCGACGCACGCCTACTTCGGCCACGACGAATGGGCGCGGCACGCGCCGGGCCTGAAGACGCTGGACGATGCGCTGCACCTGCGCCGGCACCTGCTGACCGCCTTCGAGCGCGCCGAGGTCGAGACCGATCCCGCCAAGCGCGCGGCGTGGCTGAGCTTCGCCATCGTCGGCGGCGGCCCGACCGGCGTGGAGCTGGCCGGCACGCTGGCGGAAATCGCGCGGCACACGCTGAAGAACGAATTCCGCCGGATCGATCCTTCGCAGGCGCGCGTGCGGCTGATCGAAGCCGGGCCGCGCGTGCTGGCCTCGTTCCCGGAAGCGCTGTCGGAAAAGGCGCGCAGGCAACTGGAGAAACTCGGCGTGGACGTGGTGACCGGCACGCCGGTCAGCGACATCACCGGAGAAGGCTACCGGCTGGGCGATGCGTTCGTGCCGGCGAAGACGGTGGTGTGGGCCGCGGGCGTGGCGGCCTCGCCGCTGGCGCGCTCACTCGGCGTGCCGCTGGACCGCGCCGGGCGCGTGCCCGTGCAACCCGACCTGAGCGTGCCGGGGCATCCGGACATCTTCGTCGCCGGCGATCTGGCCGCCATCGCGTCCGATGGAAGGCCGGTGCCCGGCGTGGCGCCGGCAGCCAAGCAGATGGGCCGGTACGTGGCGCAGGTGCTGCGCACGCGGCTGTCGGGCGGTGCGGCTCCGGCACCGTTCCGCTACCGCGACTACGGCAACCTGGCGACGATCGGCCGCATGGCCGCGGTGGTGGATTTCGGGCGCCTGAAGTTCTCGGGACTGCCGGCCTGGTGGTTCTGGCTCACCGCGCACGTGTTCTTCCTGATCGGCTTCCGCAACCGCCTGGTCGTGCTGCTCAACTGGTTCTGGGCGTACTGGAGCTACCAGCGCGGCGCGCGGATCATCCTCGGCCGCGACGAAGAGGATCAGGCCGGGTCGACCCGGCACAGGTAGCAGCCCGGGCGCGCGCTGTGCACGTGCAGACGGGCGACGCCCGGTGCGTCGAGCATGCGTTGCAGGTGGGCGTGCGCGTCGGCGCCGTCCACGACGTCGGCTTGGCGCATCATGCCCTCCGCATCGTAGGCGCGCAGCGACAGCAGGCGGCGGGTGAAGAACGGCGTCCGCGCATCGCGCAATTCCGCCGCGGGCTGCTGCATCGCGCGTTCGCGCACGTAGATCGGGCCGCTGGCGCGGAACGGGCCGGCCACGTCATGGTGCAGGAAGGGCAACAGCAGCAGCGTTTCGCCCTGCCACGCGTCCTCCAGGGTGACGCGGCAGGGGAAGCCGTGGCCGGCATCGGCGATCACGCGGCGGATGTTGCGCGCAGCCATAGTGGCGGCGTCCAGCGCGAACAGCGGACGGAAGGGTTCGGGGGACAGTCCCCGGATCACGAACGGCATGGCGTCGCTCCGCTGGAGGAAGGACGCCATGCTGGTGCAGCGGCGGCGGTCCGGCTATCCGGATCTTGCGCGGCTCATTCCGCCAGCGCGTGGCGGGTGCCGTCGGCCATCACCAGTTCGCCGTCGCCGATCCGCTCGTTGTCCGCATCGACGGTGATGAAGTCGGCCACCAGCCGGCCGCTGCCCTTGCTGCCCTTCAGGTCGAAGGCGTAGCGGTCGCCGGGCAGCGTCCACGACGCCTCGCGGTCGAACGCGGCCTCGCGGATGTCGCCGATGTAGCGCTGCACGACCGGGTGCGCCTGCATGGCGGCATTGGCCTGCAGCACGAACATGCCGCCCTGGGTGGCGAAGGTGTCGGGGATCTCGCCGGCGTCACGGCGGCCTTCGCCCGGATGCGGCGCTTCGCCTTCAAAACGCAGTTCGCGTCCGTCGGCCAGCGTCAGCACGCCCGTGCCCAGGCGCTCGGTGTCGGCATCCACGGTGATGAAATCGGCGACGATGCGGCCGCTGCCCTTGTCGCCGGCGATATCGAAGGCGAACTCGTTGGCGCCCTCGGCTTCGCCGGTGCCGGCCATGTCCAGGTCGAAGCGGTCCAGCGTGCCGATGTACTGCTGCACCAGCGGATAGCGCTGCACGGCCTCGCGCGCCTGGCGGGTGAAGAGATTGTCCTGCAGGCTGCCGAACAGCGAGGAGAAATCGTCCTCGTCCGCGCCAGAGGTTTCGCCGGGGCCGGGCGGTTCACCTTCGAACGGCAGGCGGCGCCCGTCGGCCAGCGTCAGCACGCCCTTGCCCAGGCGTTCGGTGTCGGCATCGACGGTGATGAAGTCGGCTTCGAGCTTGCCGTTGCCCTTGCTGCCGGCGAGGTCGAACACGAAGGTGTTCCGGCCGGGCGCCGCGCCCGTGCCCATCGGGTCGATCACGAAGCGCTCGATCCGGCCGATGTGCTGCTGCACCAGCGGATAACGCTGCGCGGCTTCGCGCGCTTGCCGGCTGAAGATGTCCTGGCCCTGCGCCAGCAACGATCCGTCGTCGGTGCGTGATGCGTCCTCCGCGTCCGCGGCCAGCGCTTCCGCGTTGCCTTCGATGGCGTGGCGGGTGCCGTCGGCCATGACCAGGGTGCCGGGGCCGAGCGCTTCCTCGCTGGCGCTGACGGTGATGAAGCGCGCCGTCACCCGGCCCTTGCCGCGGCTGCCCTCAATGTCGAACACCAGCACGTCGGGGCCCGGCTCGTCGAGGCTGGCAGGCTCGTCCAGGGCCACCGCGCGGATCGCGCCGATGTGCGCGGCGACGACCGGGTCCACCTGCATGGCGGCGCGCGCCTGCGCTTCGTATTCCTCGCGCTCGATGCCGAAGCGGATGCCGCCGGAGCCGGATTCGGTCGCCTGCGTGCCGTCGGGCACGGCCGCGATCGCGACGGCCGGGGCCAGCCCCAGCGCCAGCACCGCGGCCAGTCCCATGGCCGTCCATTTCCTCGTGTTCCCGCGCATGTCAGTTCCCCTGTGTGGATGGATGCCCGCGGCCCGGCGGGCCGCGTAGTTGACCATAGAACGCCCGGGCGGCGGCAGTGGGGCTGGCCGGCCACGCGGCACGATGCCGCTTAACCGGTGCACCGACTTCCCTGCAACGATGGACATGAAAAAGGCCCCTCGCGGGGCCCTCTTCGATCACCGCGCCGGCGCCCTCACGCCGCGAACAGCGCCTTCATCTTCTTCAGCGCATTGGCCTCGATCTGGCGCACGCGCTCGGCCGAAATGCCGTACTCGTCGGCCAGTTCCTGCAGCGTGACCTTGCTTTCGCTGTCCAGCCAGCGGCGCTTGACGATGTCGCGCGAACGGTTGTCCAGCCCGGCCAGGCCTTCGCGAAGCAACTCCAACTGGTTGTCTTCGCTGTCGGCGCGCTCATAGGCCTGGGACGGATCTTCCTCGTGCGCGACCAGATAGCTGGCCGGCGACGGCGGCGCATGGTCGTCGTCCTCGTCGGCCGGGGCATCGAAGCCGATGTCGCGGCCGGACAGGCGCGCTTCCATCTCCAGCACTTCGCGCTCGGACACGTTGAGGTCCCTGGCGACGGCGCTGACTTCCTCGGCGTTCATCCAGCCCAGGCGGGTCTTGGACTTGCGCAGGTTGAAGAACAGCTTGCGCTGCGCCTTGGTCGTGGCGACCTTGACGATGCGCCAGTTCTTCAGGATGAACTCGTGCATCTCGGCGCGGATCCAGTGCACGGCGAAGCTGACCAGGCGCACGCCCATGTCCGGGTCGAAGCGCTTGACGGCCTTCATCAGGCCGATGTTGCCTTCCTGGATCAGGTCGCCCAGTTGCAGGCCGTAGCCGCTGTAACCGCGGGCGACGTGCACCACGAAGCGCAGGTGCGAATGCACCAGTTCGCGGGCGGCATCGAGGTCTTCGTCCTCGCGGTAGCGGACGGCCAGCGCACGCTCGTCCTCGACCGACAGCACCGGGATCTGGTGGACGGCACTGATGTAGGCATCGAGCGAACCCAGCGCGCTGGGAATCGGCAGGTTGTTGGCGACCAGGGCGGTGGTGGCGGTATTCGGATTCATGGGCAAGGATGTTAGCAGTCGGGGGGTTGGACTGCTAACCGCATGGGAAGTTCCCATTGTTCCATGACGGCAACACTGGGCGAGGGCGGCCAAGCTCCCGACAAAATAGCTTCCTGCTCAATGGGTTAGGAGTTCCTCCCTTCTACCCCCTCTGGATTCCCCCTGGTGATGCCGGTTCCAGCCCCCCCTTTCAGGGACGCCTGTCAGCCTCCTCCACGCAGGGGCTCGACCGCGGGCGGCCGGGAAGCCGTCTGCCGCTCCAGGACCGCCGCTGCGAGGGCGTCACCGCCGAGTTGCGCAGGATGGAAGCCCGGCCGCAGGTAGTCGCACAGGTGGCCCAACGTGCGCCTTGCCATGTGGTGCCCGCCGGCCAGATGCTTCCTCCATAGCCGCCAGGTCCTCCCCTTCCCCAGCAGGCCATCCTGCGCCAGCAATCCCAGTGCCAGCACGGTCATCAGCAGGTAGAACAGGAAGGCGGTCATGGCGCAGCCGAGCAACCGCACCGGATACGCCGGCGCGACCACCTGCAACACGTCGAAGGCCACGCGGCGGTGCTCGATCTCTTCGGCGAAATGCCATTCCATCAGGTCGCGCATGCGCGGATCGGCACCGGCCAGGATGCGTTGCTCCAGGAATTCACGGGCCAGGTAGGCGTTGATGTGCTCCACGCAACTGACCAGCGACACGCGCAGCCACAGCGGACTGATGCGTTCGGTCAGGCCGTACACGCCCTTGCCCACCCAGCGCTCGAAAGTCCGGAACCGGTAGCCCTGCGCCTGCAGGTTGTTCCAGTAGCGCTGGTGCGCCACGCCGTGCTGGGCTTCCTGGCGCATGAAATCGAGGCAGCGTGCGCGCAACTCGCCCGTGCCAACGCGCGGCAGGCAGGCTTTCAGGGTACGGATGTAGAAGGCTTCGTTGGCCGGCACCAGGATGGTGTACGCATTGAGCACTGCGGACACCACTTCGTTGCCCGGCAACCAGTGCTTCGGGATGTCCGGCGGCAAGTCCCAGGCGAAACGGCGCGGGGTGATCGTCTCCGTCATGCGGGTCTTCTTCCGCGCCCGACCCGCATGGTGGATGCCGGTAAGCGGGAAGGCAGTGCCGCCCTCCCGTCCCGTTCCCACGACTGCGCGGTCGGCGAGAAGCAGCCGCCCGTCACGCTCCCGGCGCCGCGGCGGCCTGCACCTGACGCAACACCCTCAACAGATTGCCGCCCCAGATCTTGCGTATGTCGGCCTCGCTGTAACCGGCCTTCAACAACCGCTCGGTGACCAGCGGAAGCGCGGCGACGTCTTCCAGTCCTTCCACGCCGCCGCCGCCATCCCAGTCGGCACCGATGCCCACGTGGTCGACGCCGGCCACCTTCAGGATGTGCAGCAGGTGGGCCATGTAATCGTCCAGCGTGGCGCGGCGGACGGGGAAGCGCGCCTCGATCTCCTTGCGCTCCGCCAGGAAGGCGCTGACCTTGTCTTCGGAGAGCCGGTTCTCCGGCCCGTACTTGTCCGACAAGGCATCCAGCGCGGCATCGCGCTCGGGATTCTTGGGGATGTCGATCAGGTAACCGCCATACGCATTCACGTGGATCACGCCACCTTTGGCCGCCAGGCGGCGGATGCGCTCATCGTCGATGTTGCGCGGATGGTCGTACACCGCGTCGGCGCTGGTATGCGAAAGCACGATCGGCACCTTCGACAATTCCAGCAACTGGTCGAACACCGCATCGCTGGCGTGCGAAGCGTCCAGCACGATGCCCAGGCGATTGGCCTCGGCCACCAGCGCCTTGCCCGCCGGGCTCAGCCCATGCCATTCGGCGCCCTTCGGATCGGTGGAGGAATCGCCGAAATCGTTGTTGCGGGTGTGCGTGACGCCCAGCATCCGCAGCCCTAGGCGGTGATAGGCGAGCAGCAGCGAGGGGTCCGTGGCCAGCGGTGCGGCGTTCTCCATGCTGATGAAGGCCACGCGCTTGCCGGCGCCGGCGATGCGTTCGGCATCGTCGGCGGTCAACGCCAGTTCGAATGTATCCGGATTGGCCGCCAGCATTTCATGGATGCGGACCAGCCGCTCCAGGCCGTGATCGCGCGCGGCGCGCTTGCCGGCTTCGTCTCGCGGTCCCTGCGCGGTGTAGATCACCCAGAAACCGCCATCCAGCCCTCCCGCCTTCATGCGGGGCAGGTCCACCTGTGAAAGATCGCTCTGGCCCTGGTGGTTGTCGGTAATGCGCCAGCCCGGACGCTCGAAATTGGCCGGCGTGTCCAGGTGGGTGTCGAGTACGAGCGCACGCTCGTGCACGCCACGCGCCTGCGCCGACACTTCCGCCGCCCGTGCATGGCCACACAGCGCCATTGCCACCGCCACGCCCACCGCCAAGCTTGCCGCCACCCTCGTCATGCCATGCTCCCCGAGCGATTCAAGAAGTGTGATTGTTGGGCATGACGGCGCAAGAAAAAACCCCCAGCCTTGCGGCTGGGGGTTTAGGGATAAAGCCCCTGGCGATGACCTA